>NZ_CP047895.1:2242500-2542500 GCF_009913435.1 Sphingomonas changnyeongensis | reverse complement strand
TGTTGATTGGGAAGAACGGCACCGGGAGTTTGTTGATTGGGAAGAACGGCACCGGCCCGCTCCCCCACCCGGCCTCCCCACGGCAGGTTACGCTATGGGAGGCCGGGTGGGGGAGCGGGCCGGTGCCGCCCCCGCGCCGCGAGGCGCGGCACAAACAACCGGGAGCGGGCCGGTGCCGCCCCCGCGCCGGGAGGCGCGCAACAGGCAACGCCCGATGCTCCCCCGTTCAGCCCTGCTTTTCGAACGCGACGCTGATGTCGAGCGTCACCGCGTCGCTGACTGGGCCGAGCGCATAGGTCATGCCGAAATCGGAACGTTTGATCGTCGCCTCGGCCTGAAAGCCGATCGTCGCCTTGCGCGACATCGGGTTGACGCCCGCGCCGGTGAAGCGCGCCGCGAGCGTGACCGGGCGGGTGACGCCGCGGATGGTCAGTTCGCCCTCGATCCGCGCCCTGGTGCGGTCGGCGGGATCGACACTGATGCGGGTCGAGACGAACCGTGCGCCCGGATGGCGGGCGGCGTCGAAGAAATCGGCGCTCAACATGTGCTCGGTCAGCTTGGCGCTGGCATTGACCAGCCCGGTCAGCGGCACGTCGATCGCGACCTTGGCCTGTTCAGGGCGCGCCGGATCGATGTCGAGCGTACCGGTCGCGTTGCCGAAAATCCCGAAATAATCGTTGAAACCGAAATGGTTGACCGAATAGCCGATCAGCGTGTGCGCCGGATCGGTGGCGTAGCGGCCAGGTGCGACGCGCGACGGATCGACCGCGCCGGGGGTGGCGGGTGCGGTCTGGGCGATGGCGGTCAGGCCGGTCGCGAAGGATCCGCCCAGCACGGGCAGGGCAAGCAGCATGGCGGCGGCAGGGGCAAGGCGCGTCATCGGTGGTCCTCCCGGATCAGGCTTGTGGGTCGCCCGCGCATGGCTGTGCGGGCGACCCGGCATGTCGGGGGGACGGCGGCGCGGTTCAAGCCCCGCGCCCGCGTCAGTTGCGGCTTTTGTCGACCAGCTTGTTGGCGCCGATCCACGGCATCATCGCGCGCAGCTCCGCCCCGACCTTTTCGATCGGATGCGCCGCCGCCCGCTTGCGCGCCGCCTTCAGCTCGGGCTGGCCGGCGCGGTTGTCGAGGACGAACCGGCTGACGAAGCGCCCGGCCTGAATGTCCTCGAGCACGCGCTTCATCTCGCGCTTCGTCTCGTCGGTGATGATGCGCGGGCCGGTGGTGATGTCGCCATATTCGGCGGTGTTGGAAATCGAATAGCGCATGTTGGCGATGCCGCCTTCATACATCAGGTCGACGATCAGCTTCACCTCGTGCAGGCACTCGAAATAGGCCATTTCAGGGGCATAGCCGGCCTCGACCAGCGTTTCGAACCCGGCGGTGATCAGGTGGCTCAGGCCCCCGCACAGCACCGCCTGCTCGCCGAACAGATCGGTTTCGCATTCTTCGCGGAAGTTGGTTTCGATGATGCCCGAACGGCCGCCGCCGATTGCCGAGGCATAGGCAAGGGCAAGGTCATGCGCGTTGCCTGAGGCATCCTGATGCACGGCCATCAGGCACGGCACGCCGCCGCCCTTCAGATATTCCGAACGCACCGTATGGCCCGGCCCCTTGGGCGCGATCATGATGACGTCGAGGTCGGCGCGCGGCTCGATCAGCCCGAAATGGATGTTGAGCCCGTGCGCAAAGGCAAGGGCTGCACCCTGCTTCATATTGGGGGCCAGATCCTCGGCATAGATCGCCGCCTGATGCTCGTCGGGGGCGAGGATCATGATCAGATCGGCCCAGCGCGCGGCATCGGCATTGGCGAGCACCTTGAAGCCCGCCGCCTCGGCCTTGGCGGCGGTGGCGGAGCCGGGGCGCAGCGCGACCGCGACTTCGGCGACCCCTGAATCGCGCAGATTCTGGGCATGGGCATGGCCCTGGCTGCCATAGCCGAGGACGGCGATCTTCCGGCCCTTGACCAGCCCGATATCCGCATCCCGGTCGTAATAAACGCGCATTCCCGTTGACCCCTTTCCATGTTCGCGGACCGGCATCAGCCGCGCGGCCCGCAATCTCGTTTGCGTGTTGATCCTAGACCGCCTCGCGGCCGCGCGCGATGGCGACGACGCCGGTGCGCGCCACTTCGACCAGCCCGACCTCGCGCATCAGGCCGATGAACGTGTCGACCTTTTCCGACGATCCGGTGACTTCGAACACGAAGCTGCCGGTCGTCGCGTCGATCACGCGGGCGCGGTAGACATCGGCCAGGCGCAGCGCCTCGATCCGCTGGTCGCCCTGGCCCGCCACCTTCACCAGCGCCAGCTCGCGTTCGACATGCGGGCCAAGCTCGGTCAGGTCGGTGACCTTGTGGACGGGAACCAGCCGGTCGAGCTGGGCGATGATCTGCTCGATCACCGGCGGCGCGCCGGAGGTGACGATGGTGATCCGGCTGATGCTTTCATCCTCGGTCACATCGGCGACCGTCAGGCTTTCGATATTATAGCCCCGGGCGGAAAACATGCCGGCGATGCGGGCAAGGATGCCTGCCTCATTGTCGACGGTCACGGACAGGGTGTGGCGCTCGCGCGCGGCTTCTTTCAGGCGCATCGTCTTACACCAGGGCCTTGGCTTCGTCGTCCATCTCGCCGGACACTTCGGCCTGGTCGAGCAGCATGTCGGTATGGGCGGCGCCCGAGGGGATCATCGGGAAGCAGTTGGCGAGCTTTGCCACCCGGCAATCGACCATCACCGGTCCGTCATGGGCCAGCATGTCGGCAATCCCGTCCTCCAGCTCGTCGCGCCGTTCGATGCGGATGCCCTTCCAGCCATAGGCTTCGGCCAGTCTGACGAAATCGGGCAGCGAATCCGAATAGCTTTCGGCATGGCGGCCGCCATAGGTCAGGTCCTGCCACTGGCGCACCATGCCCATATATTCATTGTTGAGGATGAACACCTTGACCGGCAGCCGGTATTGGGTGGCGGTGGCCAGTTCCTGGATGTTCATCTGGATCGACGCCTCGCCGGCAATGTCGATGACGAGCGCGCCCGGATGGCCGATCTGCGCGCCGATCGCGGCGGGCAGCCCATAGCCCATCGTGCCAAGCCCCCCGAGGTCAGCCATTTGTTGGGCGCGTCGAACCCGAAATGCTGGGCCGCCCACATCTGGTGCTGGCCAACCTCGGTCGACACGATCGGGGCCTTGTGGCGCGTCGCGTCCCACAGCGCCCGGATCGCGCGCTGCGGCATGATTTCCGGCCCGTCCTCGCGAAAGCCCAGGCACTGGCGCGCGCGCCAGCCCTCGATCTCGGCCCACCAGGCGGCCAGATCGGGGCGGGGATGCTGCCGCGCCTTCCACACTCTGACCATGTCCTCAAGCGCGCGGCCGACATCGGCGACGATGCCCAGATCGACCCTGACCGTCTTGTTGATCGACGACCGGTCGATATCGACATGGATCTTCAGCGAGTGCGGGCTGAACGCGTCAAGCCGGCCGGTCACCCGGTCGTCGAAGCGCGCGCCGAGGCAGACCATCACATCGGCCCGGTTCATCGCCATATTGGCTTCATAGGTGCCGTGCATGCCCAGCATGCCGAGGAACTGCGGATCGCTGGCCGGATAGGCGCCCAGCCCCATCAGCGTCGAGGTGACGGGCGCGCCGGTGATGCGCGCCAGTTCGCGCAGCAGCTGGCTGGCGCCCGGCCCCGAGTTGATGATGCCGCCGCCGGTGTAGAGGATCGGCCGCTTCGCCGACGCCAGCATCTCGATCGCCGCCTCGATCTTCGTCGGCTCGGCCTTGACCTGCGGGCGATAGGTCTTGTGCTGGATGGGGCCGGGGCGGGTGTAGGTGGCGGTTGCGACCTGCACGTCCTTGGGGATGTCGATCACCACCGGCCCCGGGCGGCCCGAGGTCGCGATGTGGAACGCCTCATGCACGATGGCGCCCAGCCGCGACGGGTGGCTGACCAGATAATTATGCTTGGTGCAGTGGCGGGTGATGCCGACGGTATCGGCCTCCTGAAACGCATCGGTGCCAATGAGGCTGGTGGGCACCTGGCCGGTGATGACCACCATCGGGATCGAGTCCATCAGCGCATCGGTGATGCCGGTGACCGCATTGGTCGCCCCGGGGCCGGAGGTGACGAGCACGACCCCCGGCTTGCCGGTGGCGCGGGCATAGCCCTCGGCGGCATGGGTGGCGGCCTGTTCGTGGCGCACCAGAATGTGGCGGATGCGCTTCTGCCGGAACAGCGCGTCGTAAATCGGGAGCACCGCGCCGCCCGGATAGCCGAACACGACCTCGACCCCGAGATCGGTCAGCGCTTCGACCAATATGTCTGCGCCGGAACGCTCGCGGGTCATGTCATCGGTCCTTTGCTTCTCGAACAGTGCGGGGAGCGGTCAGCTACCCGCAATATTCGGTCGCGTCAACGATGTTTCGTATAACTTTATTGCTTCCGCCTCGATCCCAGCAGCATCGAGCGGCTGTTCGATCCGCCGCCAGCCCGGCGGCGGCTGGTGGCGGAACCAGGTGTATTGGCGCTTGGCATAGCGGCGGGTGGCAAGGCTGCCCGCCGCGATGGCGTCGTCGCGCGTCAGCGTGCCGGCAAGCAGCGCGGCGATTTCCGGCACGCCGATCGCGCGCATCACCGGCAGTGCGGGATCAAGCCCGCGCGCGACCAGCCGGGCAACCTCGTCCCGCGCGCCGCCGTCCAGCATCGCGGCAAAGCGGGTGTCGCAGCGCCGATAGAGCCAGTCGCGCGGCGGCATCAGGATCGCCGCGCTCAGCGCTAGCCGGTGGCCGATGCCGCCCACCCGTTCGGCCTGCCAGGCGGCAAGCGGCCGGCCGGTCGCGCGGATCACCTCGAGCGCGCGGGCGATGCGCGCGGTGTCGGCGGGGTTGAGCCGCGCCGCCGCCGCCGGATCCTCGCGGGCGAGGGCGGCATGGGCATCGGCAACCGGCAGCGCGCGCACCGCCGCGCGCACATCGGGATCGATGTCCGGCACCGGCGCAATGCCGTCGATCAGCGTGCGCAGATAAAGCCCGGTGCCGCCGACCAGCACCGGCAGCCGCCCGGCGGCATGCGCGGCGGCGATTTCGGCGCGCGCGTCCGCCGCCCAGGCAGCCGCCGAACAGGCGGTCGCGCCGTCGACATGGCCGAACAGCCGGTGCGGCGCGGCGGCCATGTCGGCATCGTCGGGCCGGGCGCTCAGCACGCGCAGATCGGCATAGACCTGGGCGGAATCGGCGTTGATGATCGTGACCGGACCAAGCCGGGCGAGCGCGAGCGCAAGCGCGCTCTTGCCGCTGGCGGTCGGGCCTGCAATGACCATCGCCGTCATGTCATTTTCCGTCGTCACGCTCCTTCCAACGCCGGACGCGGCTGAAGATCAAGTCGCGACAGCCCGCGCCGTGCTGGCGGCGGCGGCCATGCCGGTCACCGCGACGCATGTGCGCGACGGCGCGGTCGATCTGGTGTTTGCCGGCGACCGGGGCGCGGCGCGCGCCGCGCTCGAGGCGGCATGCGCCGACGGGCAGGGCCTGTCTGGCTGCGACATTCTGGTCCAGCCCTGGCCGCGCACGCTGCCCCGGCTGTTCGTCGCGGACATGGATTCGACGATGATCACCGTTGAATGCATCGACGAGCTGGCCGATTATGCAGGGGTCAAGGCCGAGGTCGCGGCGGTGACCGAACGGGCGATGCGCGGCGAGCTGGATTTCGCCGCCGCGCTGGCGGCGCGGGTCGCGCTGCTCGCCGGGCTGGATGAGGCGGTGCTCGCCCGCTGCCATGACGAGCGGGTGCGGCTGATGCCGGGTGCGCGCGCCTTGGTCGCGACGCTCGCCGCGCGCGGTGTGCGCTGCGTGCTGGTGTCGGGCGGCTTCACCCATTTCGCCGCGCGGGTGGCGCGCGAGATCGGCTTTCACGCCGCCTTTGCCAACACGCTCGAACTGGCGGACGGGCGGCTGACCGGGCGGGTCGTGCCGCCGGTGCTGGGTGCCGAAGCCAAGCGCGAGCGGCTGCTGGCCGAGGCGGCAGCGCTCGGCATCACGCCCGCACAGGCGGTGGCGGTCGGCGACGGGGCGAACGACATTCCGATGCTTCAGCAGGCCGGGCTCGGCTTTGCCTATCGCGCCAAGCCGGTTGCCCATGCCGCCGCCGATGCCGGGGTCCGGCATGGCGACCTGACGGCGATCCTTCACGCGCTCGGCATCCCGCGCGCCGACTGGGTTGCCTGAGGGCGCGCGCGCCAGCCGTCCCCTTAGTCGTCTCCTTAGCCGTCCATGTCCAGCGGTGCGCCGCGATAGGCGTCGATCGCCTCGAACAGGATGGTCAGCGCGGCGCGCTCGTCGGCCGAGATTTCCGGTCGCCAGATTTCAAACAGCAGGATCACGCGCGTGTCCGCGCTGTCGTTCCACGCCTCATGTTCGATCGAATCGTCGAAGATCAGCAGCTGCCCGCGTTCCCAGGCGCGGGTTTCATTGCCCACGCGCAACCGGCAGCCCGGCGGCACGATCAGCGGCAGATGGCAGATCAGCCGGGTGTTGAGCATGCCGTTATGGGCAAAAATGTGCGTGCCGGGCCGGAGCAATGAAAACAGCGCCATGGGCGAGCGGCCGGCGATCACCGGCTGGGGTGCCAGCGCCAGCGCGGCGAGCGTTTCGGGGCATTGCTCCGCATTGCCCGGCACCGGGCCGGCGCGCAGCAGGTGGAACGCCCCCCAGTCGGGATTGTCGACCAGCCGGTGGGTCTTGGCCGGCCGGTTGGGATCGTTGGCCACATAAGGCTCAAAGCCGCCGCGCGTGGCGAGCACCGCATGAAGCTCGGCGGCGATGGCCTCGGTCCGTGCCTCGATCTCCGCCGCCCAGTCGAAATCCGCCGGGTCGTAGAACTGGATCTGCGGCAGGCCGGGGAAATAAAAGCTGGTCGGTTCCTGCAGGAACAGCCGCGCCTCGCCATTGGCGAGCGCCAGCGCCTGGCGTACCCGGCCGCTCATGTGACCGGGCGTCAGCCCGGCACGCGCCAGCGTCTCGTCCAGATGGGTGCGGTAGCGCGCGGCCTCGCGCGCGACGCCCTGGCGCGCGCGGTCCAGATCGGCGGCCAGCCCCGGCGGCGGTGCCGGCCCGGTTTCGGCGACGCTCAGCGCCAGCCGGTAGAAGCTCTGCGCGGCGCGGCCATCGCCCTGGCGGTCGAATAGCTCGCCCTTCATGATCAGCCCGCGCACATGGCGCGGCTGTTCGGCAAGCAGCCGGTCGAGCGCCGCCAGCTCGGCCGCATCGTCGCGGTCGAGCCGGCATGCCTGGGCGACGAGCAGCCACGGCCCCGGCTGGCCGGGCGGCACGGCGGCGGCGACGGTCTCGAACGCCTGCCGCGCGGCGCGCGCGTCATGGCGCTGCATCGCCGCCACGCCGTCGCGCAGCAGCCGGTCGGTATCGGCGGGGGAGAGGGTCATGGCCGGTCAGTCCCTGAGCACAAGGCAGGGCAGCCGTGCCGCCGTCACCCGCGTGCACAGCCGCTCTGCCGCCGCGCGGTCGGCGAACGGCCCGGTGCGCAGCCGGGTCAGCGCCCCGGCGCTGCCGATGACGGGTTTGAGCGATGCCAGCTCGGGAAAGCGACGGGTGAAGATCTGCCACTGCGCCTCGGCCAGCGCGCGCCCCGCATAGGCCCCCAGCTGGACGATGTAGCGCCCGCCCGCCTTCGCCGCCGGAGCCGTGCCCGGCACCGGGGCGGGGGACGGCGGAGCGGGGGCTGGCTGGGCGGGGGCTGGCCGGGCAGGCGCGGCCGGGCGCGGCGTTGCCGTCGACGGCCGGGCCGTTGCGGGGGCCGGGGCTGATTTGGGAACCGGCCGTGCCCCCGTCAGCCCCGCGCCGCGAAGCGCCGCTGCCCGTTGATCGGCGGGGATATAGCGGTCCATCTGGGCCAGGCTGGTCTGGGCGGCGGGCAGGCCGTCGCGCGCGGCGAGTGCCATCAGCGCATAGGCGCGGCCCCAGTCGCGCGCGACATAGTCGCCGTTGAACAAAGCGGTCGCATAGATGTAGCGCGCGCGCGGATCGCCGCGCTCCGCCGCGCGGCCCAGCCAGTCCATCGCCTCATGATGCCGGCCGGTTGCAAACAGCAGCAGCCCCAGCTCGTCGCCTGCCGGGCCATGGCCCTGCGCGGCGGCGGCGCGGAACTGGCGCTCTGCCTCCGCCGCATCGGCGGCGACGCCGGTGCCGCGGCGCAGCGCATCGCCCAGCCGGTATTGCGCCTCGGCATTGCCCGACGCCGCCAGCCGCCGCCACAGCATGATCTGGGCGGGGTCGACCGCTGACAGCCCTGCCGGTCCGGCACCCGGCTGCGCGTCCTGCCCAGCCCCTATTGCTGCCGCCGCCAGGCCGGCAGGCCCGGCCAGCGCCAGCGCCGCCGCGATCGGCCATGCCCGCCCGTCAAATGCCGATATCCGGTGCCGGAACCGTGAGTTGTGCGCCATTTTTTCCCCCGCAACGATCATCCCTAACGCGCGGCCAAGCATCGTTCCAGCCGGATTTCCGCCCCTTTTGCCGCCGCGCCGCCCGAGGGCGCACACCCCCCGGATTAACCCTATCTTAGCGCCTCGCATGCGACTTTTCAGGCTGACTGCAACACCCCGAGAGGACCATCATGCGCGTTCTTGCGATGGCATCGCAAAAGGGAGGATCGGGCAAGACCACCCTGTCCGGCCATCTCGCCGTGCAGGCCCAGCGGGCCGGTGCCGGGCCGGTCGTGCTCATCGATATCGACCCGCAGGGCTCGCTCGCCGACTGGTGGAACGAGCGTGAGGCCGAATATCCGGCCTTTGCGCAGACGACGGTGGCCCGGCTCGCCGCCGATCTCGAGGTGCTGCGCCAGCAGGGGTTCAAGCTGGCGGTGATCGACACGCCGCCCGCCATCACCATGGCGATCCAGAGCGTGATCGCGGTCGCCGAACTGATCGTCATCCCGACCCGTCCCAGCCCGCACGATCTGCGCGCCGTGGGCGCGACGGTCGATCTGTGCGACCGGGCGGGCAAGGCGCTGATCTTCGTCGTCAACGCCGCGACCCCCAAGGCGCGCATCACCTCCGAAGCGGCAGTCGCGCTGTCGCAGCACGGCACCGTCGCCCCGGTGACGATCCACCACCGCACCGATTTCGCCGCCTCGATGATCGATGGTCGCACGGTGATGGAGGTCGATCCGTCGGGCAAATCGGCCCGCGAGGTCGAGGAACTGTGGACCTATGTCGCCGACCGGCTGGAAAAGAATTTCCGCCGCACGGTGTTCAGCGTGCCGGGCGCTCAGCCGCATGCGGCGGTCGGCGCGCGTCCCGTTGGCGGCTTTGGCCGCCGCGTCGTCGGCCAGTAAGCGGGGAGGGGGCCATGGAAGCCAAGCCCTTCGCCTCGCTGTCGTCCGGCCTGCTCGCCCGCAAGGGCCAGGCCAAGCCCGCGATGCGCCCGCAGGGATTTGCCGGTTTCGGCATGGCCGCGGCGGCGCGCGACGATCTCGGCTGGAACGACATGGGCTATGACGTGCCGCCCGCGCCGGTCCAGCCGCTCGACCCCGCGCCGCGCGCGGTGACGCCGGTTCCGGTCGAAGCGGAAGCGGCCCCGCCGCCCGCCCAAGCGCCGTCTTTCGAAGCGCCGTCTGTGGAAGCTCCGGTCGAGGCGGCCGTGGTGCCCATCGCCCGGTCCCCCGGCGCGCGCCGCGCCGCGCCGCCATGCGCCCGGCGGCGGCCGCTGGAAACCAGACCCTCACCGAACCGGGACGCGCCGATCAGGGCCGCAAGGCCGCCTTCACGCTGCGCCTCGATGGCGACCGTCATCTGCGGCTGCGGCTGGCCTCGGCGGTGCGCAACCGCTCGGCCCAGCAGATCGTGACCGAGGCGCTGGATCAGTTTCTCGCCGCCATGCCGGAACTGGACGATCTGGCCGGGCATGTTCCCGCCCGCGCCGCCAGCTAAGGGTCAACAGAGGAAAGACGCCATGCGCCGACGCCTGCCCCTTCATCTGGCCGCCGCCTCGATGGTCGTGGCGGGCCTGACCGTTGCGCAGAACGCCTATGCCGATTTCGCCGCGCCGCCCGCCCCGCAGGCGATGCGCGAGGCGGGGCGCGCCGCCGAACGTGCGGCGCGGGCGCTGGCGCGCGGCGATCATGACATGGCGGTGATCCAGGCCGAACATGCCGTCGCGCTGGTGCCGGACAATGCCGGGTCGCGGATGCTGCTCGGCCGCGCCTATCTTGCCGCCGGGCGGCTCGCTTCGGCGGAAACGGCATTTGCCGACACGCTCGCGCTCGATCCCGCGCATCCGGGGGCGGCGCTCAAGCTCGCGCTCGCCCGGCTGGGCACCGGCGATGCAGAGGGCGCGCGCGCGGTCGTCGCCGCGCATGCAGACCATATCCCGGCGGCAGATCGCGGCCTGGCGCTCGCCCTGGCTGGCGATCCCGGCACGGGCGCGGCGCTGCTTGAAGAGCTGGTCCGCACCGGCCGGTCGACGCCGCAAAGCCGCCAGAATCTCGCGCTTGCCTATGCCCTTGCCGGGCGCTGGGCGGAGGCGCGGATGGCCGCTTCGCTCGATCTGAAGCCGCAGCTGGTCGCCCGGCGGCTGCTGGCATGGTCCGATCTTGCTGCCGAAGCCCGCCCCGCGATGCGCGTGGCCGCCGTGCTGCGCATCACCCCGGTGCCTGATGCCGGAATGCCCGAGCGGCTGGCGCTGCTGCCGTCGTCTGCGCCTGCGCCTGCGCCTGAGCCGGCACGGCAGGCAGAGGCCGCGCCGCCGCCGCCGCGCCGCCTTGACGATGGTGCCGCGCCGCTGCCCGCACCGGCCATCGCCGCGGCGCCCGCATCTGTGCCGGACGCCGCCGCACCACGCCCGGCCGCGCCAGCTGCGCTCGCATCCGCGATCCGCTTCGCGCCGCCTGCCGAGATTGTGCAGCCCGTCGCGATCCGGGGGAGCGCGATCCGCACCGCCGTGCGTGTTGCGGCAGCATCCGGCCCGTCGCCCATCGCTCGGCTGCAGCGCGCAACCTATACGCCGGCCGCGTCGGGACGCTTCGCCGTCCAGCTTGGCGCCTATTCAAGCGTCGCCCGCGCCGAGACCGGCTGGCAGGCGGCGATCGGCCGGATGCCGATGCTCGGCACGCACAGCCCGGCGATCGCGACCGCGCGCCATGGTGCGGGGCTGGTCTACCGGCTGGCGGTCGCGGGGTTTGAAAGCCGCGCCGACGCCGCCGCCCTGTGCCTCAAGCTGCGCGCACGCGGCAGCCAGTGCTTCATCCGTCCGGTGGCCGGCGACATGACGCCGCGCTGGGCCGCGAAGCCGGGGGTGCGGCTGGCGGCCCGCTGAGCCGCCGGGTGACGCCGCGCGGCTCGAAAATGCTTTAGCCCAGTTCGCGCCCGCCCTTGAACAGGCGCAGCACGCGGCCCTGCACGGGCAGCCGGTCGAACGGCGTGTTGCCGGCTGCGGCCTTCATCCGCTCCGACGAGACCTGCCAGGGGGCATCCGGGTCGATCAGCGCCAGATCGGCGGGCGCGCCTTCGGCGATCACGCCGCCGTCCAGCCCCAGGATCGCCGCCGGCCGCGCGGCCAGCAACTCGAACAGCCGCCCCGTGTCGATCAGCCCGTCGCGCACCAGATTGAGCGCCAGCGGCAGCAGCGTTTCCGCGCCCGCGGCACCCGGGGCCGAATCGGCAAAGGGCAGCCGCTTGTCTTCAGGCCCGCGCGGGTCATGGCCCGATGCGATGACATCGACCGTGCCGTCGGCGACCGCGGCGCGCGCCGCCAGCCGGTCGGCCTCGCTGCGCAGCGGCGGTGACACATGGGCAAAGGTGCGGAAATCGGCGGTCGCCAGATCCGACAGGAACAGATGCGCCGGGGTGATCCCGCAGGTGACCGGCAGTCCGCGCGCCTTGGCCGCGCGCACCAGATCGAACCCGCGCGCCGTCGTCACCTGGCGGATGTGCAGCCGTGCGCCGGTTTCCTCGGCCAGCATCAGGTCGCGGGCGATCGCCATCGCCTCGGCGATTGCCGGTGCCGCAGCCAGGCCCAGCCGGGTCGATGTCTCGCCCGCCGTCGCCACCGCGCCCGCCGCCAGCCCGCCATCCTCGGCATGGGTGATGACCGGCAGGTCGAACGCGCGGGCATAGGCCATCACCCGCGCCATCACTGCGCTGTCGGCGATCCAGCGCCGCCCGGTCGCCACGCCGCGCGCGCCCGCCGCCTTCATCAGCCCGATTTCGGCCAGCTCCGCCCCGCAAGGCCGCGCGTCGCCGCCGCCAGCGGATGCACCCAGATATCGGGCTTGCCCGAATAGGCGGCGCGCTGGATCAGGCCGGGATCGTCAAGCGGCGGCCCCTGATCGGGCATCAGCGCCGCGCGCACGATGCCGCCGAAGCGGAACGCCGGGCCGTCGACGCGGAATACGCCCAGATCGACAATGCCGGGGGCAAGCAGCGCACCCGTCGCCTCGACCACCCGTGCACCCGCAGGCGGGCTGACCGCGCCGATGCGCGCGATCCGCCCGTTCTCGATCAGAATGTCCGCCGCCGTGCCGTCCGGCAGGCGCGCGCCCAGGATCGCGGTCATGCCCAGCCCCGTCATGCTCGGCCCCGTCATGCCCAGCCCTCCATCCCGCGCGCGCGGCGCGTCAGCACATCAAGGCAGGCCATGCGCACCGCCACCCCCATTTCGACCTGTTCGGTGATCGCCGAGCGCGCCGGATCGTCGGCGACGCTCGACGCGATCTCGACGCCCCGGTTCATCGGCCCGGGATGCATGACGAGCGCATCGGGCCTGGCGCGGGCGAGCCGTTCGGGCGTCAGCCCCCAGAATGCGTGATATTCGCGCAGCGACGGCACGAAGCCGCCGGCCATCCGTTCGGTCTGGAGGCGCAGCATCATCACCACATCGGCGCCGTCCAGCCCGGCATCCATGTCGGTGAATCGGGCGACATGCATCCGGTCGAGATCGGGCGGGATCAGCGTCGGCGGCGCGACGACGCGCACATCGGCGCCGAGCGCGGTCAGCGCCAGGATGTTCGACCGGGCGACGCGGCTGTGCAGCACATCGCCGCAGATCGCGATCACCAGCCCGGCAATCTGGCCCTTGCGCCGCCTGATCGTCAGCGCGTCGAGCAGCGCCTGGGTCGGGTGTTCGTGCCGCCCGTCGCCGGCGTTCAGCACCGGGCAGTCGACCTTGTCGGCGATCAGCTGCACCGCCCCCGAACTGGCATGGCGGATCACGATCATGTCGGCGCGCATCGCATTGAGCGTCATCGCCGTGTCGATCAGCGTTTCGCCCTTCTTCACGCTCGACTGGGCGGCGTGCATGTTGACCACGTCCGCACCCAGCCTTTTGCCGGCGATTTCGAACGACAGCAGCGTGCGGGTGGAGTTTTCGAAAAAGGCGTTGATCAGCGTCAGCCCGTTCAGCCGGTTGTCATGCTTCTGGGTGGCGCGGTTCATCGCCACCCATTGTTCGGCCTCGTCGAGGAGAAAGCCGATCTCGTGCGGCTGCAGGCCGGCGATGCCGAGCAGATGGCGGTGCGGAAAGAAAAGGGCGGACATGGCCGCGCTGATAGCGCCGCCAACGCACCGCGTCACCTGCGGGCGCAGCTGTTCGCCAGATGAACGGCGCGATCAAAGCCCGTTCAGACAGGATCGGGCACAAGGCCGTCATGAACTTTTCGGACAAGGAACCGACGATGCGCAAACTGATCCTCATGATCGCCACTGCGGGCCTCGGGCTGTCGGCGCTCGCCGCGCCGGCCGCTGCCGATCCGGGCGTGCAGCTGGCCGGCTGGGAAGGTGCGGGCTGGGACCGGTCCGGCTGGGATCGGGGCGACTGGGACGATGACCGCGACTGGCGCGCCGACCGCCGCCGGGACGATCGCCGCTGGAATGACCGGCGCTGGGCCGGGCGCGATTGGGAAGGCCGCGATTGGGATCGGCGCGACCGCCGCGCCTGGGCCGGCCAGCGCTGCCGCCGCGACAGCGGCACCACTGGCGCGATCCTGGGCGGTGCGGCGGGCGCGCTGCTCGGCCGGGCGGTCGATGGCGGCCGCAACCGGGCGGTCGGAA
The DNA here is from genome assembly GCF_009913435.1 of Sphingomonas changnyeongensis. NCBI lineage: Bacteria > Pseudomonadati > Pseudomonadota > Alphaproteobacteria > Sphingomonadales > Sphingomonadaceae > Sphingomonas > Sphingomonas changnyeongensis. Next base: position 2,528,448 of record NZ_CP047895.1, on the reverse strand, counting down.
CGATCTTGGGTGCCGCAGGCGGCGCGCTGCTCGGCCGCGAGGTCGACCGCTCGGACCGCTGCCGCTGAGCGGGAGGCGGGGGTGGTGTGGCCGCGGCACCGGGAGTTTTGGTTTGTCGCGGCCCCGGCCCGCTCCCCCACCCGGCCTCCCATAGCGTAACCTGCCGTTGGGAGGCCGGGTGGGGGAGCGGGCCGGGGCCGCCCCTGCGGCGCGAGCCGCAGCACAAACACGCCCCCCCCCCGCGACCCGACCCAATCACCCCATTCCCAACCACGGCAGTTGAGCGCGCGGCGGTCCTCGCTTACATCGCGGTGCATGACCGCGACCAACGACATCCGCCGCTCCTTCCTCGACTATTTCGAGGCCGCCGGGCACGCCCGCATCGCGTCTGCGCCGCTGGTGCCGCAGAACGACCCCACGCTGATGTTCGTCAATGCGGGCATGGTGCCGTTCAAGAACGTGTTCACCGGGCTGGAAACGCGCCCTTATTCGACGGCGGTGTCGTCGCAGAAATGCGTGCGCGCGGGCGGCAAGCACAATGATCTCGACAATGTCGGCTATACCGCGCGGCATCACACATTTTTCGAGATGCTGGGCAATTTCTCGTTCGGCGATTATTTCAAGGAACGCGCGATCACGCTCGCCTGGGGGCTGGTGACGCGCGAATGGGGGCTGGACCCGAGCCGGCTGTGCGTCACCGTCTATCACACCGACGACGAAGCCTTTGGGCTGTGGAAGAAGATTGCCGGGCTGCCCGATGACCGGATCATCCGCATCGCCACCAAGGACAATTTCTGGGCGATGGGCGACAATGGCCCGTGCGGCCCGTGTTCGGAAATCTTCTACGATCACGGCGCACACATCCCCGGCGGCCCGCCGGGCAGCCCGGATGAGGATGGCGACCGGTTCGTCGAGATCTGGAACCTCGTGTTCATGCAGCATGAGCAGGAGGACAATCAGATCGTCCGCGATCTGCCGCGCCCGTCGATCGACACCGGCATGGGGCTGGAGCGCATCGCCGCCGTCATGCAGGGCGTGCACAACAATTATGACACCGACACCTTCCGCGCGCTGATCGGCACGTCGACCGCGCTCACCGCCACCCCGGCCGAGGGCGCGGCGCTCGCCAGCCACCGGGTGATCGCCGATCATCTGCGCGCATCGGGCTTTCTGGTCGCCGACGGCGTGCTGCCGGCCAATGAGGGGCGCGGCTATGTGCTCCGCCGGATCATGCGCCGGGCGATGCGCCATGCCCATATTCTGGGCGCGAAGGACCCGCTGATGCACCGGCTGGTGCCGGCGCTGGTCGCCGAAATGGGCGCTGCCTATCCCGAACTGGTGCGTGCCCAGCCGCTGATCGAGGCGACGCTGGAGCAGGAGGAAACGCGCTTCCGCCAGACGCTCGACAAGGGGCTGAAGCTGCTCGACGAGGCGGTGGCCGGCATGACGCCGGGCCAGACGCTGCCGGGCGGGGTCGCCTTCCGCCTCTACGACACCTATGGCTTCCCCTATGACCTGACTGAGGATGCGCTGCGCGCCCAGGGGTTGGGCGTCGACCGCGCCGGCTTTGATGCGGCGATGGCCGAGCAGAAGGCGGCCGCCCGCGCGGCATGGAAAGGCTCGGGCGCCAAGGCATCCGAAGAGGTGTGGTTCGACCTGGCCGAGGCGCATGGCGGGACCGAGTTCATCGGTTACACCGGCACCGAGGGCGAGGGCCAGGTGGTCGCGCTGGTGCGTGACGGCCAGCCGGTCGACCGCGCGGAGGCGGGCGACGAGGTGCTGCTGCTCGTCAACCAGACGCCCTTTTATGCCGAAAGCGGCGGCCAGGCCGGCGATGCCGGCACCATCACCTCCGACAAGGGTCTGTCGGGCCGGGTCGAGGACACGTCGAAGCCGCTTGGGCGGCTGCATGCCCATCATCTGCGGGTGGAGGCGGGGGCGGTCGCGGTCGGCGATACCGTCCATCTGTCGGTCGATGCCGTCCGCCGCGATCAGGTGCGCGCCAATCACAGCGCCACCCATCTGCTTCATGCCGCGCTGCGCCGCCGGCTGGGCGGCCATGTGACGCAGAAAGGCTCGCTGGTCGCGCCCGACCGGCTGCGCTTCGATTTCTCGCACCCCGCAGCGCTGAGCGCGGCCGAGATCGCCGATATCGAGGCCGATGTGAACGCGCAGATCCGCCATAACGAGGCGGTCTCGACCCGGCTGATGACGCCTGAAGACGCGATCGCCGCCGGGGCGATGGCGCTGTTCGGCGAGAAATATGGCGATGAGGTGCGCGTGCTCACCATGGGCCGTTCGGCCTATTCGGTCGAGCTGTGCGGCGGCACCCATGTGACTGCCACCGGCGATATCGCGCTGTTCAAGATCGTGTCGGAAAGCGCGGTGTCGTCGGGCGTCCGCCGGATCGAGGCGCTGACCGGCGAGGCGGCGCGGCTGTGGCTGGCGCAGCGCGACGAGCGGCTGCGCGAGGCGGCGGCGGCGCTCAAGGCCGCGCCCGACGAGGTGCCGGCGCGCGTCGCCGCGCTGATCGACGAGCGCCGCCGGCTCGAGCGCGAACTGGCCGAGGCCAAAAAGGCGCTGGCGCTGGGCGGCGGGGCGGCGGTGCCACAGCACCCGGCCCGGAACAGGTCGGCGGGCACGGCTTTATCGGCCAGGTGGTCGAGGGGCTGGACCCCAAGGGGCTGCGCGGCGCGGTCGACGATCTGAAGGCGCGGCTCGGCTCCGGCGTTGCGGCGCTGGTCGCGGTCAATGACGGGCGGGCTTCGGTCGCGGTCGGCGTCACCGCCGATCTTGCCGGCCGGATCGACGCGGTCGCGCTGGTGCGCGAGGCGGTGGCGGCGCTGGGCGGGCAGGGCGGCGGCGGCCGTCCCGACATGGCGCAGGGCGGCGGGCCGGACGGGGCCAGCGCCGATGCGGCGGTGGCGGCGGTGCGCGCGGCGCTCGCCGGCATGGCGGTCAGCGCCTGAGCCGGGTGGTGGCCGGCGGCCTTTCTGCCGGCCGCACGCCGCCTGTCGATGCGCTGATCATCGGCGGCGGGCATAACGGGCTGGTCTGCGCCTGGTATCTGCGGCGCGGCGGCCTGTCGGTGCGGGTGGTCGAGGCGCGCCCGATCGTCGGCGGCGCGGCGGTGACCGAGGAGTTCCACCCCGGTTTCCGCAACTCGGTCGCCAGCTACACGGTCGGGCTGCTCCAGCCGCAGATCATCGCCGACATGGCGCTGAAGGCGCATGGCCTGAGCATCGTCATGCGGCCGGTCGCCAACTTCCTGGCTCTCGACGACCGGCGGCATCTGGTGATGGGCGGCGGCATGGCGCGCACCCAGGCGGCCATTGCCCGTTTCTCCGCGCGCGACGCCATGGCCTATCCCGCCTATCTGGCGGCGCTCGAACGGGTGGCCGATGTGCTGCGTGCGCTGGCGCTCAAGACCCCGCCCGAGGCGGGCGGCGGGCTCGACAGCCTGATCCGGCTGGTCATGCAGGGCTGGGGCATGGCGCGGCTCGACCGCGAGACGCAGCGCGATCTGCTCGCCATTTTCACCCGTTCGGCGCGCGAGTTTCTCGACAGCTGGTTCGAGAGCGACGCGATCAAGGCCGCGCTCGGCTTCGATTCCATCGTCGGCCATTATGCCAGCCCCGACAGCCCGGGCAGCGCCTATGTGCTGCTGCACCATGTGTTCGGCGAGGTGGAGGGCGAGCGCGGGCCTGGGCCATGCGCTGGGCGGCATGGGCGCGATCACCGCCGCCATGGCCGCCGCCTGCCGCGCCGCCGGGGTGGAGATCGAAACCGATGCCCCGGTCGCCCGCGTGCTGACCGACGCCGGGAAGGACGGCGCGGCCAGGGCGGTCGGCGTGCGGCTGGCCGACGGGCGCGAGCTGCGCGCGCGGCACGTGATTTCCAATGTCGGGCCAAAGCTGCTTTACGACCGGCTGGTCGCGCCGGAGGATCTGCCGCCGGCGTTCGCGCGGGCAATGCGCGGCTATGCGGTCGGCTCCGGCACCTTCCGGATGAATGTCGCCCTGTCCGGCCTGCCGCGCTTTGCCTGCCTGCCCGAGCCCGGCCCGCATCTGGCGAGCGGCATCGTGATCGCCCCCAGCCTTGATTATATGGACGCCGCCTATCGCGATGCGCGCGCGACCGGCTGGTCGGCGCGGCCGGTCGTTGAAATGCTGATCCCGTCGCTGCTCGACGACAGCCTTGCGCCGTCCGGCGCGCATGTCGCGAGCCTGTTCTGCCAGCAATTCGCCCCCAGCCTGCCGGGCGGGCGCGACTGGGCGGCGGAGCGCGAGCGGGCGGCCGATCATGTCATCGACACGGTCGAGCGTTTCGCCCCCGGCTTCCGCTCGCTCGTGATCGCGCGGATGGCGCTCAGCCCGGCGGATCTCGAGGCGCGGTTCGGGCTGGCGGGCGGCGACATCTTCCATGGCCGGATGAGCCTTGATCAGCTCTGGGCGGCGCGGCCGGTGCTCGGCCATGGCAGCTATCGCGGGCCGCTGCGCAATCTGTGGATGTGCGGGGCCGGCACCCATCCGGGCGGCGGCGTCACCGGCGCGCCCGGCCATAACTGTGCGCGCGAGGTGCTGCGCGGCTGGTAGAGCGCCGGTCGGGCCGGTAGGGCGCGGTCAGGCGAGCGCGCGGCGCAGGGCGAGGCTGTCGAGGATCATCCCGCCGGCGATGAACACGGCCAGCGAACAGGCCCCGAACAGCAGCCAGCCGGCCGGACCCGGATAGACATCCAGATAATGCACCCCACGCCAGGTCGCGCCCTGGGCGAGGCCGAAAATCACCAGAAACGCCTCAAAGCGCGTCTTGATCGTGAACAGGCGGCGGATCTTCTGTCCCATGGCGTGTTCCTAGCAAGTGCCGGGCCAGCCACGGAAATCCGCCATTTCTCGCGCGGGCGTCATGGTAAACTGTCAGTTAACCCGACACTTTTCCAGCCTGTCCGGCCGCGCCTACAGCGCACCCGCCAAATCGAGTTCGGCAAGCAGCGCCGCCCGCGCCGCCTCGATCCGCGCGTGCAGCGCCGGATCGCCGATGGCGTCGGGCGCGATGGTTTCCGGCCAGTGCGCGCTGACGACCGCCGCCAGCCGGTCGATCCTGCTGTCATCCAGCATGAAACGCGGATCGACCCGCGCCGGATCGGCGACGATGCGCAGGCGCAGACAGGCCGGGCCGCCGCCATTGGCCATGGACTGGCGGACATCGACGAACAGCGCCTGGCGGATCGGGCCGTTGCCCGCCGTCAGCCGCGCCAGATAGGCGGCGACCGCCGGCGTGTCGCGTGCCTCGGTTGGCAGAATGAGCGCCTGGCCGCCGTCCGGCAGGGTCACCAGCTGGGCGTTGAACAGATAGGAGGAGATGGCATCGGCAAGGCTGACCTCGGCCGCCGGCACCTCAACGATGCGCACATCGGGCAGCAGCCGGCGCAGATCGGCGTAGAAGCCATCGCGGTCGGCAAAGGCCAGTTCATGCGCGAACAGCGTCAGCCCGTCGGCCACCGCGACCACGTCATTGTGGAACGCGCCGGCGGCGATCGCGGTTTCGGACTGTTCGACGATCAGCGTGCGCGCCGGATCGAGCCGGTGATGCGCGGCCACCGCCTCGCAGGCGATGCGGTGCTGGCGCGCCGGAAACGGCCCGCCCGAGCGGCCATAGACGAACACCTCGACCCCCGGCGCGTCATGGCCGGGCGCAAGCCGCATGTGATTGGCCGCACCCTCGTCACCGAACGGGGCCGGCACCGGGCCGTGCACGCAAAAGGCGGGATCGGCAAAGGCGATGCGCAGCTGGGCGAGCGTGTGCGGCCATTCATGGCTGCGGTGCGGCATCGTCAGCAGATTGGCGACGCTCAGATGGCAGCGGCCATCGCCGGTGTCGGGGGCGGGCGAGACGGTCGCCGCATTGGCGGTCCACATCGCCGAGGCCGACAGCGCCCAGGCCGGCACCGGGGCAGCGCTCGCCATCGACGCGCCGAGCGTTGCCAGCCAGTCGCGGTCGGGGCGGGGATGCGGCAGCAGCAGCCCCTGAGGCAGGCCGAGGCGCAGATTGTGGCGCATCTTGGCCAGCCCCTGCAGCGCGGCGGCGCGCGGATGGCTGGCCTGCCCGGCATTGCGCGCCGAGGCGAGGTTGCCAAGGCTCAGCCCGGCATAATTATGGCTGGGGCCGATCAGCCCGTCAAAGTTGATTTCCCTCAGGCTCATTGCCGCCCCACATGGCAGATGGTGTCGCCCAGGCCGACCTTGAGCATCGCCGCGGCCTCGGCATCGATGGCGATTTCCCCGCCGCTCAGCGTCTCGATCCGCGCATAGGCGGCGCGGAAATCGATCAGCCGCCCGGCCGCTGCCAGCCGGACCTCGCCGCCTCCCACCGGGCCGATGCGCGCGATCCGCGAATCGACCGCATCCTGCACCGAACGGATCCGGTCGGTCTGCGCGACCATCGTCGGCCCGCCGTCGAAAATGTCGACATAGCTGTCATGGGTGAAGCCTTCATGCTCCAGCATCCGCATAGCCGCCCGCCCGGTCGGGTGCGGCACGCCGATCACCTGCCGCGCCGCTTCGGGCAGCATGGCCGTGTAGATCGGCGTCTTGGGCATCAGATCGGCGATGAACTGGTTGCCATGGACGGCATTGAACTCATCGGCCTCCTGAAAGCTCATGCCGAAGAATTTGCCCGCCAGCCCGTCCCAGAAGGGCGAGCCGCCGGCCTCGTCGATCACGCCGCGCAGCTCGGCGAGCGTGCGGTCCGAAAACCGGGCGCGATGCTGGCGGATGAACAGATAGCGGCTGCGCGCGAGCAGCAGCCCCAGCCCGCCCGCGCGCTCGCCGGGGTGGAGGAACAGCCCGCCGACCTCGCTTGCGCCTTCCAGATCGGTCGACAGGGTCAGCATGTCGGCGCGGAAGGTGCGGTTCAGCTCTTTCGACACCTGGGTGAGCGTGCCAAGCCGGTAGGAATAGAAGGGCCAGTGCTGGCCGACCATCGTGAAGATCTGACAGGTGCCGCGCACCTGACCGGTGGCGGTGTTTTCAAGCACCATGACGAACAGATCGTCGACATGCCGGTCCTCGGTCCGCGCAAGTGCGGCCGCCGAGCGTTCGAGCTTGGCGGTCAGCGTGTCGCGGTTGGGCGGCAGGTTGGTGAACCCCCCGCCGGTCAGCTTGGCCATTTCATAGAGCGCGGCCAGATCGCCGGCGGCGGCGGGGCGCAGCACATAGGTCATGCGCGGCCCCGCTCGATCAGCCGCATCACGGCGAGCGTTGACAGCATCGCCCGTTCGGGCAGCGATTCCGGGATCAAATATTCCTCCGCACTGTGAATGGCGCCGCCGCGCACTCCCATTGTGTCGATGACGGGGACGCCGGTGGCCGCGATGTTGTTGCCGTCGCACACCCCGCCGGTCGCGCGCCAGCCGATGGTGAGCCCCAGATCGGCACCGCAGTCCCTGACCAGCATGAACAGCCGCTCGGCCGCCGGGTCCATCGGCTTGGGCGGGCGGCCGAACCCGCCATGGACATGGATGCCGACCCCGCGCGCGGCGGCGACGGCGGCGACGGCGGCATCGATGGCAGTCTGCGCGCGCGCCTGATCGGCCGGGGTGCGCGGGCGCAGATTGACGCGCAGCACGGCGTGATCGGGCACGACATTGTTCGGCCCGCCGCCTTCGATCCGCGCCGGGTTGACCGACAGGCCGTCGCCCGCCGCCGCCTCAAGCCGCAGCGCCAGATCGGCGGCGGCGAGCACGGCGTTCAGCCCGTCTTCCGGGTTGCGCCCGGCATGGGCGCTGCGCCCGCTGATGATGAACGAGAAATTGCCGCTGCCGCCGCGCGCGCCCGCCAGCGTCCCGTCGGGCAGAGCGGGTTCATAGGTGAAGGCCGCAGCCTTGCCCGCCGCGACGCGCGCGATCAGCGCGGCGGAGGAGGGGGAGCCAACCTCCTCGTCGCTGTCGATCAGCACCTGATAGCCGAACCGGGGCGCAAGCGGCGACGCCTCGACCGCGGTCAGGGCGGCGAGCATCAGCGCGATCCCGCCCTTCATGTCGGCAACCCCCGGACCATTCACCCGGCCATCGTCCAGAAACGTGACGGTCTGGAACGGATGATCGACCGGGAACACCGTGTCGTAATGGCCGGTGAACAGCAATTGCACCGGCGCATCGGGCCGGACGGTGACGAGCAGATGATCGCCGTGCGCGATGCCCGCGATGCTGCCGTCCGCGCCCACCGCCTCGACCGGATCAGGCGGCACCAGCTCGACCGTGCCGGGCAGCGCGGCAAAGGCATCGGCCAGCATGGCGGCCATCGTCTTCAGCCCGGCAAGGTTGCGCGATCCGCTGTTGATCGCCGCCCAGGCGAGGGTCTGGTCGAGAAGCGGCGCCGCCGCGGCGGCCTCGCACGCGGCCCGTTCGCTGTTCGATAATGCCATGCCCGCTGTCTAGCCGGGGAAATGCGCCGCGCCAACACAGGGCGGTGTTGCCGGGGGTGTCGATTGGGAAGACCGGCACCGGGTGTGTTCGTCTAGGAAGAACGGCACCGGGGGTTTGTGAATTGGGAAGACCGGCACCGGCCCGCTCCCCCACCCGGCCTCCCAACGGCAGTATCATATGGGAGGCCGGGTGGGGGAGCGGGCCGGTGCCGCCCTGCGCCGTAAGGCGCAGCACAAACACACCGCCCCCGCGCCGAGAGGCGCGCAACAAACACTCCCCGCGCCGCAAACCCCTTCACAGCAGCGGCGCGAACTCCGCCAGCACTGCTTCATAGAGCGCGCGCTTGAACGGCACGATCAGTTCGGGCAGCCGCGCCGGCGCCACCCATTGCCAGGCGCTGAACTCCGGGTGCGGGGTGGCGATGTCGATATCGGCGTCCGCGCCCAGAAAGCGGGCGAGGAACCAGGTCTGGCGCTGCCCGCGATAGCGGCCGCCCCACACCCGCGCCTGCAGATCGGGCGGCAGATCATAATCGAGCGGCGCGCGCGACTGTGCCTCGATGCGCACCAGATCGGCGGCGACGCCGGTTTCCTCGCCCAGTTCGCGCAGTGCCGCGGCCGCCGGATCCTCGCCGGGATCGATGCCGCCCTGCGGCATCTGCCACGCATCGAGCGTCGTATCGATGCGCTGGCCGACAAAGACGAGATTGTCGGCATTGACCAGCATCACGCCGACACAGGGACGGTAGGGCAGGTCGGTCATGCGGCCTTGCCCATCGCCTCGGCGATCATCGCGCGCAGCACCGCGAAACAGCCGGCACAATCATCGGCGGCCGAGGGGATCGCCCTGCGCAGCGTGATGAAGCCGTGAATGTTGCCGCGCGCCTCGCGGTAGCTGGTCGGCACCCCCGCCGCGATCAGCCGCCCGGCATAGGCGCGGCCCTGGTCGCGCAGCGGATCGAGCCCGGCGGTGATGATCAGGCAGGGCGGCAGCCCCGCCGGATCGGCCAGGATCGGCGTGTTGCGCGCATCGCCCGCCGCCGCCCGGTAATGGTCGGAAAACCAGCGCATGCTGTCTCCGGTCAGCAGGAACCCGTCGGCAAAGGCGCGGAACGACGGATAGGCCGCGCCGTCATCGACCACCGGATAGATCGGCCACATGGCAATCACCGGCACCGCCGCCGGCTGGTCGCGCAGCGCGAGCGCGGTCACGATCGTCAGATTACCGCCGGCGCTGTCGCCCGCCAGCACCAGCCCGGTCGCTTCGCGGCCGAGCAGATCCGGGCTGGCCGCGATCCAGCGCGCCGCCGCTTCGCAATCGATGGGGGCGGCCGGAAACGGATGTTCCGGGGCCAGCCGGTAATCGACCGCGACCACCGGCAGGTCGAGCGCGCGCGCCGCTTCCGCACAAAAGCCGTCATGGCTGTCGAGATCGCCGATCACAAAGCCGCCGCCATGGAAGAACACCATCACCGGGCCGGGCGCGCGTTCGGCGCGGGCATCGTACAGCCTCAGCCGGATATCGCCGGCTGGGCCGGGCATCACCAGGTCACGGCGCACGGCCAGATCGCCCGCCGGCAGATCGGCGACATCCTTCATCATCAGGAAGGCGGCGCGCGCGGTCGGCGGATCCTGTTCGTGCATGCGCGGGCCGGGGATGGCGTTCAGAAACTGCAGGAACGCCGCCACATCGGGGCGCACGAACGGTGCGCTGTCGGCAGCGGGCGGGGCGGTGTCGGTCATTGGCGGGGCATCCCTGTTCCTGGCGGGCCAGCCTGACGCTGGGCCTGTTCTCGTTGCACCTGCAAATCGCCGGGCCGGCCATCTGCGGCGATGACCTTGCCCGGCCTGTCGTTCACGTCAAGGGAAGGGGGCTGCGGCGCCGGTCAGCGCGTCAGCAGCCCGTGATGCTTGCGGCCTGCCGACACCCGCACCGGCTGATCGCCAAGGGTCACGACCAGCGCCTCATCCTCGACCTTCGCGCCGTCGATGCGCGCGCCGCCGCCCTTGATCAGCCGCCGCGCCTCGCCCTTCGACGCGCACAGGCCGAGCGCGACCAGCGCGTCGACAATGCCGATCGTCCCGCCGGGAACCGCGTGGCTGGGCAGGGCATCGCCGGCGGCATTGTCCTCGAACGTCCGCTTTGCGGTGTCCGCCGCCGCCTCAGCGGCGGCACGGCCGCGGCACATGGCGGTCGCTTCATTGGCGAGGATCTTCTTCGCCTCATTGATCTCCGCGCCCTCCAGCGCCTCCAGCCGGGCGATCTCGTCGAGCGGCAGGTCGGTGAACAGCCGCAGGAAGCGGCCGACATCGCGGTCGTCGGTGTTGCGCCAGAACTGCCAGTAATCATAGGCAGGCAGCGCATCCTCGTTCAGCCAGACGGCCCCCGACATGGTCTTGCCCATCTTGCCACCATCGGCGGTGGTGATCAGCGGCGTCGTCAGCCCATAGACTTCGGTGCCGTCGATCCGCCGCGCCAGCTCGATCCCGTTGACGATGTTGCCCCACTGGTCCGATCCGCCCATCTGCAGGCGGCACCCGGCGCGGCGCGAAAGCTCCAGGAAATCATAGGCCTGGAGGATCATGTAGTTGAACTCGAGGAACGACAGCGACTGTTCGCGTTCCAGCCGCAGCCGCACCGAATCGAAACTCAGCATCCGGTTGACCGAGAAATGCTGGCCGATCTCGCGCAGGAAGGGGATGTATTCGAGCGCGTCGAGCCACTGGGCATTGTCGAGCATGATCGCATCGGTCGGCCCGCCCGCCTCGCCCTCGGGGGCAAAGGTCAGGAAACGTTCGAACACCCGCTTGATGCTGGCCACATTGGCGGCGATGACCTCGTCGGTCATCAGCTTGCGCGCTTCGTCCTTGAAGCTTGGATCGCCGATCTTGCCGGTGCCGCCGCCCATCAGGACGATCGGCTTGTGCCCGGTCTGCTGCAGGCGGCGCAGCAGCATGATCTGCACCAGGCTGCCGACATGCAGCGAAGGCGCGGTCGGATCAAAGCCGATATAGCCGGGCACGACCCCTTTGCCGCAAGCGCATCGAGGCCCGCGGCATCGGTCAGCTGGTGGATATAGCCGCGCGCGGCGAGCAGGCGGAGGAGATCGGACGCATATTCGGTCATGGTCCCCGCCGCATAGCGAAGCCGGGCGCGGGTGTCATGGGGGGCGGGCGGCGATGTGTCCGGGCATGGCGGCGCTGAGACGAACCGGCCGCCGCGTCAGCATTGCCCCGGCGGGTCGTCAGTTGATGTTTGCAATGGTGCAGCAAGCTGCCAAGATCGGCGGCGGGGGACAGCAGCATTGCAGTGGCGACTCGGCCTTCTGATCCTGACGGCGGCGCTGGCCGGTGGCTGCACATTTGTGCGGATCGAGGATGGATCGGGCGTGCGCCGCCATGCGCATCTGGGGCCGGTCGCGGATCCGGCGGCACCGGGCCTCATCGTGTCGCGCACCGAGGTGCTGGGCCTGGGCTGGGCCAGCGGCGGGCTGGTGCTTGGCTGGGCGCGCGAACATGCGGTCAGGGGACGCGGCGTCGATGACTGCCGCGTGGTGATTTTCCGGCTGCCGGCCGATCCGGCCGAGGCGCGCCAATGGCGCGAACTGATCGCCGGGCGGCCCGACATCTGTGTTGCAACTGACGAAAAAACATTGGGGGAACAAGGGGATGCCACGCAATAAAGTGTCGATTGCGCTGCTGGCGCTGCTTGGCGGCTGTGCCGCGATGGAGCAGGCGCCGCTCGTCTATTCATCGGCCAAGCAATTCGGGCTGGGGGTGAAATCGGGCGCGCCCGATGCGCCGGGGCTTGATGTCACCATCGGTTTCAGGGCGCTTGATGCGGCCTATGTCCCGGTCGCGGTCGCCAAGCAGTGCCCGGCAGGGCAGCAATGTTCAGGCGTCAGCTACAATGTGCTGCCGATCAACGGCAAAAGCGAGATCAGCGGGCTGCGCCAGGTCGATGATCAGCGCATCGCTGCTGAAACCCGCGCGATCGAGGAGGGCGTGCGCGCGATCGACGAGCGGGCACGGCGGAAGGCCGCATTGGCGGCAAGCGTGGCCGAGATAAAGCTGCTGGCGACCGATCAGGCGCGGCTGGCCGCGCTGACCGCCGCAGCCGCTACCGCGCCATTGTCAGCCACCGAAGACGCCGAGCGCGTGCAGCTGCAGGCGCGGGTCGACCGCGTGACGAAGCTCGATGCCCAGGCGCTCGGGGCCGAAATCACCAGGCTGGAAGGCGAAAATGCCACGACCGCCCGCCAGGTCGAGGAGGCGCGCGGGCGGCTGCGCACGCTGCTTGCCCAGCGCAGTGAGCAGACGGGCGATGCAAAGACCGATGCCCTGTCGGTCTATGGCACGTTCAACGGCGATTCGAGCGGCAATGTCGATGGCGCGTCGCTGCGGCTGGGCAACACCTTTTCAACCGGCGTTGCCGCGCAGAACATGACCCAGGGTCTGCGCGAAAGCGCGCCGACCCGTGCGGTGCATGAATGTCTGGCCGCGATAAAGGTGATCCTTGACAGCAGTAAGGTTCAGGATACCGCCAAGCCTGAACTGGTCAAAGGCGTGATCGCCGCCTGCGGCCTGCCGCGCCCCGCGTCCTGAGCCCCGCGCCCTGAGCCCTGCCTCAGGCGCTGGTCAGTCCCCTGGCCACCGCCTCGGCCACCTTGATGCCGTCGATCGCTGCCGACAGGATGCCGCCGGCATAGCCGGCACCTTCGCCCGCCGGATACAGCCCGGCGACGTTGAGGCTCTGCAGATCATCACCCCGGGTGATGCGCACCGGCGATGAGGTGCGCGTTTCCACCCCGGTCATGATCGCATCGGGATGGTCGTAGCGCGCGATCCGGCGGCCGAACACCGGCAGCGCCTCGCGAAACGCCTCGATCACATAATCGGGCAGGCAGTGCGACAGGTCGGTCGGGGTGACGCCGGGCTTGTAGCTGGGGATCACCTGTCCGATCGCGGTCGAGGCGCGCCCGGCGAGCAGATCCTCCACCCGCTGCACCGGGGCGTTGTAATTGCGCCCGCCTGCGGCAAAGGCCGCATCCTCCAGCTGCCGCTGCAGCGCGATCCCGGCCAGCGGCCCGCCGGGAAAATCCCGCTCCGGCTCGATCGGCACCACCAGGCCGGAGTTGGCGTTGAACTCGGCCCGGCTATACTGGCTCATGCCGTTGGTGACGACGCGGCCCTCTTCGCTGGTCGCCGCCACCACGCGCCCGCCCGGACACATGCAGAAGGAATAGACGCTGCGGCCGTTCCGGGCATGATGGACCAGCGCATAGGCCGCCGCCCCCAGATCGGGGTGCTTGGCGCAGCGGCCATAGCGCGCTTCGTCGATCCAGCCCTGCGGGTGTTCGATGCGCACGCCGATCGCAAACGGCTTGGCCTCCATGTGCACGCCCGCTGCGTGCAGCATTTCAAAGGTCGGCCGGGCGCTGTGGCCGACGGCGAGGACGACATGATCGGCCAGAAGCGTGTCGCCGCTGTCGAGCACCAGCCCGCGCAGCCGCATGCCGCCGTCGGCGCTGCGGTCGAGGATCAGATCATCGACCCGCGTCTGCCAGCGATATTCGCCGCCCAGCCGCTCGATCTCGGCGCGCATCGCCTCGACCATCGAAACGAGGCGGAAGGTGCCGATATGCGGATGGGCCTGCCACATGATGTCGTCAGGCGCGCCCGCGCGGACAAACTCTTCCAGCACCTTGCGGCCGAGAAAGCGCGGATCCTTGACCCGGCAATAGAGCTTGCCGTCCGAAAATGTGCCGGCCCCGCCTTCGCCGAACTGGACGTTGCTGCCGGTGTCGAGCACCGCGCGCCGCCACAGGCCCCAGGTGTCCTTGGTGCGTTCGCGCACGATCTTGCCGCGATCGACGATGATCGGGCGGAACCCCATCTGCGCCAGGATCAGCCCCGCGAACAGCCCGCACGGCCCCGCGCCGATCACCACCGGCCGCTGGCCCGCCCAGCCCGGCGGCGCGGTGACCGGCGGGCGATAGGTCATGTCGGGCGTCGGCCTGACGTCCTTGTCCCCCTGATGGGCGGCAAGCAGCGCCGCTTCGTCGTCGACGGTCACATCGACCGTGTAAACCAGCTTGATCGCGCTGCGCTTGCGGGCGTCGTTGCCGCGCTTGAACAGGCTGACGTCGCGCAGGCGCGCACGGTCGATGCCCAGGCGGGCGCAGATCGCCTCGGGCAGCGCCTCGGGCGGATGGTCGAGCGGAAGGGCAAGGCCGGACAGGCGGATCATCGCCCGCGCTTTACGGCCATGGGGGGCAAAGGCCAATCCCGGCCCTGCGCGGAGCCGCAGGCTCCGGTCCCGATGCTCTGGCCTCGACGCTCCGGGCGCTGCTGGATAGGGAAGGGCGATGATCGCCGCCGACCTTGCCTGCCATCCCGAGACGCCGTCCGCCGCCGTGCGCGCGGTCGTGGTTACCCTTGATGCGGGCGCGGGCATGGCCGGGGGCGCGGACAGGGCCGGGCGCGCGGACAGGGCCGGGGGCGTGTCGGCGGACGGGCCGTGGCGGCTGTGCTGGCGCGTGGTCGCCGCCGCGCGGCTGATCGTCCCCGATCCCGCGCCGCCGCTGCGCACCGACGGCCTGTGGCGCATGACCTGCATGGAAGTCTTTGTCCGGCCGGCGGGGCAGCAGGGCTATATGGAGGTTAACCTGTCGCCGTCCGGAGCCTGGGCGGCCTATCGCTTCGATGCGCCGCGCGCGGGGATGCGCGATCTTGATTGCCCGCCGCCGCGCATCGCCGCGCGGTTCGACGGCGATGATTTCGTGCTGGAGGCAGAGCTTGCGCCGCCGCCTGGCGACGGCCCGTTCGACATTGCGCTGTCCTGCGTGATCGTCGAGCAGGGCGGCATCACCAGCTATTGGGCGCTCGCCCATCCGCCGGGGCGGCCCGATTTCCATCATCCCTGTTGCTTTGCGCGCCGACTGCCGCCAGCCATGCCGGCATGATCCGTTTTGGCCTTGATCGGCTGATCGCCGAACCCGAACTGCGCCGCCCGCTCGCCGGCCGCCGCGTTGCCCTGCTCGCCCATCCTGCCTCGGTGACCGCCGATCTCGTCCATGCGCTCGACGCGCTGGCGGCGCTGCCCGACCTGAAGCTGACCGCCGCGTTCGGGCCGCAGCACGGGCTGCGCGGCGACAAGCAGGACAATATGATCGAATCGCCGGATTTCACCGATCCGGTCCACGGCATCCCGGTGTTCAGCCTGTATGGCGAGGTCCGGCGGCCGACGCCGGCGATGCTCGACAGTTTCGACGTGATGCTGATCGACCTGCAGGATCTGGGCTGCCGGATCTACACCTTCATCACGACCCTGCTCTATGTGCTGGAGGCCGCAGCCGCGACCGGCAAGTCGGTCTGGGTGCTCGACCGGCCCAATCCCGCCGGGCGGCCCGTCGAGGGCATGACGCTTCGGGCCGGGTGGGAAAGCTTTGTCGGCGCAGGGCCGATGCCGATGCGCCACGGGCTGACGCTTGGCGAACTCGGCCTGTGGTTCATCGACCATTTCGGTCTCGACGTCGATTACCGGCTGATCGCCATGCAGGGCTGGCAGCCCGATGCCGCCCCCGGCTTTGGCTGGCCGGGGAGCGAGCGCATCTGGGTCAATCCCAGCCCCAATGCGCCCAATATCGGCATGGCGCGCGCCTATGCCGGCACGGTGATGCTTGAAGGCACGACCCTGTCCGAGGGGCGGGGGACGACCCGCCCGCTCGAACTGTTCGGCGCGCCCGACATCGACGCCCGCGCGCTGCTGGCGGACATGACGGCGCTCGCGCCCGGCTGGCTCGCCGGCTGCCATGTTCGCGACTGCTGGTTCGAACCGACCTTCCACAAACATGCCGGGCAGTTGTGTGCGGGGCTGCACATCCATGCCGAAGGGCCGGGCTATGACCATCAGGCGTTCCGGCCCTGGCGGCTGCAGGCGCTCGGCTTCAAGGCGATCCGGCGGCTGCGGCCCGATTATCCGCTGTGGCGCGACTTTCCCTATGAATATGCGTTCGGCCGCCTGCCGATCGACGTCATCAATGGCGGGCCGGGGCTGCGCGAATGGGTCGATGATCCGGCCGCCCGCCCCGCCGATCTCGACGCGCTGGCGCAGCCGGACGAGGCGGCATGGGTCGCGGCCCGGATGCCCTATCTCAGATATTGACGGCGACTGACCTCGCGCCTCCGTGTCAACACCAGATTGACTCGCATGCGAATCACGGCAAACCCTAGGGGATCGCGTGATTTTTCGAGTCTGTAGCGGCTCGGTAACCATTTTTTCACACGAACGGGGCAGCGTCGCTGCGCCGGAGGCAGTGGAAAGCGTCCGGGGGAGGTCGCTGTGGAGTCGAATCTGCGTTACTATGCCCGTCGTGCCGCCATGGAAGCGGCCGCCGCCGCCAAGGCCGTGACGCCGGAAGCGCAGATGCGGCGCCAGGCGCTTGCCGAACGTTATGCCGCCAAGCTGCGCGAGCTGTCGCTGCAGGCCTGACCGGTATCGCGGGGGCGCGTCCCCCGACATCCGCCTCCGACATCCTCGACCGCCCGGCCTATCGCCCCGGCAACGCCAGCCCCCGGCCTGATCCATCCGGCTCCCTGATCCACCCGGTTCCCGTCCGGCTTGGCCCGTCCCGCCCATCCCGCTATCGCCGCGCCATGACCCGGATTCGCGCCGACCAGATGCTTGTCGAACGCGGGCTGGCCGAGAGCCGCGCCCGCGCCCAGGCGCTCATCCTTGCCGGGCTGGTGTTCGCCGGCGACCGCCGCATCGACAAGGCCGGCCAGCCGCTCGCCCCCGACACTGCGCTCACCGTCAAGGGCCGCGACCATCCCTGGGTGTCGCGTGGCGGGATCAAGCTGGCGCACGGGCTCGATCATTTCGGCTGGGACGTGACGGGGGCGGTCGCGATCGATGTCGGTGCCTCCACGGGCGGCTTTACCGATGTGCTGCTGACGCGGGGGCGGCGCGCGTCTATGCGGTCGACAGCGGCACCAATCAGCTGGCCTGGAAGCTGCGCCAGGATCCACGCGTGATCGTGCATGAACAGACGAGCGCACGCATCCTCGATGCCGGCCATGTGCCCGAGCCGGTCGATCTGGTGGTCTGCGACGCGAGCTTTATCGGCCTGGCCAAGGTGCTCGAACGGCCGCTTTCGCTTACTGTGCCGGGTGCGCGGCTGCTCGCGCTCATCAAGCCGCAGTTCGAGGCCGGTCGCGCCGATGTCGGCAAGGGCGGGGTGGTGCGCGATCCTGCCGTCCATGCCCGGGTGTGCGCCGATGTCGCTGCCTGGCTGGAGGGGGCGGGCTGGCAGGTCGCGGGCGTGACGCAGAGCCCGATCACCGGGCCTGAGGGCAATGTCGAGTTCCTGATCGCGGCGGTGCGGTCCGCAGGGGAGCCGGCGCCCTCAGCTGACTTATCAACCTGATACACGCTTGCAATCGGGCGTGGCCGACCCTAGCGAGCGTTGACCCATGTCCAGAATCGCGCACCCCCTGACGCTGTCCGCGACCCTGAAGCTGCTGGCGCCGCTGGCTCTGGCCGGCCTTGCCGCCTGTTCGGATGGCGATGCCGGGCGTCGGCCGACCGAGCCTCTGGTCCGCGCCGATCCGGTGCGCGCGGAGCGTTTTGTCGACCGGCTGGACGCGGTCGGCACCGCGCGGGCCAATGAACAGGTGACGCTGGCCGCGCCGGTCACCGAACGGATCATCCGCCTGAACTTTTCCGATGGCGGCTATGTGCGCAGCGGCGAGATCGTCGCCGTGCTGGCGCGCGGGCAGCAGGAGGCGCAGCTCGCCGATGCGGAGGCGCGCGCGCGCGAGGCGGGCAAGCAGCTGGAGCGGCTCGATGAGCTGCGCCGCCGCGGCTTTGCCACCAATGCCGCGTTCGATGCCCAGGTCGCCGCCGCCGAATCCGCCCGCGCCCAGGCCGCGCAGGCGCGGGCGACGATCAGCGACCGCATCATCCGCGCGCCGTTTTCGGGCTATGTCTCGCTGCGCAACATCTCGACCGGGGCGATCGTGCAGGCCGGGTCGGAGATTGCGACGATCAGCGACCTGTCGCGGATCAAGCTTGATTTCACCGTGCCCGAGACGATGCTCGCCGCCGTGCGCGAGGGGCAGGGCGTCGAGGCCCGCGCCGCCGCCTTCCCCGACCGGGTGTTCAACGGCCGGATCGAAAGCATCGACCCGGTGATCAACCCGCAGACCCGCGCCGCCACCGTGCGCGCGATCCTGCCCAATGACGACCGCAAGCTGCTGCCCGGCATGCTGCTGACCGTGGGCATCGTGTCGGCAGCGCGCGAATCGCTCGCCGTGCCCGAACTGGCGGTGGTGGGCGAGGGCGAGCGCAGCTTTGTGTTCGTCGTCGAAGGCGGCGTCGCCCGGCGGGTCGCCGTGCGCACCGGCATCCGCGACGGGCTGAAGATCGAGATTCTGGAGGGCCTCAAGCCCGGCCAGCGGGTGGTGACCGAAGGGGTCGTCAAGCTGACCGACGGACAGAAGGTCCGGCTTGCCGACGGGCCACGCGGCGGAACCGGCGGCTGACGGCCATGCAGCTTTCCGACCTGTCCGTCCGGCGCCCGGTTTTTGCGGCAGTTGTCGCGATCCTGCTGACGGTGGTCGGCGCGCTGGCGTTTCTCGGCCTGCCGGTGCGCGAATATCCGGACACCGATCCGCCGATCGTCTCGATCGAAACTGTCTATACCGGCGCTGCGGCCAGCGTCGTCGAATCGCGCATCACCCAGCCGCTCGAAGAGACGCTGGCGGGGATCGAGGGCATCCGCTCCATCGTCTCGCGTTCGCGCGACGGGCGGTCGGACATCACCATCGAGTTCAATCCGGGCCGCGACATCGACGCCGCTGCCAATGACGTGCGCGACCGGATCGGCGGGGTGGGCGACGATCTGCCCGAGGATGCGCTGGCACCCCAGATCCGCAAGGTCGATTCCGACGCTTTCCCGATCCTGTTCATCGTCTTTTCCAAGCCCGACTGGGACCGGCTGCAGCTGAGCGACTGGATCGACCGTAATGTCGTTGATCGTTTCTCGACGCTCGACGGCGTGGCGCAGGTGTTTGTGGGCGGCGAGGCGCGGCCGTCGATGCGCATCTGGATCGATCCGGAGCGGCTGGCCGCGTTCCAGCTGACGCCCGGCGATATCGAAGCGTCGCTCCGCGCCCAGAATGTCGAGCTGCCGGCCGGGCGGCTGGAATCGCAGGACCGCAACGTGTCGCTGCGCGTCAACCGCGCCTTTGCGACGCCCGAACAGTTCCGCCAGCTGGTCGTCGGGCGCGGCGACAATGGCTATCTGGTCCGGCTGGGCGATGTCGCGCGGGTCGAGCTGGGGCCGGAAAATCCCTATCAGCAGTTCCGCCTGAACGGTCAGCCGGCGGTGGGGCTGGGGATTGTCCGCCAGTCGGGGGCCAACACCCTCGCCGTGGCCGATGCGGCCAAGCGCACCGCCGCCGCCCTGACCCTGCCCGAAGGGATGAAGACCAGCATCGGTTCGGATGAAAGCCAGTTCATCAGCCGGGCGATCGACAAGGTCTATCAGACGCTGATCGAGGCGGCGATCCTGGTCGTCCTCGTCATCTTCCTGTTCCTCGGTTCGTGGCGGGCGACGATCATTCCCGCGGTGACCGTGCCGATCTGCCTGCTGGCCAGCTTTGCCGTGCTGTGGCTGCTCGGCTATTCGATCAATCTGCTTACCCTGCTGGCGATGGTGCTGGCGATCGGGCTGGTGGTCGACGACGCCATCGTCGTGCTCGAGAATGTCTATCACCGCATCGAACAGGGCGAGACGCCGCTGGTCGCGGCGTTTCGCGGCACCCGCCAGGTCGGCTTTGCGGTGATTTCGACGACCCTGGTCGTCTGCGCGGTGTTCGTGCCGATCATGTTCCTCGCCGGACAGACCGGGCTGCTGTTCCGCGAACTGGCGGCGGCGATGATCGCCGCCATCGCCTTTTCGGGCTTTCTGGCGCTCAGCCTCGCGCCGATGCTGTGTTCCAAGCTGCTGCGCGCGGAAAAGCGCAACCGGCTGACGAGCCGCATCGACGATGCGTTCCAGGCGCTCGAGCGCGGCTATGGCCGGCTGCTCGCCCGTTCGATCGCGCGGCCGGCGGTGGCGCTGATCATGACCGTCGCGCTGCTCGGCGGCGCGGTGTTCCTGTTCAGCCGGACGCGCTCCGAACTGGTGCCGGCAGAGGATGTCGGCGTGCTCCAGATCCAGACCGCGGCACCCGAAGGCACGGGCTTCGACACCATCGTCGCCTATCAGCGGCGCGCCGAAAACCTGTTGCTGCCGCTGCTGAACGAAGGCCCGGTGCGCTCGGTCATCAACCGTGCGCCCGCCGGGTTCGGGGCCAGCGAGGACTTCAACTCGGGCACCTTCATCCTGTTTCTGAAGCCGTGGGAAGAACGCACGGCGACAACCCAGGAAGTGGCCAACCGGGTCAACCAGCTGATGGCCGGGCAGACGGCGCTGCGCGGCAATGCGCAGCCGCGCTCGGCGCTGGGCGGGCGTGGCCAGCCGGTCAGTTTCGTGATCGCCGGCCCGACCTATGAAGGGCTGGTGCGCGCGCGCGACCGCATCCTTGCCGCCGCCGCCGACAATCCGGGGATCATCAACCTCGATTCCGATTACAAGGAAACCAAGCCGCAGCTGGCCATCCGCGTCGATACGACGCGTGCCGGCGATCTGGGCGTGTCGGTCGATGCGGTCAGCCAGGCGCTGCAGACGCTGCTCGGCTCGCGGCGTGTGTCCACCTATGTCGACCGGGGCGAGGAATATCGCGTCATCGTCCAGGCCGAACGCGCCGGGCGCGCGGCTCAGGCCGATCTGGCGCGCATCTATGTTCGCAGCCGGTCGGGCGAGCTGGTGTCGCTCGCCAATCTCGTCACGCTGTCGGATACCGCCGGCCCGCGCGATCTGGGGCGGTTCAACAAGCTGCGCGCGATCACTTTGTCGGCGGGCATCGCCCCCGGCTACACGCTTGGCGAGGCGCTTGCCTTCCTGGAAGCGGAGGCGAACCGCGCGCCCGAAATCACCGCCATCGGCTATCGCGGCGAAAGCCAGAGCTTCAGGGAAACCGGCGACTCCATCGTCTTCGTGTTCGCGATGACCGTGCTCGTCATCTATCTGCTGCTGGCGGCCCAGTTCGAAAGCTTCGTCCACCCCGCCGTCATCATCACCACCGTGCCGCTGGCGGTCGCCGGCGGGCTGGTCGGGCTGGCGGCGGTCGGCGGCACGCTCAATCTCTACAGCCAGATCGGCATCGTCATGCTGGTCGGGCTTGCGGCCAAGAACGGCATCCTGATTGTCGAGTTCGCCAACCAGCTGCGCGACGAGGGGCTGGGCGTCGTCGCGGCGGTCGAGCGGGCGGCGACGCGGCGGCTGCGGCCGATCATGATGACGTCGATCGCAACGGTGATGGGGGCGGTGCCGCTTGCCATCTCGTCCGGTCCCGGTTCGGCCGCGCGCGGCGCGATCGGCGTGGTGATCGTGTTCGGCGTGACGATCGCGACCGCCATCACCCTGTTCCTGATCCCGATCCTTTATGCGCGGCTGGCGCGTTACACCGGCTCGCCCGAGGCGGTCGGCCGCGCGCTTGATCAGGCGCTGGATGCGCCGGCGACGGGTGAGGGAACGGACAGTCACGCGGATCAGGGCCGCGGCGCAGGCGGGGAGAGGCCGGCGCCGGCCGAATAAGCAAGGGGAGAATAAGGGGTGGGTCAGCTTGCATCGCGGTCGCAGCTCAACATGGCCTTTTTCCGCAAGGCCGTGGTCACCGTGCCGCTTATCGT
This sequence comes from Sphingomonas changnyeongensis, assembly GCF_009913435.1. NCBI lineage: Bacteria > Pseudomonadati > Pseudomonadota > Alphaproteobacteria > Sphingomonadales > Sphingomonadaceae > Sphingomonas > Sphingomonas changnyeongensis. The sequence continues at coordinate 2,506,223 of NZ_CP047895.1, read as the reverse complement.
TCTGCTCGGCAGCGCCGCCGGCCGGCTTGCCAACTCCGGCTATGACAATCTGTGGTTCGCCAGCCTTGTCCGCCCCGCATCCATGCCGCCCAGCTGGGCATTCGGGCTGGTCTGGGGCACGCTTTACGTGATGCTCGGCCTCGCGCTGGCCGTCGTGCTCAACGCGCGCGGCCACCGGTCGCGGGAAATGGCGGTGGTGCTGTTCGCCGTTCAGCTGGCGCTCAACCTTGCCTGGTCGCCGCTGTTCTTCGCCTTTCATCAGGTGACCGCCGCCTTTTACCTGATCCTGGTGATGATCCTGGCGGCGCTGGCGACGGTGTTCGCCTTTGGCGCGGTGCGCCCGGTCGCGGCCTGGCTGATGGTGCCCTATCTCGCCTGGCTTTGCTTTGCCGCCGCGCTCAACAACGACTATCGGATGCTCAATCCCGATGCCGAACGGCTTGTGCCGGGCGCCGTCACCACCCAGATTGCAGGCTGAAGGAGCAGGCGATGCAGAGCGAGAACCGGTTTTTCGACGATATGTCCAAGATGCTGAACGGCCTGGCCGGGACGATGGCAGGCGTGGGCCGCGAGGCCGAGGCCGCGATGCGCGAGCGTGCCCGCGAATGGATTGCCGGCATGGATTTCGTCAGCCGCGAGGAGTTCGAAGCGGTGAAGGCGATGGCCGCCGCCGCGCGCGACGAGGCCGATGCGCTGAAGGCGCGGCTCGACGCGCTCGAGGCGCGGCTGGGCAGCAGCTGAGGATTGCCGACGACCGACGGCGCAGGCGAACGGGCAGGGTGCCGGGCGATGGCCGCCCGGCGCTTATCCACAGCTTTGTCGCCTTTTTGGCCGATGCTTGCTTGTTCGCCCGGCACGGGCTTGCGATCACCGCGCGGAGACGCATGGCCGGGACGCGCAGATGATGACGCTTGAAGATTTTGAAGGCCCGGAAACGGATCCGGCCGCCCCGATCGACATGCTGGAAAGCTATTTCGCCGCCCATGGCTGGTCGCATGACCGGTCGGGCGATGACGAGATCGTCGCCCATGTGAAGGGCAGCTGGACCGAATATGAGCTGCGCGGCGTCTGGCGCGACGAGGATCAGGTGCTGCAGTTTCTGGCCCTGCCCGACATCAAGGTCACCGAAGACAAGCGCGCGGCGATCTATGAGGCGATCGGGCTGGTCAATGAACAGCTGTGGCTCGGGCATTTCGAGCTGTGGTCGACGAGCGGCATCCTGCTGTTCCGCCATGCCGCGCTGATCGAGGGGGACGAGCCGACCATGTCGCTCGCCCAGACCGAGACGCTGATCGAAAGCGCGATCGACGAGTGCGAGCGCTATTACCCGGTGTTCCAGTTCGTGCTGTGGGGCGGCAAGACCCCGCGCGAGGCGATTGCCGCCGCGCTGATCGAGACCCAGGGCGAAGCCTGAACGCCGCCGGGCGCACCCGCCCGGCTGTCCGGCGCTTCAGGCCTCTGCCGTCACCACCCGGTTGCGGCCCTCGCGCTTCGCCCGGTAGAGCGCCTGGTCGGCGGCGCGCAGCATCTGGCGGCCATTTTCGCCCGCCGCGAGGCCCGCGACCCCCGCCGAGAAGCTGACCTGGCCGATCGGCTCTCCGGACTGTTTGGCGATCAGCCGCCGGTCCTGCAGATCGGCGCGGACATCGTCGACGATGCGTGCGGCCTCGTCGACCTCCATGTCCTGGAACAGCATGACGAACTCTTCGCCGCCGTGGCGCGCGACATAGCAATTGTTCGATGAGGCCGAGGCAAGGCGCTGGGCCACGAACTTCAGGATGCGGTCACCGACATCATGGCCATGGGTGTCGTTGATCTTCTTGAAATGGTCGATGTCGCAGAATGCCAGCGCCAGCGGCTTGCCTTGTTCGCGGGCATGGCCGACCGCGCGGCGCAGCTTGGCCTCGAACGCGCGGCGGTTGGCAAGGCCGGTCAGCGCGTCGCTTTCGGCCACGCGCCGGGCCTCGGCCAGGCTGCCGCGCAGCTCGTTCATCTGCTTGCCGGCATCGCGCAGCTGCGCTTCGGCGGCGCGCGTCCGGTCGATCATCGAGCTGGTCAGCTGGACGAGCGTGGCGAGCACATTTTCAGGCGCAAAGCCGGCCAGCCCGGCAACCTGGGTTTCAAGCGCCTGGCCATAAGCGGTGGCATCGGCGCGCGACTGTTTGGCGACCCCGGCAATCTCGGTCAGCCCCATCTGCGCCTTGTCGATCAGATCGGCGAGCAACTCGGCCGACATGTCGGTGCGCACTTCGGCCAGGATCAGTTCGGCCGATTCGGGCGAAAGCTGCCCCTCACGCGCCACCGCCCGGTCGACGGCGTCGACCAGCTTGCGGTCGGCATTGGTCAGATAGCCGTGCACCAGCTCGTAATGGGCGGGCGTCGGTTCGAGATTATGCGCTTCGAAAAACGTGCCGATGCGGTCGAACAGCGTCAGCTCGCGGGGCTCCGGCGCGGGGGCGGCGGCGCGGCATGGTCTTCCGTCCGCCCGAACAGGCTGCGGACGGCATCGGCCAGCCGCTGGGTGCGGGCGCGGGCATCGTCGCCATGCGGCACGCGCCGGTCGCCAGCCGTCGTCATATCGGGGTGCGCCGCATCTGCAGCCAGTTTGTTCATGGGTCTCATGCTCGACATAACGACCGCCTCGGATGGTTCTTCACTAGGGCCAACGGATTTCCGTCCAGCGCATGAATATGGTTTATGCCGCGTTAACCTGCGCATCCCGCGCAGATTCCCGCCAAGGATGATGAACGGATGGTTTTCGATTGGGCGTCTGAGCGGCCCTTCTGGATGATCGGGTGCGGCAACATGGCCGGGGCGATGCTGACCCGCTGGCTGGCGGCAGGCGCGCCCGCCAATGGCATCACCGTCATCCGCCCCAGCGGCGTCGCGCCTGCCGCCGGGGTGCAGACGCTCACCGCCCTGCCGGAAGGGCCGGTGCCCCGGCTGGTCCTGCTCGGCATCAAGCCGCAACAGCTTGATGCCGTCGCCCCGGCGCTTGCCGCGCGCATCGGGCCGGAGACGGTGCTGGTGTCGATCCTGGCGGGCACCGGCTGCGCCAGCCTGAGGGCGCGTTTCCCGGCCGCCGGAGCGATCGTGCGCGCCATGCCCAACACGCCCGTGGCCCTTGGCCGCGGGGTGGTGGCGCTGACCGGCGACCGGGTGGATGCGGTCACCGCGCTGATGCGCCCGCTCGGCCTGGTCGAATGGATCGACGATGAAGAGGATTTCCACCTGGTCGCCGCGCTTGCCGGCAGCGGCCCGGCCTTTGTGTTTCGCATGATCGATGCGCTGGCGGCGGGGGCAGCCGATCTGGGCCTTGCCCCGGATCAGGCGGCGCGGCTGGCGCTGCACATGGTCGAGGGCGCAGGCGCGCTGGCCGCGGGCGCTGGGGAATCGCCCGCCCGGCTGGCGGACCGGGTCGCCAGCCCCGGCGGGATGACGCGCAAGGGGCTGGACGTGCTCGACGCCGATCAGGCGCTCGCCCGGCTGATGCGCGCGACCCTTGATGCCACGGCGGCGCGCGGCCGTGAGATGGCGGCGGCCTTTCGTTGAACGAACGGCGATAGCGGCGTCTCGCCCTCAGCCCCTGGCGGTCAGCCCTTCGAGCACCGCCCAGAACCCGCCGACCGCATCCGGCCCGGCATGGCCATAGGCGGCGGCCAGCCGGGCACGCATCGCCTCGAACAGCCGGGCCTCCAGCGCCGCACCCTCGGGCGACAGGCGCAGCCTTTTCTGCCGCCGGTCGGTGGCGCCGGGCCGGGTTTCGACCAGCGCCTTGGCGCCCAGCTCCGCCAGCACGCGGTTGAGCGACTGTTTGGTGATGCCCAGCCGCGCGATCAGCTCGCCGACCGTCAGGTCCGGGTGGCGGGCGATGAAATACAGCGCCCGCTGGTGCGCGCGGCCCAAGCCGGCTTCGTCCAGCAGCGGATCGACCGCGCGGGCAAGCAGCGCCTGGCCGGCAAACAGCAGGTCCAGGCCCCGCCGCACCTCCGCCTCGCGCAAAAACAGGGCGCTCGCGCCCGGTTTGAGGACCGTCATGTTGACCGCCCCTGCCATCGGCCATAGGCGGCGGCAAGTCATGTTGGAAGGACGACCATGATTGCCGACGATCTGCGTTTCACCACCACCGCGCATCCCGCGCCGGTCGATGCCGATGAACGCGCGGCCCGGCTCGTCGATCCGGGGTTCGGCCGGGTGTTCACCGACCATATGGTCACGATCCGCTATGCCGAGGGCAAGGGCTGGCACGATGCCGTGATCGGCCCGCGCGGCCCGCTGACCCTCGATCCCGCGACCGCCGTGTTCCATTACGCGCAGGAGATTTTCGAGGGCATGAAGGCCTATCGCCTCGATGATGGCGGCATCGGCCTGTTCCGGCCCGAGGCCAATGCGCGCCGTTTCCGCCAGTCGGCGCGGCGGATGGCGATGGCCGAACTGCCCGAGGCGCTGTTCCTGCGTTCGATCGAGGAACTGGTGCGGATCGACCGGGACTGGATTCCCGCGATTGACGGCGGCGCGCTCTATCTGCGCCCGTTCATGATCGCGTCGGAGGTGTTTCTGGGCGTCAAGCCGGCGTCGGAATATCTCTACATGGTCATCGCCTCGTCGGTCGGCGGCTATTTCAAGGGCGGCGCGCCGTCGATCACCATCTGGGTGTCGGGCGACTATACGCGCGCCGCGCCCGGCGGCACCGGGGCGGCCAAATGCGGCGGCAATTATGCGTCCAGCCTGATCGCCCAGGCCGAAGCCATCGCCCAGGGCTGCGACCAGGTCGTGTTCCTCGACGCGGTCGAGCGCCGCTATGTCGAGGAACTGGGGGGCATGAACCTGTTCTTCGTGTTCGACGATGGCGAAATCCGCACCCCGCCGCTCGGCGGCACCATCCTGCCCGGAATCACCCGCGAATCGATCCTGACGCTGGCGGCCGAGGAAGGGCTGCGGGTCAGCGAAGCGCCCTATGCGCTCGACGACTGGCGCGCCGATGCGGCAAGCGGGCGGCTGCGCGAAACCTTTGCGTGCGGCACCGCCGCCGTCGTCACCCCGGTCGGCCATGTCGCCTCGGCCGAGGGGCGCTTTTCGATCGGCAATGGCGGGCCGGGCGCGGCGACGCTGCGGCTGCGCGAGCGGCTGGTCGCGATCCAGCGCGGCGCGGCCCCCGATCCGCATGGCTGGGTGCACCGCATCGCCTGATCGATCGCGGCCCGCGCGTTGCGGGCCGCATACCCTCTTTTCACCGGCGCAGCGGCAGCTATAAGCGCCGCTCGCCTGCTGGGGCGTCGCCAAGCGGTAAGGCACCGGTTTTTGGTACCGGCATGCGCAGGTTCGAATCCTGCCGCCCCAGCCAGATTTTCATGCAGCTGATTGTCGGGTGATCTGCAGCCGATCACCCTGACGAGCTGGCGTTGATGCGCGGTGACCCAGCGACGGTGCCGGTTCAGTCCTGAAGTGCCGGTGCGGACTTCGCTGGGATCGCATAGGCGGTGAACTCGTCGCCGTTGCAGCGGAAGGTCGCGCCGTTGGCGGGTGTCCAGGTGGTCAGCTGCGGCGCGAGTGCCGGATAGGCGGCAGCGAGCGACGCGCGCGCGCTGACGATATCGGCAGAGTATCGCATGGCGTTGCGGCGCTCCCGGTCAGGCATCTTTTCCAGCGCCAGCATTTCATAATCGCCGAGATACACCACCTCGCCGGGCCGGAGCGAGAAGCGCGGGGCACCGAAACAGAAGCTGTCTGTATAGGTCACGTTAAACGTGCGCCCGGCGAGAACATAGTCGCCAGCGGGCACGATCGCGACGCGCAGGGCCTTTTCGCCCTTTTTGCCGCCGAACAGCGTGTAGGAATATGTCAGCTTGGCGCCCGCCGGTTTTCCGTCGGGTCCGGTCACGACCTGCTGCGTCGCGGGATCATAACGGTGAACAAGGATGCGGTTGTCCCCCGCCATGGTCGACGCATGCGCCCTGAGGACGATCATCGCCTCGCCGGACGCGGGCACAGGGCGTTCGGGCTTGGTCAGGTCCACCTGCTCGGTCAACTGCGCCGCAGCCGGGCTCGCCAGCGCCAGCCCGATGATCGCCGTCATTTCTTTCGCCACAGCACCGGCTCCGCATAATCGTTGCGCCATTCACGCAGCATTTGCCCGCGGGCGGGCTGCTGCGCGCCGACCAGAACCGCAAGCTCACGCTCCCGTGCGGCATCCGGAAGGGCTTTCCAGGTGCGGCCTTCCTCCGCCGTCATCGCGTAAAGCCGCCAGCCGCGGATCACCATGCAGTTTTCCAGGTTGACCCGTTGCAGCCTCTCGCCGGCAAAGGCACCGCCAAGAACCCCCGCAAGGCCGCCGGCAAGCACGTCGACGGCGTTGATCTGTGAGTCCGCGCCCGATGCGATGGCGCGGCACTGGGCGGTGTCTGCCGCCGCCTGTTCAGCAGTCGCGCCGGGCTTGTTGAAGAAAAAGCCATGGCCGCGATCGACCCGCGCCTCGGCCAGCGCGGTGGCGGGAATGAGCGTGAGCATCAAACCGCCACAGGCGCGAAGTTTTTCGATGCCCGGTCGTTTCGCTCGTCGTGTCATTGTTCCACCCGCCCTTGTGGGAATGAAAGTTAACTCTCTCGTTTTTGTCGGGCAAGGCGGGTGTCGGGGCTGTTCTGGTCGACAATGGATGCTTTGGGTCTCGCCCAGACAAACCCGCCGGCGTCAGAAAAAAGAGGCGGCGGCCATGTGGCCACCGCCTCTCCGGGGTGATGCGTCTGGCCCGGGTTCGGCCGGGTGATGTGCGGTTCAGCCCTGCTGCTTGGCGCGGCTGGTCTTGCCGGCGGCGGCGCGCTGGGCGGCGCGGGCGGCGCGGCCCTTGGAGCCGAGGCCGATCTTGAGCGCGAGGTCGCGGCGCTGCTTCGCATAGTTTTCCGCGACCATCGGATAATCGGGCTTCAGCTTATAGCGTTCGCGATACTGTTCCGGGGTCAGGCCGTGGCGCGCCAGATGGCGCTTCAGCGACTTATAGGGCTTGCCGTCGATGAGCGAGATGATGACGTCCTTCGACGCCAGCGACTTGCGCACCGACACCGCCGGTTCGGCGCCGCCTTCGGCGATGGTTTCGCCGGGCTGTTCGTCGCGCGCCGACAGGCCGTTCAGCGTCGCATGCATCTTGTGCAGGAACGCCGGCACGTCTTCCGCGCCCGCACGGTTGTTGGGGTTGTTCAGCCAGGCAATCGTCAGTTCGGTCGCCAGTTCGATCATGTTCGGCGACAAATCGGTATCCGTCATGTTTCCTCCAATCCGGATGTATTCTGTCGCCCGTTGTCATGACCGTCAACATACGGAAATGCCGCAGGACTGTCCTTTTTACGAACAATTTCCGCCCGGGCGTCCGCCGGGGCCAGTTGTGCGGCGCGGCGCGACTGGCGCGGGGCGGCGTCATTTCCCTGCAACGCAAACCGCTCTACAAACCCGCGAACAGGTTCAGGGAGATCCAGATCATGCAAAGCCCGTGGCAGCACCATCGCCAGTCCGGCATCGCCGACGACATCGATTTCGAGATCAAGGGGCAGGAGCTGCAGTTCGTCGAGATCGAGCTGGATCCCGGCGAAAGCGCGGTGGCCGAGGCGGGCGCGCTCGTCTGGAAGGATGCGAGCATCGACATGACGACGGTGTTCGGCGACGGCAGCGGCGGCAGCGATGGCGGGTTCATGGGCAAGCTGCTGGGCGCGGGCAAGCGGCTGATCACCGGCGAAAGCCTGTTCACCACCGTCTTCACCCATAACGGGTCGGGCAAGGCGCGCGTCGCCTTTGCCGCGCCGACGCCCGGTTCGATCCTGCCGATCCGGCTGGACGAGGTCGGCGGCACGCTGATCTGCCAGAAGGACGCGTTTCTCGCCGCCGCCAAGGGCGTGTCGATCGGCCTGCAGTTCCAGCGCCGCGTGCTGACCGGCCTGTTCGGCGGCGAAGGCTTCATCATGCAGAAGCTGGAGGGCGATGGCTGGGTGTTCGTCCAGATGGGCGGCACGGTGGTCGAGCGCGTGCTGGCGCCGGGCGAGGAAATCCATGTCGATACCGGCTGCATCGCCGCGCTGACGCCGAGCGTGGATTTCGATCTGGTGACGGCGGGCGGCGTGCGCAGCGTGCTGTTCGGCGGGGAAGGGCTGTTTTTCGCCCGGCTGACCGGGCCGGGCAAGGTGTGGATCCAGTCGCTGCCCTTCTCGCGCCTGGCCGGGCGGATGCTAGCCGCCGCCGGTGGACGCGGCCAGAATCGCGGCGAGGGATCGGTGCTGGGCGGGCTGGGCGACTTTATAGGCGGCAACCACTGATGCTGTCCGGCGGGCGGCCCGCGCCGGTGTCGCGCCCGCTGATTTGCCCGCGCATTTGACGAAAAAACCCTTTATGGGCCGGGGCATGTTTGCCCCGGCCATCCCCCCGGCCTGGCGTGTCGAGGCGGCGGCGACCGCGCGGCTGGCCAGCCCGATGATCCTGACCAACCTGTCACAGGCGGCGATCCACACGACCGATGTCGTGCTGCTCGGCTGGCTGGGGCGGGGGCGCTGGCGGCGGGTGCGCTGGGCAGCAATCTCAACATCGCGTTTCTGATCTTCGGCATGGGGCTGGTCACCGCCGCGTCGCCGCTGATCGCCCAGCGCATTGGCGCGCGGCCGCATGACGTGCGCGACGTGCGCCGCACCGTGCGGCAGACCATGTGGGCGGCGATCGCGCTAACCGTGCCGATCTGGATCGCGCTGTGGCATGCCGAAGCGATCTTCCTCGCGCTCGGCCAGCGGCCCGATCTGGCGCGCGATGCGGCGCTGTTCACCCGCTATCTGATGTGGGGGTTCCTGCCCGCGCTCTGCTATCTGGTGCTGCGCGCCTTTGTTGCCGCACTCGAACGGCCGGCCTGGGCGCTGCTGATCGGGGTGATCGGCGTCATCGTCAATGCGGTGGTCAATTACGGCCTGATCTTCGGGGCTTACGGCTTGCCGGCCATGGGGCTGGCGGGGGCGGGGCTGGGCAGTGCGATCACCCAGACGGCGATGTTCCTTGGCCTTGCGACCGTGGTGTCGGTGCATCCGCGCTTTCGCCGCTATCATCTGTTCGGCCATTTCTGGCGGGCGGACTGGCCGCGCTTTGCCCAGGTGTGGCGCATCGGCGCGCCCATCGCCATGACGCTCGGCCTTGAAGTCACGGTGTTCAGCGCCGCCGCCTTCATCATGGGTGTGATCGGGCCGGAATCGCTTGCCGCCCATGCCATCGCCATCCAGCTCGCCTCGCTGACGTTCATGGTGCCGCTCGGCCTGTCGCAGGCGGCGACCGTGCGGGTCGGGCTGGCGGCGGGGCGGCGTGATCCGGCAGCCATCGGCCGGGCGGGATGGACGGCGCTGACGCTCGGCACCGGCTTCATGGCGCTGGCGGCGCTGGTGATGGTCGCCATCCCCGACCGGCTGGTGGCGCTGTTCATCGAACCCGGCCCGGCCAATGCCGATGTCGCGGCACTGGCGGTGTCGTTCCTTGGCGTCGCGGCGATCTTCCAGATCGTCGATGGCGCGCAGGCGGTGGGCGCGGGGATGCTGCGCGGCCTGTCCGACACCAAGGTGCCGATGGTCTATGCCGCGCTCGGCTATTGGGCGATCGGGCTGGGCGTCGGGCTGGGCCTGGCCTTTCCGGCCGGGCTTGAAGGGCTGGGCGTGTGGATCGGGCTGGCGGCGGGGCTGGCCGTCGTGTCGGTGCTGATGGTCGGCCGCTGGATGCGGCGTAGCCGGCTGGGGCTGGTGCCTGAGGGGTAAAGGTTGGTCGCGGGGGTGTTTGTTTGCGCGCCTCGCGGCACTGGGAGTCTTTGTTCGGTCGCGGCACCGGCCCGCTCCCCCACCCGGCCACCCATATGATACTGCCGTTGGGTGGCCGGGTGGGGGAGCGGGCCGGTGCCGCCGTGCGGCGTGAGCCGCACCACAAACAACCGGAGCGGGCCGGTGCCGCCGTGCGGCGCGAGCCGCACCACAAACAACCGGTGCGGGCCGGTGCCGCGACCGCGCCGTCAGGCGCGCATTTCAAGCCCGCATCCGCGTTCCTTCGCCGGGCGCGGTCGTCCAGCCCAGATGGGGGACGGAGATTGTCCGCCGCCCGGCCAGATCGGTGCGGCACACGATCAGATTGCGTTCCTCGATATAGCTGAGCAGCCGGCGGATGCGGCCGAGCGAGCTGGTGCCATAGCTGGCCGCCAGCGCATCGTCCGACGGGCAGGGCGCGCCGCCTTGTGCTGCGCGCGCGATCATCAGGAACGGGGCCAGCATGTCGTCGGGCAGCGCCTGGGCAAGCGCGATGGCGTCCTGCCAGTGCGGCTCGTCCGGATCGGCAATGCCGGCGCGCGCGGCGGCCAGCCGCCGGGCAAAGCCGATCGGGTCGAGATCGGGCCGCGCCAGCCCGGCCATCCGGCAGCGCAGCTGGAAATCCTGATAGATTGACGCAATCGGCCGTCCGCGCTGGTCGGGATCGGCGACCAGTTCGGCGAGCACCCGCGCGATGATCAGCGGCTGTTCCTCCGCCGCGCATTCGGGGACGGCGGGGGCCGCGACCGGCATGCTGGCGGCAAGCGACTGGATCAGCAGATCAGAGGCGAGCGGCCGGGCGACCGGTGCCGGGGCGGGGGGCGGCGGTTCCTCGGCAACCGGCGCGAACAGCAGCCCCTGCAGATCCTCAGGCGAGGGCGTGGGCAGCGGCGACAGGCGCGGGGTGAAGCCCGCCGATCCGGTTTCGACCGCGCCGATGCGGATGGCGAGCGGGCGACGCGACAGCGCCGGGCCGAGGGCGAGGAAGGTGCCGCGTTCCAGATCGCGAATCTCCTCCGCCTGCCGCCGCTCCATGCCCAGCAGATCGGCGGCGCGCGCCATGTCGATGTCGAGAAAGGTGCGCCCCATCAGGAAGTTCGAGGCTTCGGCCGCGACATTCTTGGCAAGCTTGGCAAGCCGCTGGGTCGCGATCACCCCGGCCAGGCCGCGCTTGCGCCCCCGGCACATCAGGTTGGTCATCGCCCCCAATGAGGCGCGGCGCACCTCCTCGGCCACCTCGCCGCCGCCCGCGGGGGCGAAGAGCTGCGCCTCGTCGACGACGACCAGCGCCGGATACCAATGGTTGCGCGGCGCATCGAACAGCGCGTTCAGAAAGGTGGCGGCGCAGCGCATCTGCCCTTCCGCCTCGAGATTTTCGAGGCTGAGCACCACCGAGGCGCGGTGTTCGCGGATGCGCGCGGCGATGCGCGCCACTTCGCGCTCGCTATAGCCGTCGCCTTCGACCACCGCATGGCCATAGCGTTCGGCGAGCGTGACGAAATCGCCCTCGGGGTCGATCACCACCTGCTGCACCTGACCCGCCGAGCGTTCGAGCAGCCGGCGCAGCAGATGCGATTTGCCCGACCCGGAATTGCCCTGCACGAGCAGCCGGGTCGCCAGCAATTCCTCCAGATCGATCGCGGCCGGCGCGCCCGACCGATCGGTGCCGAGTTCGACGCGAAAAGTCATGTCTGGGCTTTGGCCGCGCGGGGCCGCCCCCGGCAAGCCCCGAACGCGGCGACCGGCGCACAGAGCTGGGGATGAATCACCCCCGGCCCCCGCCCGCGCATCAGGCCGACCGGGCGCGCACCACCTGTTCGAGCACGCTGAGCGGCATCGCCCCCAGCGTCAGCACATCATGGAAGCGCTTGAGATCGAAGGACGCGCCCGCGCGTGCCTTCGCCTCCTCGCGCAGCCGCACCCAGACCGTATGGCCGATCTTGTAGCTGGTCGCCTGCCCCGGCCAGACGGTGTAGCGGTCGATCTCGTTCTGGCTGCGGCCGCGGGCGATCCCGGTCGTTGCAATCAGATAATCGGTCGCCTGTTCGCGGCTCCACCGCTTCACATGCAGGCCGGTATCGACCACCAGCCGCGTCGCGCGGAACAGCAGCGACTGGAGATAGCCGACCCGGCCGAGCGGATCGCCGTCATACATGCCCAGCTCGTCGGCCAGCTGCTCGGCATAGAGCGCCCAGCCTTCCGAATAGCCGCTGAAAAAGCTGCGGCGGCGGATCATCGGGATCGATGTCGATTCGAGCGCCAGGCTGACCTGCAGATGATGGCCCGGCGTCGCTTCGTGATGGGTCAGCGTCTTGAGCCCGAACACCGGCCGGTCGAACGTGTCGCGCAGATTGATGAAATAGCTGGCCGGGCGCGAGCCATCGAGCGGGGCGTTTTCATAATAGGCCCCGGCCGAGCCGTTCTGGATTTCCGGCGGCACGCGCCGCGCTTCGACCCGCGATTTGGGCAAAGTTGCAAAGGCGAGCGGCAGCTTCGCCTCGATCGCCGCGATCTGGCGGTTGAGCAGCGCGATCAGCTCGGCCCGGCCGGCATCGTCATTGGCGAACACCTGGCCCGGACGCTTGTTGAGCGCGACCAGCCGTTCGCCGACGCTGCCCTGGCTCATCCCTTCGCCCTTCAGGATCGAATCGATCTGCGACGAAATCTGCGCGACCTGTTCGAGGCCGAGCCGGTGGATCTCCTCGCCGGTCATCGCGGTCGTGTTCGCGGCCTGGGCGGCGGCGGCGTAAAACGCCTCGCCGTCGGGCAGCCGCCACACGCCGCCGTCATGGCCGGCGCGGGCGCGCAGCCGTTCGACCTCGGCAATCTGGCGGTCGAGCGCCGGATAGACGGCATCGGCGACGATCTTCGCTGCGGCTTCGGCGCGCGCCGCCGGCAGCCCGGCGGACGCGAGCCGCCCGGCAAAGCGCGTGACCATGCCCGCTTCGGCAGCAGGCTTTGCCCGCTGATCGCCCATCAGGCGGCGGGCGATGTCGAGGATGTAATCGGGCGCGAACACCCCGGCCGCCGCATCCTCGCGCTGGCGTTCCAGATCCTGGTCGAGCGCGCGGGGCAGCGCCTCCAGCCGCGCCAGATAGGCATCGGCATCGGCGGCGCTGCGCACCGGATGGTCATCCTCCATGAACGGCGGCAGCTCGCGATAGGCCCCGGTCAGCTGCGAGATGATATAGGGGGTGAAGCGCCCGCCGGTCTCGCCATAGGCAAAGCGTTCGCCGGCGAGCGCGCGGTCGAGCTGATAGACGACGACGTCGTAATCGATGCGTGCCGCCTCGCCCAGCCGGGCGCGGTCGATCCGCCTGAGCGCCGCCCGTTCGGCCCGGCGCGCGGCGCGGCGTTTGGCCGCCCCGGCGCGCGACCGATCATCGAGACGGGCGCGCAGCGCCGCGTTCGCCCCCTGGTCCAGCCCCAGATTGGTCGCCTGTTCGGGGCTTTCGGCCAGCCGGTCGGCGAACATCCGGTCAAGCAGCGCGCGCAGCTGCGCATCGTCCGGCCCGGTCGCGGCCGTCGCGGCTGCCGCGCGGGCGGCCCCCGGCGTCAGGCCCGCGAGCAGTGCGGCGCTGGCCGTCTGGACGAACTGGCGGCGATCCATCTTTCTTTCTCCCCTTTGGCCGCGCCGGTGACGATCATGCCTGCCCGGACATGCACCCATGTCCCGAAACGCGGCACCGGCCCGTTTTTGTGTCGGCAAACCCTTAAGTCGCCTGCCGGCTGACGCAAGCGGGCCGGGCCCCCGCGCAGTTTTGTTGCACAAGCGCGCCGCTTTGCGCATGGAGGGGCGGTGGTTCGACACGCTATGCATGACTGGCTGAGCTTTGCCCAACGCCTTGCCCGCAATCCGCGCGCGGTGGGCGCCGTCAGCCCCTCCAGCCCGATTCTCGCCCAGGCCATGGCCGCGCAGGTTGATCCTGCCGCGCCGGGCCGCATCCTCGAACTCGGTCCCGGCACCGGCGCGATCACCCGCGCCCTTGTCGCGCGCGGGGTGCCGCCCGCGCGGATCGTCGCGATCGAGGCGGACCAGACCTTTGCCCGGCTGCTCGGCCAGCGCATGCCGGGGGTGGAGGTGCGCCACGGCGATGCGATGAACGCCGCCGAAGTGGCGGCCCTCGGCCCGTTCTCCGCGATCATTTCCAGCCTGCCGCTGCTCAACTTTCCTGACGAGACGGTGGCGCGCTTCGTCGAATCGATGCTCGAGCTGCTGCCGCCCGGCGCGCCGTTCGTGCAATATTCCTACGGCGTGCGTGCGCCGGTGCCGCGCGAGGCCGATGTGCGCGTGCGGCTGGCGGGCACGGTGTGGCGCAACCTGCCGCCCGCCCGCATCTGGATTTTCGAATCGGCCCCGTCACGGGCCGCCCCCATGCGGCAGGATGCCGCGACCGTCGGAGAGGAAGCCCTGGCATGAAGACGCGCGCCGCAGTGGCGTTCGAGGCGAAACGGCCGCTGGAGATCGTCGAGCTGGATCTGGACGGTCCGCGCGCCGGCGAGGTGCTGGTCGAAATCATGGCGACCGGCATCTGCCACACCGACGCCTATACGCTTGACGGGCTGGACAGCGAGGGGCTGTTTCCCTCCGTCCTCGGCCATGAAGGGGCGGGCATCGTCCGCGAGGTCGGGGCCGGCGTCACCTCGGTCGTCCCCGGCGATCATGTCATCCCGCTCTACACGCCCGAATGCCGCCAGTGTAAATCCTGCCTGTCGGGCAAGACCAATCTGTGCACGGCGATCCGCGCGACCCAGGGCAAGGGGCTGATGCCCGACGGCACCACCCGCTTTTCCTACAAGGGACAGCCCGTCCATCATTACATGGGCTGTTCGACCTTTTCGAACTTCACCGTGCTCCCTGAAATCGCGGTGGCGAAGATCCGCACCGACGCGCCGTTCCGGTCGAGCTGCTATATCGGCTGCGGGGTCACCACCGGCGTCGGCGCGGTGGTCAAGACCGCGCGGGTGGAACCGGGGGCGAACTGCATCGTCTTCGGCCTTGGCGGCATCGGCCTCAACGTCATCCAGGGGCTGCGCATGGTCGGCGCGGACATGATCGTCGGCGTCGACGTCAATCCGGCGAAGGAGGAATGGGGCCGCCGCTTCGGCATGACCCATTTCGTCGATCCGCGCACGGTGACCGGCGATCTGGTCGCCCATCTGGTCGAACTGACCGGCGGGGGTGCGGACTATACGTTCGACTGCACCGGCAACACCGATGTGATGCGCACCGCGCTTGAGGCCTGTCATCGCGGCTGGGGCGAATCGATCATCATCGGCGTGGCCGAGGCCGGGCGCGAAATCGCGACGCGGCCGTTCCAGCTGGTCACCGGGCGGGTTTGGAAGGGATCGGCCTTTGGCGGGGCCAAGGGGCGCACCGATGTGCCGCGCATCGTCGACTGGTACATGTCGGGCAAGATCGAGATCGATCCGATGATCACCCATGTCCTGACCCTCGACGAGATCAACAAGGGGTTCGAGCTGATGCATGCGGGCGAGAGCATCCGCAGCGTCGTCGTTTACTGATTACCAGCAGAAGAGAGGAAGACCTGAATGTTCAGCCATGTGATGCTGGGCGCCGATGATATCGAGGCGTCGAAGCGGTTCTATGATGCGGCGCTGGGCGCGCTCGGCGTGCGTCCGGGCTTTGCCGATCCCAAGGGGCGGGTGATCTATTCGCACGCCGGCGGGCTGTTCATCATCACCAAGCCGATCAACGGCGAACCGGCAACCTGCGCCAATGGCGGGACGCTGGGCTTTGCCGCGGCGTCGCCCGAACAGGCCGATGCCTTCCATGCGGCGGGCGCGGCGAATGGCGGCACCCCGTGCGAAGATCCGCCCGGCGTGCGCGAAGGCGCGGGGATGAAGCTGTATCTCGCCTATCTGCGCGACCCGGCGGGCAACAAGATCTGCGCGATGTACCGGATGCCGCAGTAAAGCGGCGCGCGGAACCTGAAACAGGCAGGCCCGGCGCGATGACGATCGAGCAGCTGTCCGCATCGCGGGCGCATGGCGGGGTGCAGGGCGTCTATCGCCACGCCTCCGCCGCCACCGGCACGGATATGGTGTTTTCCGTGTTCGTGCCGGATCATGCGCCCGATGCGCGGCTGCCGGTCGTCTGGTATCTGTCGGGCCTGACCTGCACCCATGCCAATGTCACCGAAAAGGGCGAGTTCCGCGCGACCTGCGCCGAACTCGGCCTGATTTTCGTGGCCCCCGACACCTCCCCGCGCGGCGACGGGGTGGCTGATGACCCCGGCTATGACCTGGGGCAGGGGGCAGGGTTTTACGTCGATGCGGTGCGCGCGCCTTGGGCGCCGCATTTTGCGATGCGCACCTATATCGAAACCGAGCTGCCGGCGCTGGTCGCCGCCCATTTCCCGGCCGACATGGCGCGCCAGTCGATCATGGGCCATTCGATGGGCGGGCATGGCGCGCTGACCATCGGCCTGCGCAATCCCGGGCGGTTCCGCGCGGTGTCGGCCTTTGCGCCGATCGTCGCGCCGTCGCAGGTGCCCTGGGGGCAAAAGGCGCTGTCCGCCTATCTGGGCGACGATCGGGCGGCGTGGCGGGCGCATGACGCGGTCGCGCTGATCGAGGATGGCGCGCGGCTGCCCGAGCTGCTGGTCGATCAGGGCATGGACGATGCGTTTCTGGGCGAACAGCTGCGCCCGGAGCTGCTGGCGGCTGCCTGTGCCGATGCGGGCATTCCCCTCACGCTCCGCCGGCATATCGGCTATGATCACAGCTATTATTTCATTTCCACGCTGATGGCGGATCAGCTGCGCTGGCATGGCGCGCGTCTGGCGGGGGCGGCCGGGCCAGAGGGTGTTGGGCCAGAAGGTGTTGGGCCAGAAGGTGTCGGGCAGGGGGCTGGATAGCAAGGCCGGTCCGTGCGTTCGGGCCGTGAAGGAGAAATGCCGTGTCGACGATTGATCAGCCCCGCAGCCATACCGTAAGCGCTGAGGACATCGAGGTCGGTGCCGCCCCGGCGGCCGGAACGGAGACTGTGGTGAACGAGATTGTGAAGTCCGCGACGCGCGCGAAGGAAGGCGAAGAGGCCGCACAGGCCGGCAAGGGCGCGGACGGCAACCGCAATGCCTGGATTGCCGCCGGCGTCGGCATCGGGTCTGCCGCGCTGGTCGCAGCCCTGCTCTACGCCAATAATCGCGGGCGCACCCGCAAGAAGGACTGACGCCACCGCCAGGCCCGGCGCGGATCGCACCGGGCCTGTCACGGCTGACATCAGGGTTCAGGCGTCACGCCTCACGCCTCGCCGGCGTCAGGCGGCGAGGCAGCGCATGTCGTCGGTCGCGTCGCTGCCCATGCCCTGTTCGAACTGGGCGCAATCGACGTCGGTGCCACGCCCGCTGCTGAAGCGGGTGATGATCCGCCCCGTCGGCCGGAAGCCGAGCTTGCGCAGCACATGGCCCGATGCCGGATTGTCGAGCATGTGGCTGGCGCTCAGCCGGCGGATCTTCAGGCTGTCCTTCACCCCGGCGACGAACGCCCGCCCGGCTTCGGTGGCAAAGCCCAGCCCCCAGAATGGGCGCGCGATCCAATAGCCGAGTTCCGGCGCGCCGCCGTCGCGCGCGGGGCCAAGCCCGATGCCGCCGACCAGCCGGGGCGCGCCGCGCGTGCGCGCGAACACCAGCAGATGCGGGTGGCGCGGATCGGGCGTGCGGGCGAGAAATTCCTCAGCATCGGCAAGGCCATAGGGCCAGGGCGCATAAGCGAGGTTGCGGATCACCGCCTCATCGCCGATCGCGCGGGCAAGGGCGGGCGCATCCTCGCGCCAGCCGGGCCTCAGCAGCAATCTTGGGGTGCGCGCGAACATCTCCACTCTCCCGTCTTCGTGGCTGCGCCTGTGCCGGATTTCGGTGACAGGGCAGCGACATGGCCATGAGGGAGATGGAAAAAAGGGAGGCGGGGGCAACCCGTCTCCCTCATCATCCGCCGCAGCGGACTATCGGGTCGCCCCAGGGACGACCCGAAATCACGGTCGTCCGTTACTCAGCCGCTTCGGCCAGCATGTCGACCGAACAATATTTGCGGCCAAGCTTGCCTTCATGGAAACGCACACGGCCTTCGGCGGTCGCAAACAGGGTGTGGTCCTTGCCCAGGCCGACATTGCGGCCCGGATAGACCTTGGTCCCGCGCTGACGCACGATAATGTTGCCGGCGAGAACGGTCTCGCCGCCGAACTTCTTGACGCCGAGGCGGCGGCCGGCGGAGTCGCGGCCGTTGCGCGAGGAGCCGCCTGCTTTCTTATGTGCCATCTCTCGTTACCTTCTTTTCAGCTCGTTGAGGCCCAGGCTCAGGCGGCCGGAGCGGTGTCTTCGGCGGGCGCGGCCTTGGCGGCGCGCTTCTTGGCGGGCTTCGCCTCTTCGCCGCCGATCGACAGGATCTTCAGGATCGTGTGCTGCTGGCGATGGCCGTTCTTGCGGCGATAGTTATGCCGGCGGCGCTTCTTGAAGATGATGACCTTCTCGCCCTTGGCCTGGGCGACGATTTCCGCCGCCACGGTCAGGCCGTCAGTGGCCTTCAGCTCGCCGCCGTCGCCGGCCAGCAACACGTCGCCGAGCGTGATGCGCTCACCCGCCTCACCGGCGAGCTTTTCAACGACGATCTTGTCTCCTGCGGCAACGCGATACTGCTTGCCGCCCGTGCGCACGACTGCGAACATGGCCCTCATCACTCTTTCAAAGCTGGTCGCCGCGCGAGAATCCCCGCACGGAAAGAGCGCCCAGCTAGGCAAAACCGGCCGGGTTGTCAACCGCGCCGGACGGATGGGGGCGCATCTGCGCGCGCCGGCATCCGCGCGGGAATGGACGCGGCTGCCGTTGCCACCCATATGGCGGCTGACGGGCGGGCATGCGGCCCGGCACGATGGAGGATAGGCCCAGATGGACTTTGATTATGACCTGTTCGTGATCGGCGCGGGCTCGGGCGGCGTGCGCGCGGCGCGGGTGTCGGCGGCCTATGGCGCGCGCGTCGCCATCGCCGAGGATCATCAGGTCGGCGGCACCTGCGTCATCCGCGGCTGCGTGCCGAAAAAGCTGCTCGTCTATGGTGCCCATTTCGCCGAGGATCTGGCCGATGCACGCCAGTTCGGCTGGGACGTGCCCGACTGCCGGTTCGACTGGCCCCGGCTGCGCGACACCGTGCTCGCCGAGGTCGCGCGGCTGAACCGCGCCTATACCGACACGCTCAACAACAACCGGGTCGAGATCATCCTCGAGCGCGCAGCCGTGGCCGGGCCGAATCGCGTGCGCCTGGCGGGCGGGCGCGAGGTGACGGCGCGGCACATCCTGATCGCGACCGGGGCCTGGCCGGTGATCCCCGATGTGCCGGGGGCCGAACATGGCATCACGTCCAACGAGGTGTTCCATCTCGACACGCTGCCGCGCCGCGTGGTGATCGCCGGCGGCGGCTATATCGCCAATGAGTTTGCCGGCATCTTCCACCGGTTCGGCGCGCATGTGACGCTGATCAACCGCGGCGACACCATCCTGCGCGGCTATGACGAGGGGGTGCGCGACCGGCTGCTGCAGATCTCGATGACCAAGGGGATCGAGTTCCGCTTCAACACCCGCTTTGCCGACATCGCCCGGCGCGACGACGGCACGCTCGCGATCACGCTCGGCTCCGGCGATGTGATCGAGGCGGATCTGCTGCTGTTCGCCACCGGCCGCGCGCCCAACACCAGGGGGCTGGGGCTGGCCGAAGCGGGCGTCGCGCTCGACGATCAGGGCGCGGTCATCGTCGATGCCGACAACCGCACCAATATCCCCAGCATCCATGCGGTCGGCGACGTGACCAACCGCGTGCAGCTGACCCCGGTCGCGATCCGCGAGGGGCAGGCCTTTGCCGACACGCTGTTCGGCAACAAGCCGTGGCGGGTCGATTATGACTGCATCCCCGCAGCCGTGTTCAGCCATCCGCCGCTTGCCGGGGTCGGCCTGACCGAGGGCGAGGCGAAGAACCGGCTGGGCGCGGTCAAGGTCTATACGTCCGATTTCCGGCCGATGAAGAATGTGCTCGCCGGGCGCAACGAACGCGCGCTCTACAAGATGATCTGCGATCCGGTGACGGAACGCGTCGTCGGGCTGCACATGATCGGGCCGGATGCCCCGGAAATCCTCCAGGCGGCGGCGATCGCGGTCAAGGCCGGGCTGACCAAGAAGCAGTTCGACCAGACGGTCGCGCTGCACCCGTCAATGGCCGAGGAACTGGTGCTGATGCGCTGAGTTGGGGCGTCGCTGCTTGGCTGCGAAGAACGGCACCGGCCCGCTCCCCCACCCGGCCTCCCATAGCGTAATCTGCCGTTGGGAGGCCGGGTGGGGGAGCGGGCCGGTGCCGCCCGTGCGCCGTCAGGCGCACCGCAAACAACCCCCGCACCTGCAACCCTCAACCCCTCAGCCGGTGATCCGCCCGGCGACCAGCGAGTCGACCACCGCCGGGTCCGCCAGCGTCGAGGTGTCGCCGATCGCGCCCGGTTCGCCCTCGGCGATCTTGCGCAGGATGCGGCGCATGATCTTGCCGCTGCGCGTCTTGGGCAGGGCAGGGGCGAACTGGATGGCGTCGGGCGTCGCGATCGGGCCGATTTCGGTGCGCACCCAGGCGACAAGCTCGCGGGCGAGCGCGTCCGACGGCGCGTCATTGGCGTTCAGCGTGACAAAGGCATAGATGCCCTGACCCTTCACGTCATGCGGCATGCCGACCACGGCGGCCTCGGCCACCTTGGGGTGGGCGACCAGCGCGCTTTCGACCTCGGCGGTGCCCATGCGGTGGCCCGAGACGTTGATCACATCATCGACCCGCCCGGTGATCCAGTAATCGCCATCGGCGTCGCGGCGGCAGCCGTCGCCGGTGAAATATTTGCCCGGATAGGTGGTGAAATAGGTCTGGAAGAACCGGTCATGATCGCCCCAGACGGTGCGCATCTGGCCCGGCCATGACCGGGCGATGACCAGATTGCCCTCGGTCGCGCCGGCCAGCACATTGCCCTCGGCATCGACGATCTGCGGATCGACGCCGGGCAGCGGGCGCGTCGCCGATCCGGGCTTGAGCGCGGTGGCGCCGGGCAGGGGGCGATCATCGCCCCGCCGGTCTCGGTCTGCCACCATGTGTCGACGATCGGGCAGCGCCCCTCGCCGACGACGCGGTGATACCATTCCCAGGCTTCGGGGTTGATCGGCTCGCCGACCGAGCCGAGCAGGCGCAGCGACGCGCGGCTGGTGCCGGTCACCCAATCGTCGCCCTCGCGCATGAGCGCGCGCAGCGCCGTGGGCGCGGTGTAAAGGATCTCCACCCGGTGCCGGTCGACCACCTCCCAGATCCGCGCCGGGCTGGGCCAGTTGGGCACGCCTTCATAGATCAAAGTGGTCGCGCCGTTCGCCAGCGGGCCGTAGAGGATATAGCTGTGCCCCGTCACCCAGCCGAGATCGGCCGCGCACCAATAGATCTGGCCCGGCCGGTAATCGAACACCAGCTCATGGGTCAGGCTGGCCCAGACCAGATAGCCGCCGCCTGTGTGCAGCACGCCCTTGGGCTTACCGGTCGAGCCTGAGGTGTAGAGGATGAACAGCGGGTCTTCCGCGCCCATCGGCTCGGGCGGGCAATGGCTGTCGGCCGCCGCCGCCAGATCCTGATAGACATGGTCGCGCCCCGGCGTCATCGCCACATCGGCCCCGGTCGCGCGCACCATGATCACCTGTTTGAGCGACGGCGCATGGGCGGCGGCGGCATCGACATTGGCCTTGAGCGGCACGCGCCGGCCGCCGCGCCGCCCTTCGTCGGCGGTGATGACGATGCTGCTGTCGCAATCCTGGATGCGCCCGGCGAGCGCTTCGGGCGAGAAACCGCCGAACACCACCGAATGGATCGCGCCGATCCGCGCACAGGCGAGCATCGCGAACGCCGCCTCCGGGATCATCGGCATGTAGATGGTCACCCGGTCGCCGCGCGCGACGCCGCGCGCTTTCAGCACATTGGCGAAGCGGCACACTTCGGCATGCAGCTGGCGATAGGTGAAGCGGCGCGGCTCCTCGTCCGGCGCATCGGGTTCCCAGATGATCGCGATCTGGTCGCCACGCTCGCGCAGATGGCGGTCGATGCAGTTGGCGCTGACGTTCAGCCGGCCGTCGGGATACCAGGCAATGCGGAAATCATCGGCCGCGAACGACCAGTCACCGGCGATCTCGGGGCGCTTCACCCAGTCGATCCGGCGCGCCTGTTCGAGCCAGAAGCTGCCCGGATCGGCCAGCGAGCGCCCGTACAGCTTCTGATATTTGTCCGCGGTGACGCGCGCCTTTTTTCCCCAGGACGCCGGCACCGGATAGACCTTGTCCCCGACCATGAAACTCTCCCCTGGCCCCGCTTTAGCCGAGGCGTTCAGAGTTGCAAGCGAACCATTCCCGAATGGGCCGGGCGCTTGACGGGGGCGCACCGGTCCCGCAACTTGCATTTCAAATCAAAACCAAAGCCGGCCCGCGGACGCGCGCGGCCGGGCGCAGCGGCAAGGAGAGGCGCAGATGACGGGAACCGTGCTCGTGACCGGGGGCAGCGGCTATATTGCCGGCTTCGTCATCCGGCGACTGGTCGAAACCGGCTGGACGGTCCGGGCGACGATCCGCTCGCTGGCGCGCGAGCCCGAAGTGCGCGCCTGGCTGGGCGTCGATGACGCGCGGCTGAGCTTTGTGGCCGCCGATCTGACCGACGATGCCGGCTGGGCGGCGGCGATGGCCGGGTGCAGCCATGTCGCGCATCTCGCCTCGCCGCTGCCGGCGGGCGCGCCCGCGCATGAGGATGAGCTGATCGTGCCGGCGCGCGACGGGGCGCTGCGTGCGCTGCGCTTCGCGGCCGACGCCGGGGTCGGGCGGGTGGTGATGACCTCCTCGGTCGCGGCGATCGCCTATGGCCATGGCGGCGACCGCACCCGCTTCACCGAGGCCGACTGGACGGTGGTCGACGGTCCGGGCGTCTATGCCTATCCCAAGTCCAAGACGATTGCGGAGCGGGCGGCGCGCGACTGGCTGGCGCAGGCGGGCGGCGGGCCGGAACTGGTCACCGTCAATCCTTCGGCCGTGCTCGGCCCGGTGCTCGGCCCCGATTTTTCCGCCTCGATCGAGGCGGTGAAGAAGCTGCTGGCGGGCGACCTGCCGGGGCTGCCCGATCTGGGCTTCGGCATTGTCGATGTGCGCGACGTCGCCGACCTGCATGTCCGCTGCCTGACCGAGCCGGGGATTGCCGGCGAACGCTTCATCGCGTCGGGCCCGTTCCTGAAGCTTGCCGACATTGCCGCCGTGCTGCGCGACGAGATGGGGGAGGCGGCGCGTCGCGTGCCCAAGATGAAACTGCCCGACATGCTGGTGCGTATGGCGGCGCGGTTCGATCCGGTGCTGTCGCAGGTGGTGGGCGAGCTGGGCCATGTCCGCGAAACCCCGGCCGATCATGCGCGCGCGCGGCTCGGCTGGGTGCCGCGGCCGCACCGCGAGACCATTGTCGATACTGCGCGCAGCCTGATCGAGCGGGGGATCGTGGCGGCCTGACCCGCGGCCCGGCAGGGGGCAGCGCGGGGCGGGCGGGCTTTTTCCGGTTTGCGTTCCGCGCGCGGGCGCGCCAGAGAGCGCGGCAAAATCGATAATCAGACTGTGGGGAGCGCGATGCAGACCATCCTCGACCAACTCGAACAGCGGCGTGCGGCCGCCCGGCTCGGCGGCGGCCAGAAGCGCATCGACGCGCAGCACGCCAAGGGCAAGCTGACCGCGCGCGAGCGGATCGAGGTGCTGCTCGATCCCGGCTCGTTCGAGGAGCTCGACATGTATGTCGAGCATAACTGCGTCGATTTCGGGATGGAGGCGCAGCGCATCCCCGGCGACGGCGTCGTCACCGGATCGGGCACCGTCAATGGCCGGCTGGTGTTCGTGTTCAGCCAGGATTTCACCGTGTTCGGCGGCTCGCTGTCCGAACGCCATGCCCAGAAGATCTGCAAGATCATGGACATGGCGATGAAGGTCGGCGCGCCTGTGATCGGTCTCAACGATTCGGGCGGCGCGCGCATCCAGGAAGGCGTCGCCTCGCTCGGCGGCTATGCAGAGGTGTTCCAGCGCAACGTGCTCGCCTCGGGCGTGGTGCCGCAGCTGTCGCTGATCATGGGGCCGTGCGCGGGCGGTGCCGTCTATTCGCCGGCGATGACCGACTTCATCTTCATGGTGAAGGACAGCTCCTACATGTTCGTGACCGGTCCCGACGTGGTCAAGACCGTCACCAACGAGGTGGTGACCCAGGAGGAGCTGGGCGGGGCCATCACCCACACGACCCGGTCGGGCGTGGCCGACATGGCGTTTGAAAACGACATCGATGCGCTGCTCGCCGCGCGCGACTTCATCGATTTCCTGCCGCTGTCGAACCGCGAGCCGGTGCCCGAGCGTCCGACCACCGACCCGTGGGACCGGACCGACGACAGCCTCGACACGCTGGTGCCGGCAAGCGCGACCCAGCCCTATGACATGCACGAGCTGATCGCCAAGGTCGTCGACGAGGGCGATTTCTTCGAGCTGCAGCCCGGCCATGCCGGCAACATCATCATCGGCTTCGGCCGTATCGAGGGGCGCACCGTCGGCATCGTCGCCAACCAGCCGATGGTGCTCGCCGGCTGTCTGGACATCAACAGCTCCAAAAAGGCCGGGCGCTTCGTGCGTTTCTGCGACGCGTTCGACATTCCGATCGTGACTTTCGTCGACGTGCCCGGCTTCCTGCCCGGCGTCGCGCAGGAACATTCGGGCATCATCAAGCATGGCGCAAAGCTGCTCTTCGCCTATGCCGAGGCGACGGTGCCCAAGATCACGGTCATCACCCGCAAGGCCTATGGCGGCGCTTATGACGTGATGGCGTCCAAGCATCTGCGCGGCGACCTGAATTATGCCTGGCCGACCGCCGAGATCGCGGTGATGGGGGCCAAGGGCGCGGTCGAGATCATCTTCCGGGGCAAGACGCCGGAGGAAATCGCCGAGCGGACCGCTGAATATGAAGCGCGCTTCGCCAACCCGTTTGTCGCCGCGTCGAAGGGCTTTGTCGACGAGGTGATCATGCCGCATTCCACGCGCCGGCGGATCGCGCTCGGCCTCAGGAAGCTGCGCAACAAGCAGCTCGAGAACCCGTGGAAGAAACACGACAATATCCCGCTGTGAGGATGAAGGGCGATGCAGGCTGAAAACATGAAACTGGGCCGGCTCAACCATGTCGGCGTCGCCACCCCGTCGATCGAGGCGTCGATCGCCTTTTACCGCGACGTCATGGGCGCAACGAAGATCCACGATCCCTTCGACCTGCCCGCGCAGGGCGTCAAAGTGTGCTTCGTCGACACGCCCAACACCCAGATCGAGCTGATCGAGCCGCTCGGCGAGAGCTCGCCCATTCACGGCTTTCTGGCGAAGAACCCGGCGGGCGGGCAGCATCATCTGTGCTATGAAGTGCCCGACATCCATGCCGCCAAGGCGTGGTTCGAGGCCAAGGGGGCCAAGGTGCTCGGCGAGCCGCGCATCGGCGCGCACGGCACGCCGATCTTCTTCGTCCATCCCAAGGACATGGGCGGCGTGCTCACCGAGATCATGGAAAGCCCGAAGGGCGACGCCGGGCATTGAGCCGGCACGCCTGGACAGCGCAGGCGCGGGCGGCCGCGCACACGGCACCGGGCGAACCGGGCCGGAGAGACTGAAGGGAGAGAGAATGAGCGCCTTCGAGACGATCCTCACCGCCCGGGACGGCGATGTGCTGACCATCACCCTCAACCGGCCCGACCGGCTGAACGCCGCGCCGCCGGAAATGTTCACCGAGATCCGCGCCGCGCTGGCCGATCTCGGCGGCGCGCGGGCGGTGCTGTTCGCCAGCACCGGCCGGGCCTTTTGCTCGGGCGCGGATCTGGCGGGCGGGCTCGATCGGGGCGGCGACCCCGCCGAAGCGACGCATCAGGCGCTGTCGACTGCCTATAACCCCACGATGCAGGCGATCGCCCGTCTGGACGTGCCGGTGGTGAGCGCGGTGCGCGGCCCGGCCGCCGGCATCGGGTGCAGCCTGGCGCTCGCGGCTGATTTCTGTGTCGCCAGCGACACCGCCTATTTCCTGCAGGCGTTCGTCAATATCGGGCTGGTGCCCGATGGCGGCGCGAGCTGGATGCTGCCGCGTCTGATCGGCAAGGCGCGCGCGGCGGAGATGATGATGCTCGGCGAACGGGTGCCGGCGCAGACCGCGCTCGACTGGGGCATGATCCACAAGGTCGTGCCCGATCAGGAGCTGGACGAGGCGGCGCGGGCGCTCGCCATGCGCCTTGCCGCCGGGCCGACCCGCGCGCTCGGTGCGATGCGCCGGGCGCTGATCGGCGCGCTCGAGACCGACTATGCCGCCGCGATGGCCGCCGAGGCCGATGCCCAGCGCGACATGCGCCGCACGCAGGATTCGGTTGAAGGCGGCATGGCGTTTCTGGCCAAGCGCCGCCCGGCCTTTACCGGCCGGTGAACATGGCCGGGGCGACCCGGCCGGCAACAGCAATGGATCTGGTTTGACGATGAACGACACCCCCACCGGCCGCGCGGACTGGCAGGCGCTCCTCGACAAGGAGGTGAAGGGCCGCAATCTCGACTGGCAGACGCCGGAAGGCATCACCGTGCGGCCGCTCTACACGGCGGAAGACGTTGCCGGCTGGGATCCCGGCCTGCCGGGCTTTGCGCCGTTCACGCGCGGGGTGCGCGCGTCGATGTATGCCGGCCGGCCCTGGACGATCCGCCAAT
Organism: Sphingomonas changnyeongensis; assembly: GCF_009913435.1. Taxonomy (NCBI): domain Bacteria; kingdom Pseudomonadati; phylum Pseudomonadota; class Alphaproteobacteria; order Sphingomonadales; family Sphingomonadaceae; genus Sphingomonas; species Sphingomonas changnyeongensis. Next base: position 2,479,633 of record NZ_CP047895.1, on the reverse strand, counting down.
ATGCGGGCTTTTCGACCGCCGAGGAATCGAACGCCTTTTACCGGCGCAATCTCGCTGCCGGGCAGAAGGGCCTGTCGGTCGCCTTCGATCTGGCGACGCATCGCGGCTATGATAGCGATCACCCCCGCGTCGTCGGCGATGTCGGCAAAGCCGGGGTGGCGATCGACACGGTCGAGGACATGAAGATCCTGTTCGACGGGATCCCGCTCGATCAGATGTCGGTGTCGATGACGATGAACGGGGCGGTGATCCCGATCCTCGCCTTCTTCATCGTTGCGGGCGAGGAACAGGGCGTGCCGCCCGAAAAGCTCGACGGGACCATTCAGAACGACATTCTGAAGGAGTTCATGGTCCGCAACACCTATATCTATCCGCCCGAACCGTCGATGCGGATCATTTCGGACATTTTCGCCTATACCTCGGCGCACATGCCCAAGTTCAACTCCATCTCCATCTCCGGCTATCACATGCAGGAGGCCGGGGCGACACAGGTGCAGGAACTGGCCTTCACCATCGCCGATGGCATGGAATATGTGAAATACGGCGTCGCCTCGGGCCTCGACATCGACAAATTCGCCGGGCGGCTGAGCTTCTTCTTTGCCATCGGCATGAACTTTTTCATGGAAGTGGCAAAGCTGCGCGCCGCGCGCGTGCTGTGGCACCGGGTGATGACGAAGCTGGGCGCGAAGGACGAGCGGTCCAAGATGCTGCGCACCCATTGCCAGACCTCGGGCGTCTCGCTGACCGAGCAGGATCCCTACAACAACGTCATCCGCACGACGATCGAGGCGATGGCGGCGATGCTGGGCGGGACGCAGAGCCTGCACACCAACGCGCTTGACGAGGCGATCGCGCTGCCGACCGATTTTTCGGCGCGCATCGCCCGCAACACCCAGATCGTGATCCAGGAAGAAACGGGGATGACCAAGGTCGTCGATCCCCTGGGCGGGTCCTATTATGTCGAAAGCCTGACCCGCGAACTGGTCGACCGGGCGTGGGAGATCATCGAACGGGTCGAGGCCGAAGGCGGCATGGCGCGCGCGGTCGCCGCCGGCTGGCCCAAGGCGATGATCGAGGAGGCCGCCGCCGCCCGTCAGGCGCGGGTCGACCGGGCCGAGGATGTGATCGTCGGCGTCAACAAATACCGGCTGGCGAATGAAGAGCTGATCGAGACGCTCGAGGTCGACAATGCCCGCGTCCGCGAGGCGCAGATCGCGCGCATCGCCGCCGTCCGCGCCGCGCGCGACGAGGTGCGGGTGACGGCGGCGCTCGATGCGCTGCGCGAGGGGGCGCGCGGCCGCGCCAATCTGCTGGCGCTGGCGGTCGATGCGGCGCGCGCGCGGGCGACGCTGGGCGAGATTTCGGCGGCGATGGAGGATGTGTTCGGCCGCCACGCGACCGTGCCCAGCCCGGTGCGCGGCGTCTATGCCGCGCCCTATGCCGAGGACAGCCGCTGGCAGCAGGTGGTGGACGGCGTCGTCGCGGTCGAGCGGCGGCTGGGGCGCAAGCCGCGCATCCTGATCGCCAAGATGGGCCAGGACGGGCATGACCGGGGGCGAACGTCATCGCCTCGGCCTTTGCCGATATGGGGTTCGACGTCGTCTCCGGCCCGCTGTTCCAGACGCCGGAGGAAACGGTGGTGCTGGCGCTCGACAGCGGCGTCGACATGGTCGGCGCGTCGAGCCTGGCTGCCGGGCACAAGACGCTGATCCCCGAACTCATCCGCCTGCTGAAGGAAAAGGGGCGCGGCGACATCAAGGTCATCGCCGGCGGCGTCATTCCGCCGCAGGATTATGACTATCTGCGCGAGGCGGGGGTGCAGGGCATTTACGGCCCCGGATCGAACGTCGTCGAATGCGCGGCCGATGTGCTGCGCCTGCTCGGCCACAACATGCCCCGGCGGAGGCGGCGGAATGAGCGCGCTCGTGGAGCTTATGGACACTGGCGTGCGCCGCGACTGGACGCGCGCGGAAATCGCCGCGCTGTTCGACCTGCCGTTTACCGAGCTGCTGTTCCGCGCCGCGACCGTCCACCGCGCGCATCATGCGCCCGATCAGGTGCAGCTGTGCACATTGCTGTCGATCAAGACCGGCGGCTGCCCGGAGGATTGCGGCTATTGTTCGCAGAGCGTGAAGGCCGACAGCGGCGTCGAGGCGACAAAGCTGATGGACGTGCAGGCGGTGCTGCAGCGCGCGGCCGAGGCCAGAGACGCCGGCTCGCAGCGTTTCTGCATGGGGGCGGCCTGGCGCAATCCCAAGGACCGCGACATGCCCCGGATCGTCGAGATCGTGAAGGGCGTCCGCGCGATGGGGCTGGAGACGTGCATGACGCTCGGCATGCTGACGCCGGAACAGGCGGCGATGCTGGCCGAGGCGGGGCTTGATTATTACAACCACAATATCGACAGCAGCCCGGAATATTATGAGCGGGTGATCACCACCCGGACGATGGCCGACCGTCTGGATACGCTGGCAAATGTGCGCGCGGCGGGGATCAATGTCTGCTCGGGCGGCATTGTCGGCATGGGCGAGACGCGCGAGGACCGGGTCGGCTTCATCCACACGCTGGCGACGCTGGAACAGCATCCCGAAAGCGTGCCGGTCAACGCGCTGGTGCCAGTCAAGGGCACGGTGCTGGGCGACATGCTGGCCGACACGCCGATGGCCAGGATCGACGATATCGAGTTCGTCCGCACCGTGGCGGTGGCGCGCATCACCATGCCGATGAGCATGGTCCGCCTGTCGGCGGGCCGCGAGAGCATGAGCGATGCGACCCAGGCCCTGTGCTTCCTGGCCGGCGCCAACAGCATCTTCACCGGCGACCGGCTGCTGACCGCGCCCAATGCCGGCGACGATGCCGATGGCGCGCTGTTCGCGCGGCTGGGGCTGACGGCGCTTGCCGGGGAGGAGCCGATGCGCGCCGCGCGCGCCGGGGGCTGTGCGGGAAGCTGTGCCGGCGTGGCCGAAGTTGAGGCCGGGGTCGCGGCCTAGGTTGAGGAGGCCGGGTCGGGCCGCCATGGCCCGGCACCGGCGACAGGATGATCGGGGACAAGACGATCAGGGATGAGGAAAAAGACAAGATGTTCAAAAAGATCCTGATCGCCAATCGCGGCGAGATTGCGTGCCGGGTGATCCGGACTGCGCGCAGGATGGGCATTGCCACGGTGGCGGTCTATTCGGATGCCGATGCGCGCAGCCCGCATGTGATGATGGCGGATGAAGCGGTGCGGCTCGGCCCCCGCCGGCGGCGCAGAGCTATCTGCTTGCCGATGCGATCATCGCCGCCTGCAAGGCGACCGGGGCGGAAGCGGTGCATCCCGGCTATGGTTTTTTGTCGGAGCGCACCTCCTTTGCCCAGGCGCTTGCCGATGCCGGCATCGCCTTTATCGGCCCGCCGCCAAACGCCATCGCGGCGATGGGCGACAAGATCGAATCCAAAAAGCTTGCCAAGGCGGCGGGCGTGAATGTCGTCCCCGGTTATCTGGGCGAGATCGCCGATACCGAGGAAGCGGTGCGGATCGCCGCTGAAATCGGCTTTCCGGTGATGATGAAGGCGTCGGCCGGCGGCGGCGGCAAGGGGATGCGCCTTGCCTATTCCGAGCAGGACGTCCGCGAAGGCTTTGAGGCGACCAAGCGCGAGGGGCTGGCCAGCTTTGGCGATGACCGGGTGTTCATCGAAAAGTTCATCGAAAGCCCGCGCCATATCGAAATCCAGGTGCTGGGCGACCAGCATGGCAACATCGTCTATCTGGGCGAGCGCGAATGTTCGGTGCAGCGCCGCCACCAGAAGGTGGTCGAGGAAGCGCCGTCGCCGTTCGTCACGCCGGAGATGCGCCGCGCGATGGGCGAACAGGCGGTCGCGCTGGCGCGTGCGGTCGGCTATTATTCGGCGGGCACGGTCGAGCTGATCGTCTCCGGTGCCGATCCGACCGGCAAGAGCTTCTATTTCCTTGAAATGAACACCAGGCTTCAGGTCGAGCATCCGGTTACCGAATGCGTGACCGGGCTGGATCTGGTCGAACAGATGATCCGCGTCGCTGCGGGCCAGCCGCTCGGTTTCACCCAGGATGAGGTGAAGCTGACCGGCTGGGCGATCGAGAACCGCGTCTATGCCGAGGATCCCTATCGCGGCTTCCTGCCGTCGACCGGGCGGCTGGTGCGGTATCGCCCGCCGGCCGGGGAAGCGGGCGTGCGCGTCGATGACGGCGTGGCCGAAGGCGGCGAGGTGTCGATGTTCTACGACCCGATGATCGCCAAGCTGATCACCTGGGGCGACAGCCGCGCCGAGGCGATCGACCGCCAGATCGCGGCGCTCGACCGGTTCGAGATCGAGGGGCCGGGCCATAATATCGATTTCCTGTCGGCGCTGATGCAGCATCCGCGCTTCCGCGACGGGCGGCTGACCACCGGCTTCATCGCCGAGGAATATCCCGATGGCTTTCGCGGCGCGCCGGCGTCCGATGCGCTGATCGGCGCGCTGGCGGCGGTCGCGGCGATGATCGGCACCGGGCTCGACGAGCGGGCGGGTGCGATCAGCGGCCGCATGGGCGAAGCGCCGCCCGCCGGCGATACCCGCATCGTGCGGATCGCCGGGCGGGAACTGGCCGTGACGCTTGGGCAGGCCGATGGCGCGCTGACCGCGGGGATCGGCGACGCCCCGGCAATCGTGATCGACGGGCCGTGGCAGCCCGGCCAGCGGCTGTTCGAAGGCATTGTGGGCGGCGAAGCGCTGAGCGTGAAGATCGCCCGTCAGGGCCGGCGGCTGAAGCTGACCGCGCGCGGCGCGAGCCATCTGGTCGATGTGTGGCAGCCGCATGTCGCGGCGCTTGGCCGGCACATGATTGAAAAAGTGCCGCCCGATCTGTCCAAATATCTGCTGTGCCCGATGCCGGGCCTGTTGTCGGCGCTCCATGTCGGCCCCGGCGACCGGGTGGAGGCGGGCCAGCCGCTTGCGGTGGTCGAGGCGATGAAGATGGAAAACATCCTGCGCGCCGAAAAGGCCGGGGTCGTCAAATCGGTCTCGGCCAAGCCGGGCGACAGCCTGGCGGTCGACGCGGTCATCCTCGAGCTGGAATAAGGCCGGGCGGCGGCGGTTCGGGCGTGCCGTGCCGGCAGCCCCGATCGCCGCCGCGCCGATGCAATCGGATCGGCTACCGCTCCAGCTTTCTCTTTTGCCGCGTTTTCCGAACCGTCAGGTGAGTCCACCTGACGGGAAACCGTTCTAGGCCGCCGCCCGCCCGGCGCGGCGCGCGGCGAGCCGGGTTTCCCACGCGATCGCGTCGGCGATGATCGCCTCCAGATCGTCGTGCGCGGGCCGCCAGGGCAGGGTGGACAGGATCGCGCGATTGTCGGCCACCAGCTCGGGCGGGTCGCCGGGGCGGCGGTCCGCCATCACGCGCGGAATCGCCCGGCCGGTCACCCGGTCGACGGCGTCGAGCACTTCGAGCACCGAAAAGCCTCGGCCATAGCCGCAGTTCAGGACCAGATTCTCGTCCGGCACCGCCATCAGCCGTTCGAGCGCGTGCAGATGGGCGGACGCAAGATCGCTGACATGGATGTAATCGCGCACACAGGTGCCGTCGGCGGTCGGATAATCGCTGCCGAACACGGCGATCTGATCGCGCAGGCCGATTGCCGCTTCGGCCGCGATCTTGATCAGATGGGTGGCGACCGCGCTCGACTGGCCCGACCGGCCGTGCGGATCGGCGCCCGCGACGTTGAAATAGCGCAGCGCGCAATGATTGAGCGGATGGGCGCGGGCGGCATCGGCCAGCATCTGCTCGGTCATCAGCTTCGACCGGCCATAGGGGTTGATCGGCACGGTCGGCGCGGTCTCCGGAATCGGCGACACCGGCGGCTGGCCATAGGTGGCGGCGGTCGAGGAGAAGAGCAGGTGGCGGATCCCCGCCTTGAGCGCGGTCTCGACCAGGCTGGCCGAGGCGGCCGTGTTGTTGCGGTAATATTTGAGCGGATCGGCGACCGATTCCGCCACCAGGATCGATCCGGCGAAATGCATGATCGCCTGAATGTCATGCGCGTGCAGCACCTCAGCGACCATCCCGGAATCGGCGATGTCGCCGACGATCAGCGTGGCACGCGGATCGACCGCCCAGTCGAATCCGGTGATCAGATTGTCGAGGACGATCACCGGATAGCCGGCATCGAGCAGGGCGAGCACCGCGTGGCTGCCGATATAGCCGGCGCCGCCGGTGACGAGGATATGGGGCCTGGACATTGCGCCCCCTGTTAACCGCACAAGCCGGCGACACAAAGCCTGTGTGCATGCGATGGTTCCCGCGTTGCCATGGCCGGGGGTGATCGGGCAGGGGAGACGCCATGCACCGGCTGTTTCATGTGAGCGATCTGCATTTCGGGCGCGAGGACGCGCAGGCGATCGACTGGTTCCGGGAACGGGTCGCCGCCGAGCGCCCCGATGCGGTGGCGATCACCGGCGATCTGACGATGCGTGCCCGCCACCGCGAGTTTGCCGCCGCCTGTGACTGGATCCTGTCGCTGGCCGCGCCGGTGACGGTCGAGGTCGGCAATCACGACCTGCCCTATTTCAACCTGATCGAACGCTTCGCCGCGCCCTATCGCCGCATCCGCCGGATCGAACGGCTGGTCGAGCGCGAGATCGATCTGCCGGGCGTCTCGCTCGTGCCGCTGAAAACGACCGCGCGCGCCCAGTGGCGGCTCGATTGGTCCAAGGGGTGCGTGACCCCGGCGGCGCTGCGCCACACGCTGGCCGCCGTCCGCACGCTGCCCGATCCGCAGACCGTGCTGGTCACCGCCCATCATCCGCTGGTGGAGGCGAACACAAAGGGCCGGGCGCTGACGCGGGGCGGGGAAAAGGCGCTCGCCGCGCTTGCCGCCGCCGGGGTGACGGCGGTGCTGACCGGCCATGTCCATGATCCGTTCGATCTGGTGAAGCTGACCGATGCCGGGCCGATCCGCATGATCGGCGCGGGCACATTGTCGCAGCGGTTGCGGTCGACCCCGCCCAGCTTCAACGAGCTGCGGATCGGCCGCAACGGGCTTGAGGTGCGCGTGCGCACGCTGGGCGAGGTCAGTCAGGCGGACATGATGATCGACAGCGTCCCCGAAGATGCCGAGCCGCCGGGGCCGGGCGATCCGGTGGCACCGATTGCCGCCCGGCATCCCCGCCCGGACGATCCGGCCTGAAACGCGACGGGGTGCTGCCCCTGCGCGACGCTTGGCCGCGCACTGACCGCCGCATGAAAAAGGCCCCGCCCTGCGGTGCAGGACGGGGCCGATTTCTGCCGTCAGGCGCGGATCAGGCGAAGCTGACCTTGCGCGCGCGGGCGCGCATGCCGGCACCGACCAGGCCGAAGCCCAGGATCATCATGCCCCAGGTCGCCGGCTCCGGCACCGCATCGGCCAGGAACTGGCGATGGATGTAGAGCGGCACGAACCCGTTCAGTTCGCCGAACGAGCTGTTGAGGCCGCCGCCGATGTCGCCAAAGCCGGTGCCGAAGCTCAGGCCATAAGAGGTGACCGAGATGATCCGGCCATCGGCACCGAACTGCGGGCCGCCCGAGTCGCCGCCGGCCACGCTCACTTCGCGCGCGCCGCGGCCGAGGTTGCAGAACTTGCCCGACGGCGCGATGCCGAGGCCGTTGACCGCGAGGCGGCACGACGCGTCGTTCGCGGCAAGGCCGTTGTCGAAGTCCGACACATAGGAGAACTCGACTTCGGCTTCGCCGAAGAAGTTTTCGCCATTGGCATCACGATCGGTGAAGAAACCGCCGAAATCGGCATCGCCGAACCGGAAGTCCATGCGGTTGTCGCCTTCGCGCAGGCGGCCGGTGCCGAGATTGGCGCCAACATTGCCGCCGGCGTCCGAACGACGGCCATAACCGGCGACGGTGAAGTCACGGCCGGTCAGGTCCGGGCCCAGGTCCAGTTCATAGGACGTCGCCCAGATCGGCGCATCTTCGCCCAGACGGATGATCGCGATGTCGTTCTGGTCGATGACTTCGCCGGTATAGCCCTGGTTGACCGAGATGCCGATCGCAGTGCGCGACACCGAGTCGACCGGGTTGTTCGACACGATGGTGTCGGGGTTGTTGCCGCCATAGAACCAGGCGGTGGTGGTGCGCGGACCTTCGGTGCCGGCCCCGTCCGACACGCAGTGCGCGGCGGTCAGGATCGAGCGGCGGTCGGGAAGCAGCGAGCCGGTGCAGATGAACGAGCCGCCGGGACCATAATCCATGATCAGTGCGACGACGCCCGAGCGCTGCGGCATCGGCGCGACGTTGAGCGTGCTGCCGCCGCTGGCGATGGTCGCGGTCGAACCGGTGCCGACGATGCGGCTCTGCGCGGTCCAGGTCAGGCCGTTGGCGCTGCCGGTCTGGATCTTCGGGCCGATCTGCGCCTGGGCAGCCATCGGGAAGGCGAGCGCGGCGGCGCCGAGCAGGCCAATCACTTTATACGACATTACAAAACCCCCTTGGTGTGAGGCAGCGCGGCCGACACCCGGACCCTGCCGGGGGAAGGACGCCGACCCGCTGAGCGACCGACCCCATGCGGTCGCATGTCGATGACAATGCCGTGTCGGAAAGGTTAATCAAGCCTTAAACTTATGTTTATCCCGCGCGTCCCGGAGCGGGACAGGGCTAAGAAACATGCGTCAAAGCGCTGTGCTGCAACGCAAAAATACCCGAATCCAGTCCGAAATGGCTGGATATTGCGCGCCTGCTGGCACCTCCGCGCCGCCTTCGGGCCATGAAAAAAGGGGCCCCGGACCATGCCCGGGACCCCTGATTTCGACCATGCCCCAGCGGGCAGGCGCGTCAGCGCTTCGAGAACTGGAAGCTGCGACGTGCCTTGGCGCGGCCATATTTCTTGCGCTCCACGACGCGCGGGTCGCGGGTCAGGAAGCCGGCGGCCTTGACCGCCGAGCGCAGCGCCGGCTCGTACCGGGTCAGCGCCTGGGCGATGCCGTGCTTGACCGCACCGGCCTGGCCCGAAAGGCCGCCGCCCTTCACGGTCGCGACCACGTCATACTGGTCGCGGCGTTCGGCGACGTCGAACGGCTGGTTGATGACCAGGCGCAGCGTCGGGCGCGCGAAATACACGGTCTGGTCGCGGCCGTTGACGATGATCTTGCCGCTGCCCGGCTTCAGCCAGACGCGGGCGACGGCATCCTTGCGGCGGCCGGTCGCATAGGCGCGGCCCTGCTTGTCCAGCTGCTGCTCGCGCAGCGGGGCAGCGGGCTGGGCCGGCTGGACCGGCGCGTCGCCGGCCGGTGCGGTGGCGATACCCTGGGTGATCGAGCCCAGATCGGCGAGGGACTGACGCGTGTCGGACATTATGCGCCCACCTTGTTCTTGCGGTTCATCGAGGCGACGTCGAGAATCTCGGGGTTCTGCGCCTCATGGCTGTGGTTCGGACCGGCGAAGATGCGCAGGTTGCGCATCTGCTGGCGACCGAGCGGGCCGCGCGGGATCATGCGCTCGACCGCCTTTTCAAGGACGCGCTCGGGGAAGCGGCCGCCCAGCACCTTGTCGGCGCGGTATTCCTTGAGGCCGCCCGGATAGCCGGTGTGCTTGTAGTAGAACTTCTGCGTCAGCTTGCGGCCCGTGAAGCGCACCTTGTCGGCGTTGATCACGATCACATTGTCGCCGCAGTCGATGTGCGGGGTGAAGCTCGGCTTGTGCTTGCCGCGCAGAATGTTGGCGATGATCGACGCGACCCGGCCGACGACCAGGCCCTCGGCATCGATCAGATGCCACTTCTTTTCGACCGTCGCCGGCGTGGCCGACTTGGTCGTCTTCATCAGCGCCTTCATGGCAATGACCTTTGCGAATGGACGAACATTGAATGGACGAACGGTTCAAAACGAACGACGCCGCCCGGATCCGGACGGCGCGTGCAGGCGGTCCTCTGGCGAAGCGGACGCGAAAAGTCAAGAAAAGCGCCGCTTTGCTGACGGGTATCTGGATACCTTGGCGCGTTATCGGTGCAGCGCGCGGGCGCGCGGGTCATGCCGGCTGCAGCGGCAGGCCGGTGCGATCGGAATGTCAGGTTTTTCTTGGGGAGGTGGAGGCCCGAGCCGGAATCGAACCGGCGTGCAAGGATTTGCAGTCCTCTGCGTAACCACTCCGCCATCGGGCCGAGGCGACGGGCATTTGCTTGGCTTTGCGCGCCGGGTCAATCAAAACTTGCGCCATCCGCTGCCGGCGGGCGACGAAACCCGGCTTGGCGGGTGCGCGGCCAGGCGGTAGAAGCCGTGTGACAAAGTGTATTGCCCCCATAAGACAGTTGTGCGAAGAAGCGAGCGATGACGGAACAGAATTACGATCTGATGCGCCGGGCCATGGTCGAGAGCCAGCTCAGGACCACGGGGGTCAGCGATCCCCGGGTCGTCGCGGCGATGGCCTCGGTTCCCCGTGAGCGATTCGTCCCCGAGGAGCGCCGGTCGCTCGCCTATATCGACCGGCCGGTCGATCTGGGCGGCGGGCGCGCGCTGAACCTGCCCGAGGCGACCGGCCGGCTGCTGACTGCCGCGCAGGTGGCGGCGGATGATCGGGTGCTCGTCGTCGGCGCGGCAAGCGGCTATGCGGCCGCACTGCTCGACCAGTTGGCGGGCCATGTCGTCGCGCTGGAGACGGATGCGGCGCTGGTCGCGGCGGCGCGCGCGGCGCTTGCCGGCACGGGCGTCGAGGTCGTCGAGGGGCCGCTTGCTGATGGCTGGGCAGCCGGGGCGCCTTATGATCTGATCTTCATCGACGGGCTGGTCGGCCATGTGCCGGCCGCGCTGGTCGAACAGCTGGCCGAAGGCGGCCGGCTGGCGGCGGCGATCGAGGATGGCGGCGCATCGCGGCTGGGCATCGGCCGGCGTTCCGGCACCGGCTTCGGCGTCGATCTGTTTGCCGATTGCGAGGCGGTGCGCCTGCCGGGGTTCGACCGGCCGCGCACATTCACATTCTGACAGGCTAAGGGACGAAAGAGGGCGCATGCGGGGTTATCTATCTGGCCTGGCCGTGTCGGTGGCGACGCTTGCGCTGACGGCGCCGGCGGCTGCAGAGACGCTTCAGGGCGCGCTGGCCAAGGCCTATCAGAACAACCCGACGTTGACGGCGGCGCGCGCCAACCAGCGCGCGACCGACGAGACCGTGCCGATCCAGCGCGCCGCCGGCCTGCCGTCCGCCAACCTGACCGCGACCTACAACGAAAACGTCCTCATTCCGCCGGGGCAGTTCGTCAACACGCTCCGGACGCTCAACTCCAATGCCCAGCTGCAGGTGCCGATCTACAATGGCGGGTCGGTCAGGAACGGCATCCGTGCCGCCGACCGCCGGGTGCAGGCGGGGGCCGAGCAGCTGCGCGGCGTCGAATCCTCGGTATTCTCGCAGGTTGTCGCCGCTTATAACGACGTGCTGCGCGACGAGGCGGTGGCCGAGCTCAACCGCGCCAATGTCCGCCAGCTCGAGGTCAATCTGCAGGCGACGCGCGACCGGTTCGAGGTTGGCGACCTGACGCGCACCGATGTCGCCCAGTCCGAGGCGCGGCTGTCGCTGGCGCGCGGCGACCTGCGCACTGCCGAGGCCAATCTGATCGGCAGCCGCGAACGCTATATCCAGCTGGTCGGCGAAGTGCCGATCGATCTTGCCGCACCGCCGCAGCTGCCCAACCTGCCCGAAAGCCCGGAACAGGCGGTGGCCGTCGCGCTGCGCGAAAATCCCGATCTGGCGGCGGCGTCGCGCAACCGCGAAGCGACCAAGTTCGACGTCGCCGTCGCGCGCGCCAGCCGGCTGCCGACGCTGTCGGCTTTTGGCCAGGCACAGCGCAACGATAACTTCGGCAGCGTTCAGGCGAACATTCCGATCAACATTCCCAACCAGCAGACCTCGGCTGCGCTCGGCCTGCAGGCCAATATCCCGATCTTCCAGGGCGGTCGCCCGAGCGCGCAGGTGCGTCAGGCCCAGGCCCGGCAGAGCCAGGCGGTCGAGCAGGTGATCGAGACCGAACGCAATGTCGTCCAGCAGGCGCGCGCCGCCTTTGCCAGCTGGCGCGCCGCGCAGGACGTGATCCGCGCTGCCCAGACCGCCGTTGATGCCAACACTCTGTCGCTTGAAGGCGTGCGGGCCGAAAACGGCGTCGGCAACCGCACGATCATCGAAGTGCTGAATGCCGAGCAGGAACTGCTCAACGCGCGGGTGCAGCTGGTGACGGCGCGGCGCAACGCCTATGTCGCCGCCTTCTCGCTGCTGGCGGCGATGGGGCAGGCCGAGGCGCGCGACCTCAATCTTGAAGGCGTCGTGCTCTACGATCCGGCGGTCAATTACGAGCGTGTCCGCGACCGCATCTGGGATTTCGAGTCCCCGGCCGATCCGACCGCGCAGGCGAGCCGGACCGTTGACACGCCCGCGCAAAACCCGGAAACCACGCGCGCCCCGCAATGACGCCGCAGCACGGCGTCTGGCCCCCGGTCGAGGCGCGTCATCGCGCCCGGCCGATGGTCATGAGGGGTCCATGACGGCGCGGGGTGGACAATGGCGCGGGGTCAATGATGGCACAGGGCGGCACCGAACCTTCGATGGAAGAGATTCTCTCGTCCATCAAACGCATCATTGCCGAGGACAATGACGGCGGGCCGCGCGGCCGCCGCGTCCGGCCCGCATCGGGCGCGCAGGCCGCAGGCGACATGCTGGCAGATGGCGACGAGCCGGACGTGCTCGAACTTACCGATCCGATCGGCGGGGCGGGTGGGATCCCGTCGCTCGGTGCCCCGTCGCTGCATTCCGGGGCGCTCCATTCCGCGCTGGTCGATCCGCTGCCGGCCGGTGATGCGCCCCGTTCGGACACCGGCCAGCCCCAGATCCAGCCTCAGCCCGAGGCGGGCGGCATCGCCACGGTGAGCGCGCTCACCTCCACCGCCGACGAACTGATCTCGACCAGCGCCGCCGAGGCGAGCCGCCAGGCACTCGCCGCACTGTCGCGCATGGTGGTGCGCCCCGATGGCACCGCCGGCGACAACACGCTTGAAGGGCTGGTGCGCGAAATGCTGCGCCCGATGCTCAAGGAATGGCTGGACGCGCGGCTGCCCGACATCGTCAACGCCGCCGTGGCGCGCGAAGTCGCCCGGATCAGCGGCCGGGGACTGTAACGGCGGCGCGTCCGCGACCGCCCTTTGCGCGCCGCCCCTGATGCTCACCCGTGCCGGTTGCCCTTGCCAGAGAGGGGGCGGATCGGGTTAAGGCCGGTGCATGAGCGAGCTTGCCAAGACTTTCGATCCCGCGGCCATCGAGGCGAAATGGTATCCGCATTGGGAAGGCAGCGGCCTGTTCAGGCCCGCGCGCCCCGATGCCGATCCGTTCACGATCGTCATCCCGCCGCCCAATGTCACCGGCTCGCTGCATATCGGCCATGCGCTCGACAACACGCTGCAGGACATTCTGATCCGTCATGCCCGGCTGGTCGGGCGCGATGCGCTGTGGGTGGTGGGCACCGATCATGCCGGGATCGCCACCCAGATGGTGGTCGAGCGGCAGATGAACGCCGCCGGCGAAAAGCGCACCGATTTCACCCGCGAGGCGTTTGTCGAGCGGGTCTGGCGCTGGAAAGAGGAAAGCGGCGGGCAGATCACCCGCCAGCTCCGCCGGCTGGGTGCGTCGTGCGACTGGGCGCAGGAACGCTTCACGATGGACGAGGGCTTCAGCCGCGCCGTCCTGAAGGTGTTCGTCGATCTTTACCGCCAGGGCCTGATCTACCGCGACAAGAGGCTGGTGAACTGGGACCCGAAGCTGGGCACCGCGATTTCCGATCTGGAGGTCGAGACGCGCGAGGTGCAGGGCCATTTCTGGCATCTGCGCTATCCGCTGGCCGACGGGTCGGGGCACATCATGGTCGCGACCACCCGGCCGGAGACGATGCTCGCTGACATGGCGGTCGCCGTTCATCCCGAAGATCCGCGTTACACCGCGCTCATCGGCCGGCAGGTGCGGCTGCCGATCACCGGGCGGCTGATCCCGATCGTTGCCGACGAACATGCCGATCCGGAACTGGGGTCGGGCGCGGTCAAGATCACGCCGGGGCATGATTTCAACGACTTCGAAGTGGGCGTGCGCGCCGGCTTCAAGGCGGCGGACATGCTCAACATGCTCGATGCCGAAGCGCGGATCGTGCAGACCGCCGACAATCTGGTGCCCGGCGAGCTGATCGGGCTGGACCGGTTCGCCGCGCGCCGCCGTGTCGTCGAACTGATCGAGGCCGAAGGGCTGCTCGACAAGGTCGAGGACCGGGTCATCCAGACGCCCTATGGCGACCGTTCGGGCGTGGTGATCGAACCGTGGCTGACCGATCAATGGTATGTCGATGCCAAGACGCTGGCCGCCCCGGCGATCGAGGCCGTCCGCTCCGGCGCGATCAAGGTCGTGCCCGAAAGCTGGACCAAGACCTATTTCAACTGGATGGAGAACATCCAGCCCTGGTGCGTGTCGCGCCAGCTGTGGTGGGGCCACCGCATCCCGGCATGGTTTGCGCCGGGGGGCGAGGTGTTTGTCGCCGAAACCGAGGAAGAGGCGATCGAGCAGGCTGAGGCCGCACTCGGCCCCGATGTCGCGCTGACCCGCGATGCCGATGTGCTCGACACCTGGTTCTCGTCCGCACTGTGGCCGTTCGGCACGCTGGGCTGGCCCGATCAGAGCGCGCAGCTGGCGCGCCATTATCCCAACGATGTGCTGATCTCGGGCTTCGACATCCTGTTCTTCTGGGATGCGCGCATGATCATGCAGGGCCTGCATTTCATGCGCGAGGTGCCGTTCCGCACGCTTTACCTGCACGGGCTGGTGCGCGCCGCCGACGGGTCGAAAATGTCCAAGTCCAAGGGCAATACCGTCGACCCGCTGGGCCTGATCGAACGCTACGGCGCCGATGCGCTGCGGTTCACGCTGGCGGCGATGGAAAGCCAGGGCCGCGACGTGAAGCTCGATGAGCGGCGGGTCGAGGGCTATCGCAACTTCGCGACCAAGCTGTGGAACGCCGCCCGTTTCGCCCAGGCGAACGGCATCGGCGCGTCGTCGTCGCCGGTGCCGCCCGCCGCCACCCTGCCGGTCAATCGCTGGATCGTCGGCGAAGTGCAGGCGACGGTGGCCGCACTCGATCAGGCGCTCGCCGGGCTGCGCTATGACGAAGCGGCCAACACCATCTATCATTTCATCTGGGACCGGTTCTGCGACTGGTATCTGGAACTGATCAAGGGCCAGATCGACGACGAGACCCGCGCCGTGGCCGGCTGGGCGATCGACCAGATCCTGGTGATGCTGCATCCGTTCATGCCGTTCATCACCGAGGAACTGTGGCACGCAATGGGGCCGCGCGATCATGAACTGATCATCGCGCGCTGGCCCGATGCCGCGGCCATTCCTGTCGATGCCGATGCCGCGCGCGAGATTGACTGGCTGATCCGGCTGGTCGGCGAGGTGCGCGCCGCGCGCACCGAGCTGGGCATCGCGCCGGGCGCACGCCTGACCGCCTTTGTCCGCGACGCATCCGCAGCGACCCTCGCCCGGATCGACCACAACGCGCCGGTGCTCGCCCGGCTGGCGCGCATCGATGCGGTGACGCCCGGCGCCGCGCCGGCGGGCGGTGCGCTGCAGATCGTCGTTGACGAGGCGACCTATGCGCTGCCGCTCGCCGGGGTCATCGATCTCGAGGCCGAACGCGCCCGGCTGGCCAAGGCGATTGCGGCAGCCGAGAAGGAACGCGACGCGCTTGCCCAGCGGCTCGACAATCCGGCCTTTGTCGAGCGCGCCAAGCCCGAGGCGGTCGCCAAGGCGCGCGCCGATCATGCCGAAAAGGCCGCCGAGGCCGAACGGCTGGCCGCCGCCCGCGCGCGGCTCGGGTGAGCCCGGGCGGGCCGGCACGCGGCGGCGGGGGACGGGCCGGGGGCAGGGATCTGACCTCCGGGCCGATCGCCCGCACGCTGATCCTGTTCGCGCTGCCGACCATGGGGTCGAGTGTCCTCCAGTCGCTCAATGCCTCGATCAACGCGGTGTGGATCGGCCGGTTTCTGGGGCCGACCGCGCTTGCGGCAACCACCAATGCCAGCCTGGTCATGTTCCTGCTGTTTGCGGCGGTGTTCGGGTTCGGCATGGCGGCGACGATCCTGATCGGCCAGGCATTCGGCCGCCGCGACATTGACGGCGCGCGCCGGGTGTTCGGCACCGCGCTCGGCCTGTTCCTGATCTTCGGCCTGGTCATCACCGCAGCCGGATGGCTGGCGGCGGACCGGCTGCTCGACCTGCTCCGCACGCCCGCCGACGCGCATGGGCTCGCCGATCTTTATCTGCGCGTCATCCTGCTGTCGGTGCCGGCCAGTTTCGTCACCGTGCTCATCACCATGGCGCTGCGCGGGGCGGGCGATGCGATGACGCCCTTGATCTTCATGGGGCTGACGGTGGTGCTGGACGTGGTGCTGAACCCGGTCCTGATCCTGGGGCTGGGCCCGGTGCCGGCGCTGGGCATTGCCGGGTCGGCGCTGGCGACGGTGATCGCCAATCTGGTCGGGCTGGCGGCGCTTGTCGTCACCATCCGCGCGCGTGACCTGCCGATCCGGCTGACCGGGGCGGCATGGCGTTATCTGCGCCCCGATCCGGCGATCCTGAAGCTGCTGCTCGCCAAGGGCGTGCCGATGGGGCTGCAGATGCTGGTCGTGTCGGTATCGGTGCTGATGATGGTGTTCCTGATCAATGCGCAAGGCGTGGCGACCATCGCCGCCTTCGGGGCTGCCAACCAGCTCTGGACCTATATCCAGATGCCGGCGATGGCCGTGGGCGCGGCGGTGAGCGCGGTGGCGGCGCAGAATCTGGGCGCCGGGCAATGGGCGCGGGTTGAACAGACGATGCGCGCCGGCATCGCGATCAACATTGTCATGACCGGGCTGGTCGTGCTGTGCGTCGTGCTTGCCGAACGGCCGCTGCTGGGGCTGTTCCTGGCCTATGGCGGCGCGGCGCTCGACATCGCCACCCATGTCAACCGCATCGTCGCGTGGAGCTGGATCCTGTTCGGGATCACCGCCGTCATGTCGGCGACGGTGCGGGCGAACGGCGCGGTGATGGTGCCGCTCCTCATCCTGACGGTCGCGCTGATGCCGGTGCGGTTCGGCTTTGCGCTGGCGTTCGGCCCGGCGCTGGGCGCGGATGCGATCTGGTGGAGCTTTCCCGTCGGCTCCGCAGTGTCGGTGGTGCTGACCGCGCTCTATTACCGGTTCGGCGGCTGGCGCAGCGGCGGGATGGCCGGTGCGCCCGCGCGTCCGCCGGTTGGCGCGGCAAGCAAGATCCCCGGCAATATCCCTGGCAAGATCACCGGCTGAGCGCGCCGGCTCAGCCCGGCCCGTCCGCGGGGGCCGCCACCTCGATCACCGCCGGCGCGACGCGCGCCATCACCGGGGTGCGGGCCAGCACCTCGCCGTCGATGGAAATCGGCAGCGGCGGATCGGTTTCGATCCTGAGCGCCCGGCCATGGAATTCGCGCACCGTGCGCCGCCGCCAGCTCAGCTTCAGGATGCTCGCCGCCCAGCTGGTCAGCAGCCGGTGGCTGGCATCGCCGATCACCGCCTGCACGACGATCTCGCCGCTGTCGACCGCCGCATCCTCGATCAGTTCGGTCCCGCCATGGAAGCGGCCATTGGCGATCCGCACCTCGACCGCGTCGATCGTCTCGCCGTCAACGCTCAGGCGGAACGGGCGGAAGCGGGTGAACACCAGCGCCGCCCAGGCCATATAGCCGATGCGCCCCAGCCAGCGTTTCAGCCCATGCGGCACCGTCTGCGCGATCAGCGGCGACATGCCGATCGCGGCGGCATTGGCGAAATAATCGCCGTCGATCATCCCCAGATCGATCCGCCGCCGCCGCCCGTTCGCGATCACCGCCACCGCGCCGTCAAGGTCGAGCGGAATGCCGAGCGTGCGGGCAAAGCTGTTGGCGGTGCCGAGCGGCAGCAGCGCGAACACCGCATGATGGGCGACGAAATCATCGACCACGCCCGACAGCGTCCCGTCGCCGCCGCCGACGATCACCATCGGCGGATCATCGGCCAGCACCCGGCGGATGACGGGCTGAAGCTGGCGCGGATCGCGCACCGCATGGGCGGCGATCAGCTCGATCCCGGCGGCTTCCAGCCTGGTGCGCGCCTCGGCAAACAGGTCGCGGCCCTTGCGCGACCGGGCGTTGACGACCAGCGCGGCGCGGCGCGGCAGGGCATCGGGGCGGCGGCCGGCAGCGGCGCGGGCGGCGTGGGCGGTTGGGCTGGCATCCGGGGCAAGGTTCGCGCTAGGTCTGGTGCATGAGTCAAGCTGCATTTCCCGCCCTGCGCCTGCGCCGCACCCGTGCCGCCGCCTGGAGCCGCCGCCTTCACGCCGAAACGGTGGTCACGCCGGCCGACCTGATCTGGCCGCTGTTCATCGTCGAGGGGACGGGGGTGGAAGAACCGATCGCGACCATGCCCGGCGTGTCGCGCTGGTCGGTCGATCTGATCGCCAAGCGTGCGCTGGAGGCGCGCGCGCTTGGCATTCCGGCGATCGCCCTGTTCCCCAACACCCCCGCCGGGCTGCGCACCGAAGACGGGCGCGAGGCGCTCAACCCCGACAATCTGATGTGCCGCGCGATCCGCGCGATCAAGGACGCCGCCCCCGAAATCGGCGTGCTCACCGATGTCGCGCTCGATCCCTATACGGCGCACGGCCATGACGGGCTGGTCGATGCGGCGGGCTATGTGCTCAACGATGCGACCAAGGCGGTGCTGGTCGATCAGGCGCTCAACCAGGCGCGGGCCGGGGCGGACATCATCGCCCCCTCCGACATGATGGACGGGCGGGTGACGGCGATCCGCGCGGCGCTGGAGGCCGACGGGCATGTCAATGTCCAGATCATGGCCTATGCCGCCAAATATGCGAGCGCCTTTTACGGGCCGTTCCGCGACGCCGTCGGCTCGCGCGGGCGGCTGTCGGGCGACAAGAAAAGCTATCAGATGGATCCCGGCAATGGCGATGAGGCGCTGCGCGAGGTCGCGCTCGATCTGGCCGAGGGCGCGGACAGCGTGATGGTGAAGCCCGGTCTCGCCTATCTGGATATTATCTGGCGGGTGAAGCAGGCGTTTCAGGTTCCCGTCTTCGCCTATCAGGTGTCGGGCGAATATGCGATGATCGAAGCCGCCGTCGCCGCCGGGGCGGGCGACCGCGACGCGCTGGTGCTGGAGACGATGACCGCGTTCAAGCGCGCCGGCTGTGCGGGCGTGCTCAGCTATCACGCGCCGCACGCGGCCCGGCTGCTCGGCCGCTGACCATGGCGACGGCGGCGCTCCGCGCCGGGGCGGCCGACGGGCTGGGCGAAGACCGGCGCGACCATGGCTGGCTGTTCATCGGCGCGATCCTGACCGGATCATTCCTGCTGTTCCTGATCCAGCCGATGGTCGCGCGGATGGCGCTGCCGCGTCTGGGCGGCGCGCCGGCGGTGTGGAACAGCGCGATGCTCGTCTATCAGGCGCTGCTGCTCGGCGGCTATGGCTATGCCCATCTGCTGTCGCGCTTCACCCCGCGCACCCAGTCGGCGGTCCAGCTGCTGCTGCTGGCGCTGGCCGGGCTGATGCTGCCGATCACGCTGACCGGCGGCCCGCCGGGGGCAGATGTGTCGCCGGTGCTGTGGGTGCCCTGGCTGCTGCTGTCGTCGATCGGCCCGCTGTTCCTTGCGGTCGCCGCCCAGGCGCCGTTGCTGCAGCGCTGGTATGGGGCGGCGACCGGGGGGCGCGATCCCTATCCGCTCTATGCCGCCTCCAACCTGGGCAGCTTTGCCGGGCTGCTCGCTTACCCGTTTCTGGTCGAACCGCGGCTCGCGCTTGCCGGGCAGAGCCAGTTCTGGGCGCTCGGCTATGTGCTGCTGACGGTGCTGACGCTCGGCTGCGCGCTGGTGCTGCCGCGCGCGGGCGTCGACCGGCACGATGCCGGGTTCGACCCGCTGCCCGCCCCGGCTGGCGGCAGCGCGGCATGTGGATCCTGCTCGCCTTCGTGCCGTCGGGCCTGATCCTGTCGACCACCACGTTCCTGACCACCGACATCGTCGCCATGCCGCTGCTGTGGGTGGCGCCGCTTGGGCTTTATCTGCTGAGCTTCACCTTCGCCTTTGCCGAGCGGCGGGGCGCGGCAGCGCTGATCGTGCGCGCCGCGCCGTTCCTGATGCTGCCGCTGGTCGCGCTCGCCGTGCAGCCGGTCGCCGGGCGGCCGCTGATGACAGCGCTGGCGGCGCTGGCGCTGCTGTTCGTCGTGTCGGTGGCGCTGCATGCCCGGCTTTACGATGCGCGCCCGTCGCCGCGTCATCTGACCGGCTTTTATCTGGCGATGGCGCTGGGCGGGGCGCTGGGCGGCGCGTTCGCGGCGCTGGTCGCGCCGCTCGCCTTTGACTGGAGCTATGAGCATCCGCTGCTGCTGCTCGCGGCAGCGGCGCTGGTGCCGCTCTGGCCCGCGCCCGGCGCGGCGGGGCGGGCGGTCGCGGTCGCCGGCCCGGCGCTGATCGCGCTGATCGTGGCGGCGGCGCTGGCGCGCATCGGGCCGTTCGGGGCGGCGCAGGGGATGGGGCTGGCGGCGCTGCTGATCGGCGTGGTCGCGATCGGCTGTGCCGGCCGGCGCGGCGCGTTCGTCGCCGCGATACTCGGGATATTGCTCGTGTCGGGCGGGGCGGATGCCCTGTCCTTGTCGCGCCAGCCGGGCGCGCGGATGCGCAGCT
Organism: Sphingomonas changnyeongensis; assembly: GCF_009913435.1. NCBI lineage: Bacteria > Pseudomonadati > Pseudomonadota > Alphaproteobacteria > Sphingomonadales > Sphingomonadaceae > Sphingomonas > Sphingomonas changnyeongensis. The sequence goes on along the minus strand of NZ_CP047895.1, from coordinate 2,458,892 downwards.
ATTTCGGCATCTATACGGTGCGCGACCGGGCCGGGGTGCGGGTGCTGGCCCATGGCACCACCGCCCATGGGCTGCAGCGTCTGGCCGGGGCGGAGCGGCTGCGTCCGACCAGCTATTATGGCGCGGGTTCGGGGATCGGCCGTGCGCTCACCGCGCTGCCGGGGATCGCCGGGCCGGGCGCGCGGGTGGGCGTGGTCGGGCTGGGGGCGGGGACGCTCGCCTGCTATGCCCGGCCCGGCCAGCACTGGCGGTTTTTCGAAATCGACCCGCTGATGGTGAAAGTGGCGCGCACGCGCTTCTCCTTCCTGTCCGGCTGCGCGCCGGGGCCGGGGCCGGGGGCGGAGATCGTCATAGGCGATGCGCGGCTGTCGCTCGCCCGCGTGCCGCCCGCCAGCTTCGATCTGCTCGCGCTTGATGCCTTTTCATCCGATGCGGTGCCGATGCACCTGCTGACCGGAGAGGCGTTTGCGCTTTACCGGCGCGTGCTGGCACCCGACGGGCTGCTGCTCGTCCACATCACCAACCGGCATTTGCGGCTGGAGCCGGTGATCGCCCAGGCGGCGATGGCGGGCGGCTGGTCTGCCCGGCTGTTCGACAACCGGGTGCGGCCCGGAACCCCGGCGGCTCGGCTTGAAAACAGCTCGATCTGGGTGGCGCTCAGCCCCGATCCGGCGGTGATCGACGCCGCGGCCCCGCGCAGCCCCGGCGGCTGGCGGGCGCTGCGTCCGATGCCCGGCTTTGCCGGGTGGAGCGATGATTATGGGTCGATCCTGCCGCTGATCCGCACCGGGCAGCGTCGATAAACGGAGAACAGGCGTGGACGGGGTGACGATCATCGAACTGGGCGGCAAAAGGCCGCGCATCCATGACAGCGCGTTCATCGCGCCGGGATGCCGGCTGATCGGCGATATCGAAATCGGCCCGGATGCGAGCATCTGGTATAACTGCGTGATCCGGGCAGATGTGAACCATATCCGCATCGGCGCGCGCACCAACATCCAGGACGGCACGGTGATCCATTGCGATTCGCCGCGCGCGCCCGGCGATGCCGGCAGCCCGACGCTGATCGGCGACGATGTGCTGATCGGCCATATGGCGATGATCCATGGCTGTGTGCTCGAAGACCGCGCCTTTGTCGGTCTGGGCGCGATCATCATGGACAAGGCGCATATCGAAGGCGACGGGATGCTGGCCGCAGGCGCGATGCTGACGCCGGGCAAGCGCATCGCCGCGCGCGAGCTGTGGGGCGGACGCCCGGCGCGGCTGATGCGCGCGCTCAGCGACGCCGAAGTGGCGATGAACCGGCTGGGCGTTGCCCATTATGTCGAAAATGGCCGGGCCCATGCGGCTGCGATTGCAGCCGTTGGCCAAGACTGACCTGGCTGCGATTGCAGCCGTTGGCCAAGACTGACCTGGCTGCCATTGCAGCCACTTCTCAAGACTGACCTGGCTGCGACCGCAGCTGCTTCCCAAGGCTGATCCGGCCGCGCCGGATCAGCGCGCCAGCCGCGCGGTCAGCGAATCGAGCACGGCGCGCTGGTCATCCGCCCGGCGCGCGGCTTCGGTCTGGAGCGCAGTCAGCTCCGCCAGCCCGTCCTCGCGCCCTTCGGCCAGCCGTTCGGCGATCAGCCCGTCAATCTCCGCCAGGATCGACGGCGTGGCGCCATGGGCGTCGGTGAGCGCGGTCAGCCGCAGCTGGGCTGTCACCCATGATTCGCTGCCCGCCGGCCCCGCGCCCGCCACCGCCTGTGCGGCCGCGGGCCGCAGCTCGGCAAAAACCTCGCCGGCGGCAGCGAGATCGGCCCGCAGCGCGGTGATTCGCGTGGCCAGCGCCGCATCCGCCGTCAGTCCGGCCCTGGCCGGGGTCTGCGCCGGCTCGTCCATGCTGCGATTCTCGATCGCCCGGTGGCCAAGCGAAGGCGCAGAGCCCCCCGACGCACAGGCGGCAAGGAGCAGAAGGGCAAGCGGGCTGAGGCTGCGCATGCCCTTTGGCCTAGGCGTTTGAAACATTGCTCGCAATGGGGTGCGCAATGGGCTTGCGCTCCCTGATTTTCCGGGCTAGTGGCCCACCTCCAACGCGCCCGTAGCTCAGCTGGATAGAGCATCAGACTACGAATCTGAGGGTCGGACGTTCGAATCGTTCCGGGCGCGCCATTTTCCCAAACAGGGAAAAACAGGGACTTGTGAGGGCGGCGCGAGCCGCCATTCTTTGTTCCTCCGCCAGCCATGCATCGCAATGCTGCACTCTTGTCGCTGGCAGATGTGGATGTGCTCAGTTGCCCGTCATGTGTCGGCATATGCTGGCCAAGGCCCGCTTATGGGGCGGAACAGCCATGCCAGCCGGGTGCGCTCAGCGGCGCGGGCGTTCGTGCAGGGCGATGCGGTTGCCCTCGCTGTCCTCGATCTCGGCCACGCGGCCGGCAGCGCCAATGTCCTTGACCGGATAAAGCACAGCCGCGCCGCGCGCGACGGCGCGGGCCAGCGTCGCTTCGATTGCCGGGGTGTCGAAATAGAGCACCGGCCCCGCCTTGCCGGGAATATAGACATCGCCGCGCGCCAGCGCGCCGCTCGCCCCGGCACCGTCCTCCACGGCCGGGAACAGCGCCATGTCATAGCCGTCGATCGTCTGGCGCTCGAGCTTCACGCCGAACACCGCCTCGTAAAAGGCGATTGCGCGGTCGAGATCGGTGACCGGGATCTCGAAATAACCGACCGGATTGCCGGGCCGTGTGTCAGCGGCCATTGCGGCCCCCAGCCAGTTGGCGTCCCGGCCAGCAGCGCGGATGCAAGCAGCAGGGCCGGAAGCGCCGCGCTGCGCGGCCATCGCCTCACCGGTCCTCGACCAGCCGGTGGTAAAGCTCCGGCCGCCGGTCGCGGAAAAAGCCGAATGCGGCGCGGTGCCGCCTGATCCGGTCGATGTCGAGGGTCGCGACCAGCACGCCGGTCTCGTCCGCGCCGAACTCCGCGACCAGATCGCCGCGTTCGTCGCAGATGAAGCTGTGGCCGTAGAAATGCTGCCCGTCCTCGGTGCCGATGCGGTTCGCGGCCACCACCGGCACGACGTTCGACACCGCATGGCCGATCATCGCCCGCCGCCACAGCCGGCTGGTGTCGAGCCCGGGATCATGCGGTTCGCTGCCGATCGCGGTCGGGTAGAACAGCGCCTCTGCGCCCATCAGCATCATTGCGCGCGCGCATTCGGGATACCATTGATCCCAGCAGATGCCGACGCCAACCGTCGTCTGCGGCAGGTTCCACGTCTTGAACCCGGTATTGCCCGGCCGGAAATAGAATTTCTCCTCATAGCCGGGACCGTCGGGAATATGGCTCTTGCGATACAGGCCCATGATCGCGCCGGTCGCGTCGATCATCGCCAGGCTGTTGTAATGATGCGGCCCGTCGCGCTCGAAAAAGCTGGTCGGGATGGCGACGCCCAGTTCGGCGGCCAGCTTCTGCATCGCAACGACGCTGGGATGTTCGGCCATCGGGCGCGCGGTCGCGAACAGCGCCTCATCCTCCACCCGGCAGAAATACGGCCCTTCGAACAGCTCGGGCGGCAGCACGATCTGCGCGCCGCGCGCGGCGGCCTCGCGCACCAGCTCGCTCACATGGGCGATATTGTCCTGCGCGCTGCCACCCAGCGGCAGCTGCAGTGCGGCGACGGTGATTTGGGTCATGACAGGGGCACCTGCTGGCTGATGCAGTGAAGGCTGCCGCCGCCGGTCAGCACATGATCGGCGCGCTGGCCGACGACGCGGCGGTCGGGAAAGATGCGGGCAAGCGCGGCGACGGCGGCGTCGTCATTCGCCGCGCCATAAAGCGGCACGACAACCGCGGCGTTGCCGATATAGAAGTTCATATAGCTGGCCGGCACGATGGCGCCGTCGCGCTCCACCCGGCCGGGGGAGGGGATCGGCACCACCTCCAGCCCGAAGGCGCGGGCGCGCGCCGCCGCATCGCGGTAGATCGCCGCATTGGGATCATCCTCGCCCGCCGGTTCCGGAATGGCGAGACGGCCGGGGCCGACAAAGCGCGCCAGATTGTCGACATGCCCGTCGGTATGGTCGTTGATCAGCCCGTCGCCCAGCCACAGGATGCGGGTCAGCCCCAGATCCGCCGCCAGCCGCGCCTCGATCTCGGCGCGCGACAGCGACGGGTTGCGATTGGGGTTGAGCAGACATTGTTCGGTGGTGACGGCAAGGCCGGTGCCGTCGGTGTCGATCGCCCCGCCTTCCAGCACATAATCGGCGGCGCTGAACGGCAGGCCGGCGGCAGCCGCCAGCCGTTCGGCCAGATCATCGTCGCCCGGCAGATCATATTTGCCGCCCCAGCCGTTGAAGCGGAACCCACGGCCCGCGCGCGCGCCATCGGCCCCGGTCACGATCACCGGGCCGGTGTCGCGCAGCCAGATGTCGCCGAACGGGGCGACCATCACCTCGACGCCCGGCACCGCCAGCGCGCGGGCGGCGGCCGCCGCATCGTCATCGGCGGCGACCAGCACCACCCGCTCGCCAGCACCACCGGCGGCAACGGCAGCGGCAAAGGCCGCGACCTCGGCCTGGGCCGGGGCCAGATCCTCAAGCCACAGTTCAGGATCGCTCGGAAAGCCGATCCACACCCAGTCGTGCGGCGCCCATTCAGGAGGTTGGCGCAGTGGCGGCATAATTGTCTTATCCATCAATATGTTGACCGGCAGATTGATCCGGATCGGATGCTGTCGGCGCTTGGGAAGGGAATCGCCGCCGATATAGGGTGGTGTCGCATGTGGGGAAAGGCGGGAATGACCCGTGTGTGCGGGGCACCCTGTCCGGTGCGCCGCGCGCGGTCCGCCGCCTGAGCGAGGGGAGAGCAGGGTGTGACGAGGATGGTTTGCCGCCGGGCATCTGGTCGGGCGGTCTTGACGATGGCTGCTCTGCTGCTGACGGGCGGAACCGCCGCCGCTTATGTCGCGGATGGCGGCGCACAGACACCGGCCCAGGCCTTTGGCGCTCTGCCCGCCTATTCGGCGGCCGATCTGTCGCCCGACGGGCTGCGCCTGTCCTACCTTGGTCCCCGCCCAGGGGGCGGCAACACACTGTTCGTCGTCGATCTGGCTGGTGCCGCCACCCCGGTCCGGCTGATCTCGGCGACCGGCCAGCCCGAACTGATCGAGCAGTGTCACTGGATCGCGGCGACGCGGCTTGCCTGCCGGATCGCGGCACTGACCGAGGCGGCGGGCTATGTGGTCGGGGCGACGCGCTGGATCGCGCTCGATGCCGACGGCGGCAATCTCAAGGTGATTTCGGAACGACCGTCGGGCAACGCCGCCTATTTCAGCGGCTTTGGCGGTGAGATAGTCGATTTCGCGCCCGGTACAGACGGGTCGGTGCTGATGGTGCGCTGGCACGTTCCGGACAACAGCCCGGGCACGATCGTCAAGCGCACGGCCGAGGGCTACAGCCTTGGTCTGGTCGATACGCGGACGCTCAAATCGCGGTCGCTGACCCCGCGACGGTCGAGATCGGCAGGTTCATCACCGACGGGCGCGGGCAGTTGCGCATCACCGGCGCGACCCGTTTCACCGGTGATTATGTCGCGACCGGCATCACCAGCTATCGCTATCGGCGGAAGACGGGTGGGGAATGGCAGGCGCTGGGCGACTATGACAGCCGGAGCGGTGACGGCTTCAATCCTGTCGCCGTCGACCCCGATCTCGATCGCGCCTATGGCTATCGGCGCAAGGACGGGCGGATCGCGCTGTTTGCCCGCGCGCTCGACGGGTCGAACCGCGAAGAGCTTGTCTTCGCCCATCCCGAGGTCGATGTCGGTGATCTGATCCGCATCGGCCGCAAGCGCCGCGTGGTCGGTGTCACCTATACGACCGATGTCACTGCCGCCCAGTATTTCGATGCCGGGCTTTCCCGGTTGCGTGATTCGCTTTCGCATGCGCTGCCCGGTGAACCAGCGATCGGCTTTGCCGGCGCGAGCGACGATGAACAGCGGCTGCTGGTCACGGCATCGTCCGACGTCGATCCCGGCACGCTGTTCCTGCTCGACCGCGGGGCCAAGAAGCTGCAGCCGCTGCTCCGGCTCTATCCGGGGCTTGCCGACAAGAAGCTGGCGAATGTCCGCCATGTCTTCGTCACGGCGGGCGATGGCACGCGGGTTCCCGCCTATCTGACGCTGCCGGTTGGATCGACCGGCAAGGGGCTGCCCGCCCTGGTCATGCCCCATGGCGGGCCGAGCGCGCGTGACGAATGGGGGTTCGACTGGCTGGCACAGTATTTCGTCCATCAGGGCTTTGCCGTGCTGCAGCCCAATTATCGCGGCTCGGCCGGCTATGGCGATGCCTGGCTGCGGGAAAACGGCTTCAAATCGTGGCGCACCGCGATCGGCGATGTTGTCGACAGCGGCCGCTGGCTGGTGGCAGAAGGAATTGCCGATCCCGACCGGCTGGCGATTTTCGGCTGGTCCTATGGCGGCTATGCAGCGCTTCAGTCCGGCGTCGTCGCACCCGGCCTGTTCAAGGCGATCGTTGCCGTCGCCCCCGTCACCGATTTCGCAACGCTCAAGGCGCAATATGCGCGCTCGACGGCGGCGCGGCTGGCGCGGTTCGAAATCGGCTCGGGGCCGCATGTCGACCAGGGATCGCCCTATCGCAATGCCGGCGCGATCACCGTTCCGGTCCAGCTGTTCCACGGGACGCTCGACCAGAATGTCGATGTCGTCCAGTCGCGGATGATGGCCGATGCGCTGAAGGACAAGGGGCGTCCGGCCGAACTCCATCTCTATCCGGGCCTTGCCCATGCGCTGGCGGACGGGGCGGTGCGCGCCGATATGCTGACGCGGAGCGAGGCGTTCATCCGCGCGGCGTTCAAGGCCCCGCCGCCACGCTGACCGGAGCGCGCATCGGTCAGAATAAAAAAGGGCGGCCCGCACGGACCGCCCTTTTTTCTGTGTGTCGGAACAGCCGGATCAGCGGCTGTAGAACTCGACCACCAGATTCGGTTCCATCTTCACCGGATAGGGCACTTCATCCAGCGTGGGCACGCGGGTGAAGGTCACCTTGTCATTGCCGTCGGGCGCGACGTAATCGGGGATTTCGCGCTCGGCCAAGCTCTGCGCTTCCATCACCAGCGTCATCTGCTTGGCCTTGTCGCCCAGCGACACGATGTCGCCCGGACGGACGCGGCGCGACGCGATGTTGCACTTGACGCCATTGACGCGGACATGGCCGTGGCTGACCAGCTGGCGGGCCGACCACACGGTCGGCGCGAACTTGGCGCGATAGACGATCATGTCGAGGCGCTGCTCGAGCAGACCGATCAGGTTCTGCGAGGTGTCGCCCTTCATGCGCGACGCTTCCTCATAGGCCTTCTTGAACTGCTTTTCGGTGACGTCGCCATAATAGCCCTTAAGCTTCTGCTTGGCGCGCAGCTGCAGGCCGTAATCCGACATCTTGCCCTTGCGGCGCTGGCCATGCTGGCCCGGGCCATATTCACGCTTGTTAACCGGGGACTTGGGACGCCCCCAGATGTTTTCGCCCATCCGGCGGTCGAGCTTGTGCTTGGCGCTGTGGCGCTTCGACATCTGATATCTCCAATCTGCGACAACGTTGGTTCCGGTTCCGCCTGCTGGCCCGGCCAAAAGGCCGGGGGCAGGGCCACCGCTTCACCGGAATGCGGGGCCAAATCGCGAAGGCGGGCGCTTAACGGTCTGCGCGCCGAAGGTCAACCCGGGCGCGCCAGTCTCCCGTCGGGTGGTCTTTCTCGCCCCCCCCCCCCATCATGCGATGCGATCAGCGATCCGATGGGCGCTGCGCGGCGGCAGATCACCCCTGCTGGACAGACGCAGATAATGCCGTTCCCCATTGCTCGGGGCAAAAAGCGGCACGGGGAGGGTGACGGCGGGCACAATAAGTGCAAGTGAGGCACGCATCGTCCACCCTCCGCCGGGCATGATGGCGTGACCAAGACTATACCGGAACAAGACATGATCGAAGACCCTGTGCGGCCCCCCGCCGATTCGGATGCCGCGCTGGCCCCGGAGCAATGCCGCACGATGGTCGAGGTTCGTGCCGGGGTGGATGCGGTGGATCGCGCCCTGATCGATCTGCTCGCCGTGCGCTTCGGCTACATGGCCGCCGCCGCCCGGATCAAGCCGGAACGCAATATGGTGCGTGACGAGGCGCGCAAGGCGCAGGTGATCGGCAACGCCCTGTCCCGTGCCGAAACCTTCGGCCTCCCGCAAGACGCGATCGGGGCGCTGTGGGAACAGCTGGTCGAAGCGTCGATCGCCTATGAACTGACGCTGTTCGATCGTCGGGCATCAGATCCGATGCACTCCGACAGGAAACCGCTTTAGCCGCCGCGTTCACCCGACATGCGGCGGTTCATCTGGTCATAGGCCCGCTGCGTTTCCTCGCGCACACGCTGCCACTGCTTGGCGGTCAGGCAGGTTTTGGTCGATCGCACCAGCGAACCGGTTTCCACCTGGCGCTTGCAGATGATCCGTTCCTTTTCGGGCGTGGGGCGGGCGGTGGCGGGCTGGCCTGCGCCTGAAGGAGGATTGCCGCAATCGCCGTCAGGCCCGTCATGATCGTCGCCCCCCTTTTCGTTAGCGCTGGCGATCATGCCCGACGACCCCACCCGTCGTCCAATGGAATCCGCCGCGTGCGGCTGACGGGCGGTCAGCCGCTATTCGCCCTGCGTCGACCGCACGCGCGGCTGAACGGCCGAGAAGATGCCGCGCATCATCTGCACCTCGGCCGATGACCAGCCGGGCTTGGTCAGCAGCGCCCTCAGGCTGCGCCGGGTCGCGTTGATGCGGTTTTCGGGGAAGAAATAGCCCGCCGGCTCCAGCACCTGTTCGACATGGGCGATCAGCCCTTCCAGCTCGGCCTGCGGCGCGGGCGGGGCGAGGTCGAGCAGCGTCGGCATGGCGAGCGCTTCCTGCTTCGACCATTCATAGGCGATCACCGCGACCGACTGCGCGAGGTTCAGCGAGCCGAAATCGGGATTGATCGGGATGGTCAGCACCGCGCGGGCAAGGGCGATATCGTCCTTGTCCAGCCCGGAGCGTTCCGGCCCGAACAGCAGCGCCGACCGGCCGGGCCGGGTGCGGATCTCGGTGCTCGCCTCGGCCGGGGTGACGACCGGCTTCGCCATGCCGCGCCGGATCATCGTGGTTGCATAGACATGCGCGCAGTCGGCGACCGCATCGGCGGTGGAGGAATAAAGCTGCGCCTCGTCCAGCACCCGGTCCGCGCCTGAAGCCGATGGCCCGGCGGCGGGGTTGGGCCAGCCGTCGCGTGGCTCGACCAGCCGCAGCTCGGTGAGGCCGAAGTTCAGCATCGCGCGCGCGACCGCGCCGATATTCTCGCCCAGCTGGGGGCGCACCAGAACGATCACCGGACGGGTCATTCCGCGCCGCCCGCCTCGATCACCGCGCCGGCAAACTCGCGAAAGTCACTCGCCTCTGAGAAGTCTTTGTAAACACTGGCAAAACGGATATAGGCCACGCTGTCCAGCCCGCGCAGCCCATCCATCACCAGCGCGCCGATCAGGCTGGCCGGCACTTCGGTCTCGCCACTGGTTTCGAGCTGGCGCTGGATGCCCGACACCAGCCTTTCGATCCTGACCGTCTCGATCGGCCGCTTGCGGCAGGCAATGGTGATCGACCGCGCCAGCTTGTCACGGTCGAACGGCTCGCGCCGGTCCTCGCTTTTCACCACGGTCAGCTCGCGCAGCTGGATGCGCTCGAACGTGGTGAAGCGCGCGCCGCACCCTTCGCACTGGCGGCGGCGGCGGATCGCCGCCCCATCCTCGCTGGGGCGGCTGTCCTTCACCTGGCTCGCATCATGGCCGCAATAGGGGCAGCGCATCAAAAGCCCGGATAGATGGGGAAACGCTCGCACAGGGCGCGCACCCGCGCCCGGACATCGGCCTCCACCGCCGGGTCGCCATGTTCGCCCTTGGCGCGCAGCCCGTCGAGCACATCGGCGATCATGTCGCCAATGGCGCGGAACTCGGCGATGCCAAAGCCGCGCGTGGTGCCCGCGGGCGAGCCGACGCGGATGCCGCTGGTCTTGACCGGGGGCAGCGGATCGAACGGAATGCCGTTCTTGTTGCAGGTGATGCCCGAACGCTCCAGCGCCTCGTCCGCGTCGCGCCCGGTGATGCCGAGCGGCCGCAGATCGACGAGCGCCAGATGGGTGTCGGTGCCGCCGGCGACCAGATCGGCCCCGCGCTCCTTCAGCCGCGCGGCAAGCGCGCGGGCATTTTCAATGACCGCGCCGATATAGTCGCGATATTCGGGGCGCAGCGCCTCGCCGAATGCCACCGCCTTGGCGGCGATGACGTGCATCAGCGGCCCGCCCTGCAGGCCGGGGAACACCGCCGAGTTGATCTTCTTCGCGATCGCCTCGTCATCGGTCATGATCATGCCGCCGCGCGGGCCGCGCAGCGTCTTGTGCGTGGTCGTCGTCACCACATGGGCATGGCCGAAGGGCGAGGGGTGGTGGCCGCCCGCGACCAGGCCCGAGAAATGCGCCATGTCGACCAGGAAATGCGCGCCAACCTCGTCGGCAATCGCGCGGAAGCGGGCAAAATCGATGATGCGCGGATAGGCCGAGCCGCCGGCGATGATCAGCGTCGGGCGATGCTCCTTGGCCAGCCGCTCGACCTCGTCATAATCGATCAGATGATCGTCGGGCCGCACGCCATATTGCACGGCGTTGAACCATTTGCCCGACTGGGCGGCGCGGGCGCCGTGCGTCAGATGGCCGCCGGCATCGAGGCTCATCCCCAGGATCGTGTCGCCCGGCTTGGTCAGCGCCAGCATCACCGCGCCATTGGCCTGCGCGCCCGAATGCGGCTGGACATTGGCAAAGCCGCAGCCGAACAGCTGCTTGGCGCGCTCGATCGCCAGCGTCTCGACCGTGTCGGACGGCGCGCAGCCCTGATAATAGCGCTTGCCGGGATAGCCCTCGGCATATTTGTTGGTGAACACCGACCCCTGCGCTTCGAGCACCGCGCGCGAGACGATGTTTTCCGATGCGATCAGCTCGATCTGGTAACGCTCGCGCTCCAGTTCGGCAGCCACGCCCGCAAACACTTCACGGTCGGCATCGGCAAGGCCGCGGCTGAAGAAACCGTCCGGCTGGACCTGGGCAAGGGAGACGGGATTGGTGCTCATGCGGGCTCCTTGGCGAGGATGGGGGTGGACAGCTTGCTGACGCGCCGCACATGGCGGTCGCCGAGAAAGTCGGTCGACAGGAACGTCGCGACACAGGCCTTGGCCATGTCCGGCCCGATCAGCCGCGCGCCCAGCGCGATGACGTTCGCATCATTATGTTCGCGCGCCAGCCGCGCCGACAGCGGTTCCGACACCAGCGCGCAGCGGCAGGCCGGCTCGCGGTTGACGGCGATCGAAATGCCGATGCCCGATCCGCACAGCGCAATCCCGCGCGCAGCATCCCCGGCGGCAATCGCCCGCGCCAGCCGATAGCCGAAATCGGGATAGTCGACCGATGCTTCGGTCGCGGTGCCAAGGTCGATCACCTCATGGCCTTCGCTGCGCAGCCAGTCGGCAAGCAGGGTCTTGAGCGCGACGGCGGCATGGTCGGACGCAATGGCGATCGGGCCGGACGGGGCGGGTTCCAACATGGCGGGTTCCAGCGGTGACTCGGAGCCGGGATGACTCCGGTCGGCGCGCTGTTTAGGGTCGTTGCCGCCCAAATGCCACACCGATCGGAACGCTGATGCCAGATGCCGCCCCGGAGATGCTGACCGACCGGCTGCGGCTGAGGGCGCATCGCCGCGAAGATGCCGAAACGCTCATTGATCTGTGGCGCGATCCGGTGGTGGTGCGCCATTTCGGCGGCCAGCCCATGGCCCCCGAAGACACGTGGAACCGGCTGCTGCGCTATATCGGCCATTGGCGCGCCAATGGCTTTGGCATGTGGGTGGTCGAGGACCGCGCCACCGGCGCGGCGCTGGGCGAGGTCGGGCTGTTCGAGGGGCGGCGCGGGCTGGGCAGCCGGTTCGACAGCGCGCCCGAGGCGGGCTGGGTGCTGCGCCCGGCAGCCCATGGGCATGGCCATGCGCGCGCGGCGATGACGGCGGTGCTCGGCTGGGCGGAGGCGGCGCATGGCTTTGCGCGCACGGTGTGCATCATCGATCCGGCCAATGCGCCGTCGCTGGCGACGGCGGCAGCGCTCGGCTACCGGCCCTTTGGCACCTGTCCCTATAAGGGCAATGAGGTGCTGATGTTCGAACGCGCGGCCCCGTCGGCGGCGGCCGGATCCCAATCGTCGCCAGCCGCAGTTTAACCATTTCTTTTCACATCCTGGCCGATCCTTCCGCCGCAGTCTGGCGGTGGGCCGCGCTCCTGCGGTCCCGGTTGTCGAAAGGATCGGTCGATGACATTTCTCGCCAAAGGGGCCGCGTTGTTCGCCGCTGCAGCCGCGCTCGCAACGCCTGTCGAGGCAGCGTGCTGGAGCGATGCCGCCTACCGTGCCGCGCAGGTCCGCGAACTGGATACGATGCTGATGGTCGAGGCGCTGCGCTGCCGCCGCGCCGCGCCGGATTTCGTTTCCGATTATAACGCCTTCGTCCAGCACAGCCGCCCGGCGCTGGTGCGGGTGAATGATGAACTGCGCCAGCATTTCGCCGCCACGGTCGGCGCGGCGCGCGCGCTCGATGCCTATGACCGCTATGTCACCACGGTCGCCAACCGCTATGGCGCGGGCGTTTCCGGGCTGGGCTGCGACGATATGCGCAATATCCTGCGCGCGGCGGCGGGCGCGAAGGGCGCGCTGCCCGCGCTCGTCGAACTGGCTCAGGCCGCTGACATGCAGCCGGCACTGCCGGGCGCGCGCTGCAATGGGCCGGACACGCCGCTGGCCATCGCGTCGCGGCGTTAAGCCGCGCGCGCAGCAAAGGACCCGGTCGCGGCGTTAAGCCGCGCGCGCTGGTGGGACTGCGGCGCGACGCGGTCGGGACAGCCGGCAGGTTTTCATTTACCCTCTTTTCCGCCGTCTCCGCCCTGTCGATCCGGGGAGAATGGCGGATATAAAGGAATCTTTATATTTGCCTTGAGCGGGTGCTGCCGCTAAGGGCGATCGCATCCGGCCGGCCGCATTTCCGCAGCCGGCCGCGTTTTTTCGTTTGCCGGAGAGAAACCGTCGTGGCCACTCAACTCGACCCCAAGGATTATGTCGTCGCCGATCTCAGCCTGGCCGCGTTCGGCCGCAAGGAGATCGAGATCGCCGAGACGGAAATGCCCGGCCTGATGGCGCTGCGCGCCGAATATGGCGCCGAACAGCCGCTGAAAGGCGCGCGCATCACCGGCTCGCTGCACATGACGATCCAAACCGCGGTGCTGATCGAAACGCTGACCGCGCTGGGGGCGCAGGTGCGCTGGGCGTCGTGCAACATCTTTTCCACCCAGGATCACGCCGCCGCCGCGATCGCCGCGTCGGGCGTGCCGGTGTTCGCCGTCAAGGGCGAAACGCTTGAGGAATATTGGGATTATGTGGTCCGCATCTTCGACTGGGGCCAGGACACGACCTGCAACATGATCCTCGACGATGGCGGCGACGCCACGATGTTCGCGCTGTGGGGCGCGCGCGTCGAGGCGGGCGAGACGCTGTTCACCCCGACCAACGAGGAAGAGGAAATCTTCTGCGCCACGCTGAAGCGGTTTCTGGCCGAGCGTCCGGGCTATCTGACCAAGACCGTCCAGAACATCCGCGGCGTGTCGGAAGAAACCACCACCGGCGTCCACCGCCTCTATGAACTCGCCAAGAACGGCAAGCTTCCCTTCCCGGCGATCAACGTCAACGATTCGGTCACCAAGTCGAAGTTCGACAATCTCTATGGCTGCAAGGAATCGCTGGTCGACGCGATCCGCCGCGCGACCGACGTGATGCTGGCCGGCAAGGTCGCCGTGGTCGCGGGCTTTGGTGATGTCGGCAAGGGCTCGGCCGCGTCGCTGCGCAACGGCGGCGCGCGCGTGCTCGTCACCGAAATCGATCCGATCTGCGCGCTGCAGGCGGCGATGGAAGGCTATGAAGTCGTCACCATGGAAGAAGCGGCGACCCGCGCCGACATCTTCGTCACCGCGACCGGCAACAAGGATGTGATCACCCTCGATCACATGCGGGCGATGAAGAACATGGCGATCGTCTGCAACATCGGCCATTTCGACAGCGAGATCCAGATCGGCGCGCTCGCCAACATGAAGTGGACCGAGATCAAGCCGCAGGTTGACGAAGTCGAGTTCCCGGACGCCAAGAAGATCATCGTCCTGTCGAAGGGGCGTCTGGTCAATCTGGGCAACGCGACCGGCCATCCGAGCTTCGTCATGTCGTCGAGCTTCACCAACCAGACGATCGCCCAGATCGAGCTGTGGAAGAACCACGACAAGTACAAGAACGAAGTCTATGTCCTGCCCAAGCATCTCGATGAGAAGGTCGCGATGCTTCACCTCGAAAAGCTGGGTGTGAAGCTGACCAAGCTCAACCCGGAACAGGCCGCCTATATCGGCGTCGGTGCCGAAGGCCCGTTCAAGCCCGATCATTACCGCTACTGATCGACGGGCCTGCCCGTCATCCGGAGCGGCAAAGCTCCGGGGTCACAAAAATGCCGGGCCAGCCTGTGCTGGTCCGGCATTTTTCGTTGCGTGCGGGAAGATCAGGAAATCCATCCGGCGGTTCGGGCAATGTGCGCGGACAGGGGCTGACGCCACAGGATCGGAAGCCGCTCTGCTGCGCCGCCGCGATAGGTCCTGCCGCCACCCGGGCCGCGCCAGTCGCGTTGGTTTTCCTTCGTTCGGGCGCCCCGGAAGATCCGGCCCAACGTTCTGGTCGGTCAGACTGTCGGGGTCGGGTGATACCAGCGCGACGCAGGGCGGGGGCTGACCGCGGCGACCGGCCCACCTGCGTTACAGGGTCAGCCCTCGGTGCTGTCCGATGAGCTGCGTGACAACGCGCGCGCCTCCCAATTGGCGGCTTCGGCCTCATATTCGTCGGCCATCTGCATCAGCAGCTGAATTTCATCCTGGGTCTTGAGCCCGGCCGCAAGCGCACGACAGCGCAGCGCCTGTGCGCGCAGGCTTTCGCTGTGGTCAAGCAGCGCCGATACCCACATGACTCGCGACCAACTCCACCCGTACGGCCGGTGTGCATCTCCGGGCCCTTTCCTGTCAGTTTAACGTCAGGGCAGGGCGAGGATTTATTCCGTATATATACCTATTGTGTAGACAAAATAGCTGGCCCGCCGGGCTGTCGCCCAGGATCCAGTTGACGCATGATCAACACCGTTAACCGAACACCAGACAGAGTGTAGACCTTGCCATCCTGTTGGTCGTGATGGTCTTGCGATCGAGATGACGGCGGGATTTTTTCCGACAGTGCGGCTGAGATCTTAGCGCTCTGGTCTTTGCGAATATTGGGCGCTGCTGCCGCTGGCAGCGTCGGCCTGCAGATCATATTCGTCGGCCATATGTTCGAGCAGATCGATATCCGACTGGTTGGTCATGTTGCTCGCCAGTTTGCGGCAACGCCGGGCCTGAACGGCCGGATTTTCGGTCACATCCTCTGGTAAAGACATGGCTGCGGCACTCCCCTTGTTCATTACGAACCCGAAACGAAACGCACACAGTTCAACCCGAAGTGTTGCATTCATAACATGGATCGCAGTCAAAGTATAGGGCCAGTGCCGCAGCCGGTATCCTCAGTCGTTGACGCGCTCAAAAATCGCGGCAATGCCCTGGCCGCCGCCGATGCACATGGTTTCCAGCCCGAAGCGCGCCTCGCGCCGGTCCATTTCGCGCAGCAGCGTGGCGAGGATCCGCCCGCCGGTCGCGCCCACCGGATGGCCGAGCGAAATGCCCGAGCCATTGACGTTCAGCCGGTCGAAATCCGCCGCGCCAAACCCCCATTCGCGGGTGCAGGCGAGCACCTGGGCGGCAAAGGCCTCGTTCAGCTCGATCAGGTCGATCTGCGACAGGTCGAGCCCGGCTGCGGCCAGCGCCTTGGCGGTCGCGGGTACGGGGCCGATGCCCATGGTGCGCGGCGGCACGCCGGCGACCGCCCAGCTGCGCATGCGCGCCAGCGGCTTCAGCCCCAGCGCCTCGGCGCGGTCGCGGGTGGTCACGATCGCCGCCGACGCACCGTCATTCTGGCCGCTGGCATTGCCGGCGGTGACCGTCGCACCCGGATCGTCGGCCAGCCTGACCGGTTTCAGCTGAGCGAGCGTCTCGGGCGTGGTGTCGGCACGCGGATGCTCGTCGCGGGTGACCAGCGTTTCCCCGGCCTTGGTGCGCACGGCAACCGGCACGATTTCGTCGGCAAAGCGCCCGTCCGCCTGCGCCGCCACCGCGCGGGCGTGGGAGCGGGCGGCATATTCATCCTGTTCGGCGCGCGGAATGGCATATTCATGGGCCAGATTCTCGGCCGTCTCCAGCATCCCGCCGGGCACCGGATAATGGCGCCCGCCCGCGGTCAGCCGCCCGCGCACCAGCCCGTCCTGGATCGCCAGCGCCCGGCCATTCACGCCCCAGCGCGCGTCATGCGTGAAAAAGGGCGCGTTGCTCATCGATTCAGCACCGCCCGCGATGATCAGATCGGATGCACCCATCGCGACCTGCATCACCGCATAGGCAATCGCCTGCAGCCCGGATCCGCACCGCCGGTCGACCTGCAGGCCACAGGTAGTGATGGCAAGCCCGGCATCGAGCGCGACCACCCGGCCCAGCGCGGGCGCTTCCATCGAGGGATAGCATTGCGCGAACAGCACATCATCGACCGCATCGGGGGCGAGCCCCGCCCGTTCGACCAGCGCCGCCACCACGGTCGCGCCCAGCCGCTCCGCCGCCACGCCACGAAACACCCCGCCGAACCTGCCGACCGCCGTTCTGACCGGTTCGCAAATCACCACGTCGCGCATCATCTCTCCCTTTGTGTTTTTCCTTCGCCGGTCCGCTGTAGAGCGATTTTGCGGCCGGTCAAAACATCCGGCGGGCGGGAAATCCCGGCGGCACGGGCGCGTGTCCGGCACGCGATGGTCAGCGCGTGCCGGCAGCGCGGCGGGGGAGTGGGCGTCGGCGCTGCGGCCCGGTCAGAGCTTCAGCACAGTCGCGTCGGCGGTTGCGGCGGCCATGTCGGCATGGGCCTGGATCTGCCGCGCCAGCGCGTCGATGCGCCGGATCTGTGCGTCGGCGGCGGCTTCCTCGCGCAGGTTGACGACGAAAAAGTCGGTCGCCCCCATGTCGAACCGCCGCCGTTCGGCGGCTGCCATCGCGCTTGCCCGGTCGGCCTCGTCGCTCGCCAGCCCGGCGATCCGCGCCGATGCGCCGATGGCGATGCTGATCGCATCGATCTGGGCGACGATCTGTTCGCCCAGCGCCTGGCCGCGCCGGCGGAAGGCGTCGATTTCCGCCTCGGTCTGCATCAGCCGGCCGCGCGCCGCGCGGTTCTGCAGCGGGACGCGCAACGTCAGGCCAAGCTTGCTTTCGGTGCCGTCGAACGACCGCCCGCCCGCGCCGATCTCGCCGATATCGCGTGATACCTCGACCGCCACGTCGAGCCGGGGCAGCAGCTGGTTGCGGTCAAGCGCCAGCCGCTCGCGCGCCAGGCTCAGCCGCAGCTCCAGATTGCGCAGGTCGGGCCGCTGCACCAGGCCAGAGCGCGGATCGACCGGCAGCGGCAGGGGTGCTGGCAGCGCATCGGGCAGCCGCGCGACATCGGCCAGCATCGGCCGCCCATCGGCATTGCGCCAGAACAGCGACAGATTATTGGCCGCCACCGCCAGCGCCTGTTCGGCCTGGGTGACGAAGGACTGACGCCTCAGGATATTCTGTTCATTCTCGGTCAGGATGATCCGCGGCCGCAGCCCCTCGGCCACCGCGCGCTGAAAGCCGCGCTGCCGTTCCTGCGCCAGCGCCAGCAGGTCGCGGAAGATGCGCAGCCGCTGCCCGGCGACCACCCAGGCGTTATAGGCCTCGATCGCCCGCGCCTGGACGCCGATGGCGATCATCAGCCGTTCGGCATCGGCCAGTTCGATCTCGCCCTCGGCCAGCGTGCGGCCGAAGCGGCGTTCGTCGATGATCCGGTCGCGCAGCAGCGCGAATACCGCCCCGACCTTGAACTCGCCCAGCTCGTTGGTGAACTTCTCATTCTCATAGGTCGGAAAGCGCCCGCCCGACACGCGGTAGCTGCCATAGACATTGCCGCCATTGGTCTGCAGCGGCTGGGTGATCTTCGATTCCAGGTAGCGGCCGTCGTAAAAGCCCGACAGGCGGGTGTCGGCGCTGGCCGCAAACAGCGTGTCGAACGCGCCTTCGACCGACAGCCGCCGCCCTTCGGCGACGCGCACCCGTGCCAGCGCCTCGAGGATCTGCGGCTGGTGCTGGCGCGACGCCTCAAGCACCTCGTCGAGCGTCAGCGGCCCGCTGGCCGGCGGCGGCGTGACCGGGCCGGCGGCGACCGGTGGCAGCGGCGCGATCATCTGCGCGGGGGCCGGGCCGGCGACCAGCACCGCACCCAGCGCACCGCTCAGCAGCCACAGCCGCATCCGGCCTTGCGCGTTATTTCGCCTCATCGGCCTCTTCCGAAGTGCCGCGCGCCACGTCCATGATGTTGTCGCCCGGACGCTGGAACTGCAGCGGGAAGTCGTTGAGCAGACGCCACAGCTCGAACCCGACCTTGACCGTATCCATCATCACCCAGCCGCGCACCTTGGCGCCCAGCCGGACGAACGGCTCGCGCGGCCAGGGGCGGCGATCGGGCGCTTCCTCGACCAGCACGCGGAACAGCCCGTTGGGCGACGCATTGACGTCGAGCGCGAACACCCGCCCGTCGAACATGCCCTGCGCGACCGAGGGCCAGCCGCTGAACTGGATCGCCGGCCAGCCTTCAAACTCCAGCCTGACCCGCCGGCCCGGCCGTACCAGCGGCACGTCGCGGCCATCGATGTAAAGCTCGACCACGCGCGGGCTGTTCTCGACCGCAAAGGTCGCCAGCACCTCGCCGGCCTTGACCATCGTCGCATTGTCCGCGCCCAGGATCTTCATCACCCGCCCGTCGCGCGGCGCGCGCACGATCTGCACCGCCTGGCGGTTGAGCTTGATGTCGATCCCGTTGATCGATGCCTGTTTCTCGGCGATTTTCGCCTGATAATCGGCGACCTTGATCTGTGCGAGTTCATAGTCGCGCCGCGCCATCAGCCCTTCGCGGTAGAGCTGGCCCATGCGGTTGACGTCAAGCTGGGCGACGCGCATCGCCTGCTGCGCGGCCGCGATCTCGGCTTCCGCCTGGCGGCGTTCGGCGCGGATGCGGTCGAGCAGCATCGGATCATTGTCGACGATCTGGACGATCGGATCGCCCTTCTTGACCAGCTGTGCGTCCTTGACGAACCAGCGTTCGACCCGGCCGGGCACCAGCGCGGTGATGTTCTGCACCCGGTCGCGCGGATCAAGCGCGATCACCGTGCCCACGCCCTGCGCGGTCTGCACCCAGGGAACGGTGAGCATGAAGATGATGCTGCCGACGATTGTGATCATCAGCATGATGGCCAGGTTGCGCATCGGGCGCGGCACACCGATCCCGCTCAGCGTGGTGAAATGGCTCATATGCTCGGCGCGAAACGGCATCAGCGGTCCTCCATCGCGCCGGCCCGCAGCGCGTCGAATGTGGCGCGGTCGGTCGTGATCGTCTGGGCGTTGCGGCCGAGCCACAGAAACCCGTCAAGCGCCACATGCTCCGGGCGGTTCGAGAAATAGATGAGGGTGACCGGCTTGTCGCGCAGATGGTCGAACACCTGCGCCAGCCGTTCGACCGGCATCATGTCGTAAAGCCCCGACAGCACCAGGATGCGCGGCTCGGACAGCAGCGCCCCGGCAAGCTTCAGCTGCATCGTCTCCTCGATCGACAGCGGCCAGCCGGTCGAGGACAGCAACGTGTCCATGCCCTGCGGCATTTCGGCGATGCGCTGGTCAAGCCCGACCAGCTTCAGCAGCTCAAGCGTGCGCACCGGATCGCGCGGCGCGCGCGACAGGCCCAGATAGTCGCGGATCGTGCTTTCCACGATCGTCGGCCGGTTGAGGACGATCACCTCGCTGCGCAGCTGATAGACGTCGAAATCGTTGATGTCCGCGCCGCCCACGGTGATCATGCCGCCAATGGGCGCGAAATGATGCTTGAGCAGGCTCGAGAACTGCCGCTCCATCCCCGGCGCCGCGGCCGCGACCAGCCGGCTCGACGGCGTGATTTCAAGGTCGAGCCGCGCCTCGGTATTGCCAAGATCGACCCGCACGCCGCGAAAGGCGAGCGCGCCCGAGGGCGGCCGTTCCTGGGTGAAGCGATCGGGAATGCGCTCCTGCGGAATGTCGCGGAACAGCGACAGTTCCTCCAGCCCCGCCACCATGTCGTAAAAGGTGTCGAGATAGGGGCCGAGCGAGGCGGCGCCGTAGAAAATGCCCGACATGATCAGTTCGGCGGCGACCAGCTGGCCGATCGACAGCTGGTTCTGGATGACCAGCCAGCCGCCCAGCGCGAGCAGCCCGGCGCTCGCCACCGCATAGAGGACGAGCAGCGCCACGGTCTGCGGGAAGGCGTAGTGGAAATGCCGGCGATGCGCATCGACATAGGCCGCGGTGCGCGCCTCGGTCTGGTCCATCGCATAATCGAGGTGACGGCTCGATTTGTAGAAGCCGTTCGATCCGCCCAGGCTCTCAAGCCAGTGGGCGAGCGCATATTTCTTGTGGCTTAGTTCGACGACCGACGTCATCGCGCCGCGCGCCCAGAGCTGCCAGATCACCCACAGCACCAGGATGAACAGCAGGTTGAAGGCGAGAAAGAACGGGTGGTAAAACGCCGTGACGATGAACCCCACGGTCGATTGCAGCACGATCGTGAACCCGCCGATCAGCAGCGACGGCATCGATTTCTGCATCGTCACGATGTCGAAATAGCGGTTGAACAGATCGTCGCGCCGTTCATCGGCGAAATACGGGTTCTGGGCATGGACGGCGCGCAGCGTGATGTCGGCCACCATCCGCGCCATGAACCGTCGCCGGAACAGCTCCATGATATATTTGGCGAGCGCGCCGAGCAGCGCCGAGATCAGCAGCAGCGTCAGCAGCACCAGCGCCAGCGTGAACAGCGGCACCGGCAGCGCGAGATTGGCGATCGAGTTGACCAGCAGCTGGACGGAAATCGGGATCGCGAGCGAAAGCAGCCCGACGCCGATGCCATAGATGATCACCAGCGAGAAATAGGGGTTGTCCGGACCCAGAATGGGCCTTGCCCAGCGGATCACGTCGCTCAGTCGAACAGTCGTCGGTGCGGCCATTATGTTTCCCGAAGCGAAAAAGGGTCGCCTGCCGCGCGGCAGCTAGCGATCCCGCGTGATTGGATCAAATCGCAAATTATTGCCGATGTGATAGGAAAAGCCTATCATGTCATCACCTCGCCGATGGTGGTAACGATATCGGCAAGCCGCTGAAAGGCCGTTGCGCGCCCGGCGCTGCGCCGCCACACCAATCCCAGATCGCGGTAAAGCGGCCCCCAGGCGAGCGGCCGGGTCGTCACATCGTCGGTGTCGCGGATCTCGGAGCGGACATAGAGCGCCGGCAGCAGGGCAAGGCCCATGCCCATGCCGGCCATCTGGCGCACCGCATCGAGGCTGGTCCCTTCATAATCGCGCAGCACCACCGCGCCCACATGTTCGCCGAGCGCGCGGATCTGGTCGGTCAGCCGATATTGCGGCGACAGCGTCAGCAGCTCGCGCCCGGCGAGCATCGCGGGCACGATTTCGTCATGCACGGTCAGCGGATCGTCGGTCGCCATCGTCAGGATCAGCGGCTCGCGGAACAGCGTGCGGACGACGAAATCATCGCCGCTGATCGGCAGCTGGGCGAGCAGCACGTCATGCGTGCCGATCGCCAGATCGCGCAGCAGTTCGTCCGGATTGCCCTCGCGCACATGCAGCCTCAGCCCCGGATGGTCGCGGTGCAGCCGGGCGACGACCTGCGGCATCAGATAGGGGCCGGTGGTCGGCGACGCGCCGAAGCGGATCGTGCCGGTCAGTCCGTCGGGATCGGCAAGGGTGATGTCCGACAGGCCCCTGACATCGGCGAGGATCGTCCGGGCGCGGGTGAGGATCTCGCGGCCGATGGGGGTAAGGAAGGCGGCACCGCCGCCGCGTTCGACAAGCGGGCAGCCGAGCTGCGCTTCGAGCAGCTGGATCTGCGCGGACAGCGAGGGCTGGCTGACCCCGATGCGGTCGGCGGCGCGGCGGAACGATCCGGCCGCGGCCAGCTCCGCGAAATAATGCAGCTGGCGGATGGTGACGCCTGGGATGGCCATGATCCCCCCGATTGGGCTTTCATCGCTGAAGGTGCCGCATTAGGGCAGGGACATGGCCGATGTCCAACGCCCCGATGCCGCCCCGCCGCCGATCATCCGCCGCGCGGATTATGTGCCGCCCGCCTGGCGCGTTCCCGAGGTCGCGCTCGATTTCATGCTGGATGCCGACGAGACCTGGGTGCGGGCCACCCTGTCGGTGGTGCGCGCGGACAGCGGGGCGGGGATGCCGCTCGCGCTTGATGGCGGCGGGCAGAAGCTCGTCTCGCTGCGCGTCGATGGCGTGCCCGCCACGTGGCGGACCGACGGCGACCGCATCCTGATCGACCTGCCGGGCAATGCCCACCGGATCGAGACCGAATGCGTGATCCACCCGGCGACCAATACCCAGCTGATGGGGCTTTACGCCTCGGGCGGGCTGCTGTGCACCCAGTGCGAGGCGGAAGGTTTTCGGCGCATCACCTTCTTCCCCGACCGGCCCGACATTCTCAGCCGCTATACGGTGCGGATGGAGGCTGACCGGGCGACCTATCCGGTGCTGCTGGCCAATGGCGACCGCATCAATGGCGGCGACCTGCCGGGCGGTCGCCACTGGGCGCAGTGGCGCGACCCGTTCCCCAAGCCCAGCTATCTGTTCGCGCTGGTGGCTGGCGATCTGGCGGTCAATCGCGACCGGTTCATCACCCGCTCGGGGCGCGGGGTCGATCTGGGCATCTGGGTGCGCGAGGGCGATTTGCCGCGCACCGGCCATGCGATGGCGGCGCTCAAGGCGTCGATGGCGTGGGATGAACGCGTCTATGGCCGCGAATATGATCTGAGCGTGTTCAACATCGTGGCGGTTGCCGATTTCAACTTCGGCGCGATGGAGAATAAGGGCCTCAACATCTTCAACTCGCGCTATATTCTGGCCGATCCCGAAACCGCGACCGATGCCGATTACGACGCCGTCGCCGGTGTCGTCGCGCATGAATATTTCCATAATTGGTCGGGCAACCGCGTCACCTGCCGCGACTGGTTCCAGCTGTCGCTCAAGGAAGGCTTCACCGTCTTTCGCGACCAGCAATTCTCCGCCGACCAGGGGTCGGCGGCGGTCAAGCGGATCGAGGATGTCCGGCTGCTGCGCGCCGCCCAGTTTCCCGAGGATGGCGGGCCGCTTGCCCATCCGGTGCGGCCCGACAGCTATATCGAAATCTCCAACTTCTACACGGCGACCGTCTACAACAAGGGTGCCGAGCTCATTCGCATGATGGCGACCATGCTGGGCTGGGACCGGTTCCGGCGCGGCTGCGACCTGTATTTCGACCGCCATGACGGACAGGCGGTGACGTGCGAGGATTTCGTCCGCGCGATCGAAGAGGGCGGGGAGGCCGACCTGTCGCGCTTCCGCCTGTGGTACAGCCAGGCCGGCACGCCGCGCGTGACCGCGACGCTCGACCATCACGGCACGGCGGCGACGCTGCGCCTGACGCAGAGCCTGGCCGCCACGCCGGGCCAGCCGGTCAAGCAGCCCATGCCCATTCCGCTCAGGGTGGCGCTGTTCGGGGCGGAAACCGGCCGGCGGCTGGGCGAGGAACGGCTGATCGTGCTTGAGGATGCGGCGGCCGAAATCCCGTTCGAGGGGCTGGCCGAGCGGCCGGTGCTGTCGATCAACCGCGGCTTTTCCGCGCCGGTGATCGTCGAGACGACGCGCCCGGCCGCCGATCTGGCGCTGCTGTCGGCGCATGATGATGATCCGTTCGCGCGGTATGAGGCGCTGCAGCAGCTGATGCTCGATACGATCCTTGCCGATCTGCAAGGGCGCATCGATCACGCCCCGGTGATTGCCGCGATGCGCGACGTGCTGGGCGATGCGGCGCGCGATCCGGCCTTTGTCGCCGAAGCCGTGCTGCCGCCGAGCGAGGCCTTTGTCGGCGATCATCTGCCCGCGATCGACCCGGAGGCCGTGCATGCCGCGCGCGAGCGGCTGCGCGCGGCGATCGGCGGCGCGCTGGTCGATGACTGGCGCGGGCTGCACGACCGGCTGAAGGCCGGGGCTTATGAACTCACACCGGCGGCCAAGGGCGGGCGGCGGCTGAGGACGATCGCGCTCAGCTATATGTTCGCGGCGGGTGCGGCGGATGCGGCGGCGCGCGCCTGGGCGCAGTTCGAGGCTGCCGACAACATGACCGACCGGCAGGGGGCGCTCGCGGCGCTGGCGAGCAGCGATGCGGCGGAACGGCCACGGGCGCTGGCGGCGTTTTACGACCGCTATCGCGGCGATGCGCTGGTCATCGACAAATGGTTTTCCACCCAGGCGCTGTCGACGCGGCCCGATACGCTCCGGGCGGTGATCGCGCTCGCCGCGCATCCGGATTTCACGCTCGCCAATCCCAACCGCGTGCGGGCGCTGATCGGGGCGTTCGCCGCCAATCAGCGTGCCTTTCACCAGGCCGATGGGCAGGGCTATCGCTTTGTCGCTGACATGATCCTGGCGCTCGATCCGATCAACCCGCAGACCGCCGCGCGCATGGTGCCGCCATTCGGCCGCTGGCGGCGGTTCGATCCCGACCGGGCGACGCTGATGACCGCCGAGCTGAACCGCATCCTCGCCGTGCCCGGCCTGTCGCGCGACGTGTTCGAACAGGTGAGCAAAAGCCTCGCCTGACCAGCCTGTGCGGCTGACCGGTCCGGCTCAGCGATGCGCGTTCAGGGCCGGGTGGGGGGATCGTCCTTCAGCCAGTCGGCGACCTGCCCGGCCAGATCGTTGGCGGCGCGGTTGAGCGCCGGGCCGACGCTCTGGCCGTCGATCCGCGCCAGCGGCATGCGCGCGATGAAGCGGCGGGTGCGCAGCCCCGCCGGTCCCATCGCCTCGGCATCGAACTGCACGACCGCCGCGCGGCCTTCGCCATCGACGCCGAACTCGCTCAGCTGACCGCCCAGGCGCAGACCGGGATCGGCGGCGAACTGGCGCGGGTCGAGCACCGCCCGCCCGGTGCGCGCGGCGATCACCTCGCCCAGCAGGCGGCGGAACAGCCGGTTGGGCGGCTCCACCCAGTGCGCGTCCTTGACATAGGCGATCTCGGTCGCGCTGGCCTGCACCGGCACGCGCGTGGTCTGGAGCTTGGCGGGCACCAGCGGCATCATGATGGTGATCGCCGTGCCCGGCGCGACCGGCCCGCCCGGACCGGCGGGGGCGCTGTCGGTCGCAGCCAGGGTCAGCAGCCGCGCGGGCGGCTCCTCGCCCAGGCTGATGCAGCCGGCAAGGCCTGCGAACAGGGCGAGGGCGAAAAGCGGGCGCGTGGCGGTCATGCGGTCAGCGTCCTTCATAATCGGGGAGTTTGCGCGGGCCGACCAGCGACCCCGCGCCGCCGCTGTTCAGGCGTTCGGCAACGCCGTTCAGCCCTTCGGACAGGTCGCGCAGGTCGCGGACCAGCAGGCCGATTTCGGGGATGGTGCGGTTGGAAAAGGTCTGCAGGCCGGGCCGCGCATCGGCGATGGCGGCATCGACGCTGTCGAGCGTCCCGCGCGTGCGCGCCACCGTGCTGCGCAGTTCGGCCAGCAGCGGCCGGCCCTGTTCGTCGAGCAGCTGGTTGGTCGTGCCGGCCAGCCGCCCGATCTCCTCGGCGGCCTTGCCGGCCTGGGCAACGGCCACCCGCGTTTCAGCGAGCGTCGCGGCGATTTCGGGGCCGCGATCCGCGAGCGAACCCGACAGCCGGTCGACATTGCGCAGGATGTTGCCGATCGATTTCTGGTTCTGGTCCGACAGCGTCTCGGTCAGCCGCTCGGTCAGGGTCGACAGCCGCTCGAGCAGCTGCGGCGCGGAGTTGAGCAGCGCACCCAGCCCACCCGGCTTGGTCGGGATCACCGGCGCACCGGCGGGGCCGTTTTCGGTGATCGGCGGCGCGCCCTTTTTCGCGCCTTCGAGCAGCAGCGTCGAAACGCCGGTAAAGCTGCCCTGGATGCTTGCCGTGGTGCCGAGCAGGATCGGCACGTCTTCGGCAATCGAGATGCGGACGCGGACGAAATCCGGGTCCTGTTTCCAGATGCGGATATCCTGCACCTGGCCGACCGGCACGCCCGAAAAGCTGACCGCCGAGCCCTGTGCCAGCCCTTCGACCGACTGCTTGAAGAAGATGTCGTAAACCTTGCGTCCGCCGTCAGACACCCGCGCCAGCCAGATCGTGAACACGGCGACCGCGAGCAGCAGGATCAGCACGACCGAGCCGACCAGGATATGGTTGGACCGGGTTTCCATCAGCCTTTGTCCTTATCCCGAACATGGTCGCCGCCGCCCGCCGGGTGCGCCGTCACTGCCGCCGCCGCCTGCCGCCCACGCGGACCGTTGAAATATTCCTGGATCCATGGATGGTCCATGGCCAGCAGTTGATCGATCGTCCCGACCGCGATCACATGCCGGTCGGCAAGCACCGCGACGCGGTCGCAGATCGCATAAAGCGTGTCGAGATCATGGGTGATCAGGAACACGGTCAGCCCCAGCGTGTCGCGCAGCGACAAAGTGAGTTCGTCGAACCGTGCCGCGCCGATCGGGTCCAGCCCCGCCGTCGGTTCGTCAAGGAACAGCAATTCGGGATCGAGCGCGAGGGCGCGGGCAAGGCCTGCGCGCTTTTTCATGCCCCCCGACAGTTCGGCCGGATATTTCGGCCCGGCTTCGGGCGACAGGCCCGACATGACGATCTTGTAGGCGGCGATCTCGTCAAGCAGCTGCGGGCTCAGCCCAGGATAGAATTCGCGGATCGGCAGCTGAATGTTTTCCGCGACCGTCAGCGTCGAAAACAGCGCCCCGCCCTGGAACAGCACGCCCCAGCGCTTGCGGATGTCGAGCAGCGCGTCGTCGCCCGCGCCCGTAACCGGCACGCCCAGCACCTCGACCTCGCCGGCCTCGGGCTGCTGCAGCCCGATGATCGAGCGCATCAGCACCGATTTGCCGGTGCCCGATCCGCCGACAACGCCCAGAATCTCGCCCCGGCGCACCTCCAGGTCCAGCTGGTCATGCACGACCTGCGGGCCGAAGGCGGTGCGCAGCCCCCTGACGGAGATGACCGGCGGCGCGCTCATATCCAGCCGATCCGCTCGAAAAAGACGGCGAAGAACGCGTCGAGGACGATGACGAGGAAGATCGCCTGCACGACGGCGGCGGTCGTGCGCAGCCCGACCTGTTCGGCATCGCCCTTGACCTGCATCCCCTGGAAACAGCCGGTCAGGGCGACGATCGCGCCGAACACCGGTGCCTTGACCAGCCCGACCCACAGATCGGTCATCGGCACGACCTCGCGCAGCCGCTGGACGAAGGTGATCGGCGGAATGTCGAGCGACACCCAGCAGAACAGCCCGCCGCCGATGATCGCGACCACCGACGAATAAAAGCCGAGCAGCGGCATCATCACCACCGCCGCCAGCACGCGCGGCAGCACCAGCGCCTCCATCGGCGACACGCCGATCGTGCGCATGGCATCGACCTCCTCGGTCAGCTTCATCGTACCGAGCTGCGCGGCAAAGGCGGACCCGGAGCGGCCGGCGACCATGATCGCGGTCATCAGCACACCCAGTTCGCGCAGCGTGATGCGGCCAATGAGGTTGATGGTCAGAAACTCCGCCCCGAACTGGGCGAGCTGGACCGAACCCTGCTGCGCGATGACGATGCCGATCAGCACGCTCATCAGCCCGATGATGCCGAGCGCGGCGACGCCCACCACCTCGAACCGCTGGACGACGGCATGCCAGCGGAACCGGCGCGGGTGACGCAGCACCGATCCCAGCGCGCTGATCATCGCGCCGAAAAAGGCGAGCAGCCCCAGCAGCGTCCGCCCGGCCTGGGCGGTCGCGGTGCCGATTTCCTCAAGCACGCGGAAAAACGGGGGCAGGGGATCGGGCCGGCATTTGACCGGCTGGTGCGCCTCGGCCACCGTTTCGATCAGCCGCGCGGCATCGGCGCTTGCCCCGGCGACCGCCGCACCGCTGGCGGCTGCGAACCGGTGGATCACCCATGCCCCGACCGTGTCGATCCGGGTGATCGCCGACAGGTCGAGCCGGTCGACCGGACCCCCAATTGCCGCCAGCCGTTCGGGCAGGTCGCCCAGCCCGCCCAGGGTCAGCGCGCCGTTCAGCCGCACGATCCGTCCGTCGGCTGCGTCGATCAGGTCGAAACCACCGGGGACGGGATCGGCTGGCGCGTTCATCCTGCCTCTAGTCGGTCAATATGCCTGCCGGGGCAAGACTCTCCGGGCCGGGCGCGCCATGTCGCCCGGCCCGGACGCACGATCAGATCGCGGCGAGCGCCTGATCGAAATCGGCGATCAGATCGTCCGGATCCTCGACCCCGATCGAGATCCGCACCAGATTGTCGGTAATGCCCAGCGCCTGCTTGCGTTCCTCGGGCACCGACAAATGGGTCATGCCCGCCGGGTGGCTGGCCAGCGTCTCGGTGCCGCCCAGGCTGACCGCGAGCTTGGCGATCTTGAGCGCGTCGAGGAACCGGAACGCCTCCGCCTCGCCGCCCTTCAGGAACAGCGAGAAGGTCGAGCCCGCGCCGGTGCAGTGCCGCTTGTAGATATCGGCCTGCCGGTCGCCCTCCAGAAAGCCCAGATAGCCGACATGGTCGACCTTGGGATGGTCGCGCAGGAACGCGCACACCCGCGCGGCATTTTCCCCGGCGCGCGTCATGCGCAGCTCCAGCGTTTCAAGGCTGCGCAGCAGCATCCAGGCGGTGTTGGGATCGGTGATCGTGCCGATGGTGTTGCGCATCATGCGGATGGGATCGATCAACGCCTTGCGGCCAAGCACGCCCCCCGCGACCAGATCGCTGTGGCCGCCGGCATATTTGGTCAGCGAATAGACGACCAGATCGGCCCCGTGCTTGAGCGGCTGGTGCCACAGCGGGCCGAGAAAGGTGTTGTCGATGGCAATCGGCGGCGCATCCGGCCCGGTGCCGAAAATCGCGTCGCGGCTGGCCTTGACCGCTTCGACATCGACCAGCGCGTTGGTCGGGTTGGCCGGGCTTTCCAGATAGATGAGCGCCACACGCCCGGTCGCGGCCTTGCTCAGCACCGCGTCGATCTCGGCCCGCGTCGCGCCCGCCGGGAAATCGAGGAAATGCACGCCGAAGCGGCCGAGCACGCGGGCGATCAGCGTTTCGGTCGCCGCATAAAGCGGGCCGGAATGGACGATGGTGTCGCCGGGGCGGACCATCGACAGGAACAGGGTCGCGATCGCCGACATGCCCGAGGAAAAGGTCAGCGCCTCTTCGGCGTCTTCCCAAACGCTCAGCCGGTCTTCGAGGATTTCCTGATTGGGGCCGTTGAAGCGCGAATAGACAAGCCCTTCCGCGCCGCCCGGGCGCTTGCCGGTCACGCCCTCGAAATGGCGTTTGCCGGCGGCCGCATTCTCGAACACGAAGGTCGAGGTGAGGAAGATCGGCGGCTTCAGCGAGCCTTCCGACAGCATCGGGTCATAGCCATGGCCCATCATCAGCGTCGACGGCTTGAGCTTGCGGCCGTTGATGGTGTCGATCGGCGGCTTGGGCTTGCGGCGGGGCGTCGCGCCCGACAGCTCGGCTTCGGTTTCGGTTGCGGACATGGGATTCGTCTCCAGGGCGGATGTCTGTTGTTGCCCGCGCTTTAGCCGGACAAAGCCCGGCTTGTCGAAGCCCAAGCGAAACTTTCAGTCCCGGACCCCGGCGGCAAGGCCGATCAGCGCGATCTGGCGGCCATAATCGGGCGCGCCCTGATGGGTTGCACGGCGGAAGCTGAAAAACCGGTCGGCATCGGCATAGGTGTCGAGGCCCAGCGCCGCGATGCGGCCAATCCCTGCCGCTGCCAGCCGCGCGACCAGATAGGCTTCAAGGTCGAACTGGCAATGGCCGGGCCGGCCGCTGGCGAAAAACCGTTCGTTCGCGGGATCTTCGGCCTCGAAACGGCGGGCGAAATCCTCGTCCACCTCATAGGAGGCGCGCGCGATGGTCGGGCCGATGGCGGCAATGATCCGCTCCGGCACCGCACCCAGCGCGACCATCGCGGCGACCGTCCGGTCGGTCACCCCGGCAAGCGCGCCTTTCCACCCGGCATGGGCGGCCCCGACCACCCCCGCTGCCGGGTCGGCGAGCAGCACCGGCGCGCAATCGGCGGTGACGATGCCGAGCAGCAGCCCCGGCCGGTCGGTCACCAGCGCATCGGCGCGCGGCCGTTCCGCCTCGGCCCAGGGCTGGTCGACGCGCACGCAATCGGCCGAATGGATCTGATAGAGCGACACGATCGGCGCGCCGGGCAGCACCGCCGCCGCCGCCCGCCGCCGGTTTTCCGCGACCGCCGCCGGATCGTCGCCGGTGCCAAGCCCGGCGTTCAGCCCGGCGACCGGCCCGGTCGACACGCCGCCCAGGCGGCCGAAAAAGCCGTGCGGGACCGCCCCCAGCTGGTCGGCGCGGATCGGCACGGGGCCATCATCGGGGGCGGGGCAGAGATCGTCATCAGGCAAGATCCAGCTGGTAGAGGCGGTCTTCGTCCTCATGCGCGCCGACCATGAAGCTGTAGCGGCCGATATCGGCAAAGCCATAGCGCTGGTAGAAACGCTGGGCGCGGTGATTGTCGACAAACACCGACAGATAGAGCTGCGGGGCCCCGGCGGCGCGGGCGGTGGTGATGGTCCAGTCCATCAGCGTCTGGGCGACGCCCTGGCCGTGCCAGGGTGACAGGACGTAAAGCTGGCGCAGCTCCATCGCGCGCGGATCGGCATTTTCGACCGGCAGGGTACGCGGGCCGAGCTTGGCAAAGCCGATGATGCGTCCGTCGACCGCTGCGATCCGGAACGACAGCGCCGGATCATGCAGCTGGGCCGGGATGCCGGTGTCCGGCCCGAAGGCGGCGGCGCAGAAAGCGTCGAGATCCTCGGGCCGGTAAAGATGCCCGAAGGTTTCGACAAAGCTTGTCCGTGCCATCTCGGCCAGCTCCGGCCCGTCGGCGATGGTGGGGGTGCGGTAGAGGATCATCGGGGCGGCTCGGCCTTCAGAACGCGGCGGGCTGTGGCCAGGCCGGCGCGGTCAGCGCCAGCGCCTTGAACAGCGTGCCCATCTGGCCGGCATCGGTCAGCCGCATCCGCGCGGTGGCAATCTCCTCGGCGCGGGCGGGCTGGGCGGCGGTGAGTGCGGCTGCACGCGCGCCGATCCCCAGCCGGTCGAGCAGCACGCCCTGATCGACCGGGCCGAAGGCGCGCGCGCCCTCGGCCACCGCCGCTTCGGCCAGGGTCGCGAAATCGACATGGGCGGTCAGGTCACGCTCACCCGGATCTTCGAACGGATTGGCATAGGCATGGGCCTTGAGCGCCTGCACCGTGTCGCCGACCGCCGGCCCTTCATAGCCATAATCGACGATCAGCGCCGCGCCGCCCTGATCGGCCAGCCGCCGCGCCAGCCGCCGGGCGATGTTGACGCTGGCCGGCGAGGTTTCGATCACGCTGCCCGGCGGCGCATCGGCAAGATGGGCGGGGATCAGCGCGTCGAGCGGCGGGCCGCCCGCCACCGGCACGAACAGGGGATGCGCCCAGGCCACGCGCCGCTCGCGCCAGCCCGCTGCCGTGCGGATCAGCTGGCGCACCGGCAGCGCGTCGAAAAACTCGTTGGCGACGATCAGCAGCGGCCGGTCGGCGGGCAGCGCGTCGACATCGTCATGCCTGGTCGCACCGGGCACGCGCGCGCGCTGCGCCGCTGCCAGCACCGGGCTGGTTTCGACGAAATGGACAGGCGGGGTCAGCCCGGCACGCGCCATGGCGCGCAGCGCATCGGCGGCCAGCGTCCCCCGGCCGGGCCCCAGTTCGACATAATGCACATCGGGGCGACCCGCCCGGTCCCACAGATCGGCCAGCCACAGGCCGATCAGTTCGCCGAACATCTGGCTGATTTCGGGCGCGGTGGTGAAATCGCCCGCCGCGCCCAGCGGATCGCGCGTGGCATAATAATAGCGGTTGGCGGCGGCCATGAAGTCGGCGACCGGAATGGGGCCGTTGACCGCGATCGCCGCCGCGATCGCATCCGCGCAGGTCAGGGGGCTTGTCGACACCAGGCCCCCTAGAGCATTTTCAATCCGGGTGGAATCACCCGGCGCCCTGCACAACGCCCCGGATCAAAAGGCTGGAGCGGCCGATCCGGCAGCCGCTCCAGACCCGCGATGCCCGGAAAGCCGGGCCTGCGCTCAGGCGAAACGCACCCGTGTCGCCCGGCGGCGCAAGCCCAGCCCGACCAGCGCGAAGCCGCTGATCATCATCGCCCAGCTCGACGGTTCCGGCACCACGCCGACCGCGTCCGCACCGCTGACGCGGAAGGAATAGAGCGTGGTGGGGATCAGCGACTGTCCTGCCGGGCAGGCGGCGCCGATCTGGACAAGGGTAAAGCTGCCGCCCGGGCCGCTGGTGCACACGTCGAAGCGTTCGGTGCTGCCATCGGGCTGGTTGACCGACATGTCATTGTCGGTGATCAGGATCATGTTCAGGCTGCCATCGGCAAGCTGGCGGCCGAACGTCAGCCCCTCAAGCTTCTCGCCGGCCACATTGTTCGGCCCGATGGCGGCGGCCACGTCCAGATAGAGCGACTTCTGCACCGGGACCACCCCCGCCGGCAGGTCGTTGGTGCCGGCAAGGCTGACCCCCGACACATCGGTCGCCCCGTCAAGGCGGATGCGGTAGACGCGCTTGGACCCGACCGGCAGCGCCGCTGTCGGATCGGCTTCGCCAAGGCCGCGATTGTCGCGCTCGATCAGCAGGAAGCTGCCATCAGCGAGCGCGGTGATCGACGACACGCCGATGTTGCGGCCCTGCGCAGTCGCGCCGAAATCATTGGCGGTGCCGGGGATGCGCGCATTGATGTCGTCGCGGGATTCGAGCTGGTAGATGAACTGGCGCAGCGGCTCGCCGCTGTCCACGTCATATTCGACGATGCGGACATTGCGGCTGCGGCGGCCGTCGCCCCCCGATCCTTCGCCGACCAGCGGGTCCTGCAGCACCGCATAGGCGCGGGTGCCGTCGGGCGACAGGGTCAGCCCTTCATAACCGCGATTGTCCTGCCGACCGGAAACAATGGTGCCGCGCCCGGCGACATAGTCGATCGTCCCGTCGCTGCGCCGCGGGATCAGATTGGCCGGCGGGGTGAAGGCGCGGATGAACACGCCGTTCGGGCTGAACTCATAGAGCGACGGACCATATTCGTCGGCGAGCAGGAAATTGCCATTGGCGCGCCGCGTCAGCCCTTCCGGGTCGAACGACAGGCCGAGGACCGACGGATTGCCGTTGAGCAGCCCCGGATTCTTCCCGTTGAAGAACTGGCCGTCGGCGCGGCTGAGCAGGGTGGTCGAAACCAGCTGGAACCCCCGGATCGCGCCGCTGTTCGCATCGATGTCGAGCTTGAAGCCCTGGATGCGCGGCGTGAAATCGAGCACGCCGCCGCCCGGGCCGCGGTCGGCGACGCCGAAATAGGTGTCGGACGCGCTGTCATAGAACAGGTCGGATCCGAACGCGCCCAGCCGGCTGTCGGTCGCCGATCCGCCCAGCCCGGACAGGTCGGTCGCATCGCCCGCCACGGTGAAGGCGCGGCCGTCCGTGCCCGGCACGAACGTGATCGCGGCATGGGCCGCCACAGGCAGCAGCATGGAAAGCGCGGTCGCAACCGCCAACTGGCCGAATCGCATCGGATGACACCCCTGAAATGGTTAACCCCGGCAAGAGGCAGACCAGTCTGGCGTGACGCCGCCGTTAACGATTTGTGAAGGATGTGCGACGCCCGTGGATGCGAAGCGGGGCTGTCGGGTGGGGCAGGCGTCAGGCGCCGGCTTTGGCGCCGCCGTTCATCCCGCCCTTCACGCCCGGTCCGCGCAGCGCGGTCAGCACCAGATAGAGGCCGACCGCGATCATCGGCACCGACAGCGTCTGCCCCATCGTCATGCCCCAGGGCAGGTTTTCCAGCCCCTGATCGGGCTGGCGCACGCGCTCAAGCGCGGTGCGCGCCAGCGCATAGCCGAGCAGGAAACAGCCGGCGATCAGCCCTGGCCGGTGGCGCGCGCCGGTTTTCCAGAACAGCCACCAGAGCAGCGCGAACAGCGCCAGCCCTTCAAGCCCGGCCTCGTAAAGCTGGCTCGGGTGGCGCGGCTCCGGCCCGGCGCGGGGGAAGATGATCGCCCAGGCGACATCGGTCGGCCGGCCCCACAGCTCGCCATTCACGAAGTTCGCGAGCCGCCCGAAGAACAGGCCAAACGGCACGCACATGGCCACATAATCGAACGTGCCCCTGAAGCTCAGCCGGGCGCTGCGCAGATACAGGGTGACCGCGACGATCACCCCGATCAGCCCGCCATGGAACGACATGCCGCCTTCCCACAGCTTGAGCACATCCATCGGGTTGGACAGGATTTCGGGGCGGTAGAAGAACACATAGCCCAGCCGCCCGCCCAGGATGATGCCGAGCGTCACATAGAACACCAGATCATCGGCATGGCGGCGGGCCATCGGCGCGCCGGGTTCGCCCAGCAGCCGGATCAGATACCACCAGCCCAGCATGATGCCCGCGATATAGGCCAGCGAATACCATTTGATGGTGAAGAACCCCAGATCGACCGCCACCGGATCAAGGCCGAGCGAATCGAAGTTGAGATACGCGCCGGAAGCGGCAAGAAGATGCAGGATCAAGGCTTTCCCCGAACGGTTTGCGCCTTCATAGTGAGGCATCCGGGAAAGCCCAACGAGAAAGAGGAGAGAGACAGAGATATGGCGTCCGCGCTCGACACCCGCATCGATCAGATCATGGCCGCTCTGACCGGGGAGGGCGGGATGCTGCCCCTTGGCCGGCACGAAAAGGACGGATTGTCCTATCCGGTGATCGCGTCGGCGCCGCCCGCCCTGCCGCATTATTTCGCGCATTTCTGCGCCCAGCATGGCGACAAGGATTTCCTGGTCTGCGGCGATGAGCGGCTGAGCTTTACCCAGGTCTATGGGCAGGCGCGCGCGGTTGCCGGGGCGCTGGTTGCGGGCTGGGGCGTCAAGCCGGGCGATCATGTCGGCATCGCCGCGCGCAACGCGCCGGCCTGGATCGTGCTCTATATGGGCGTGCTGATGGCCGGCGGCGTCGCGACGCTGCTCAATGGCTGGTGGCAGGGGCCGGAACTGGCCCATGCGCTCAAGGACAGCGACACCGGCCTGGTGCTTGCCGATCCGCCGCGCGCCCGCCGGCTTGAGGGCCAGGATCATGGTGCGCGTGTGGTGACCGTCGATGTCGGCCTGCCGATTGCAGACGCGCTGGCGCCGCTGCTTGCAGCCGGCGGCGGGGCGGACACGCCGCTGCCCGAAATCAGCGGCGACGACATCGCGACCATCCTGTTCACCTCGGGCTCGACCGGCCAGTCCAAGGGCGCGATTTCGACCCACCGGTCGGTCGTGCAGGGGGTGTTCAACTATCTTGCCCAGACGCTGATTTCGCTCAACCTGATGATGCAGGACGGCCAGGCCCCGACGCTGCAGCCGGCGACCCTGCTCAACGTGCCGCTGTTCCATGTCACCGCCGAGGTGCCGGTGATGCTGCAGAGCTTCGCCATGGGCCGCAAGCTCGTGATCATGGCGAAATGGGACGCCGAGGAGGCGATGCGCCTGATCGAGCGCGAAAAGGTGACCTATTTCGTCGGCGTGCCGCTGATGAGCTACGAGATTCTGACCCATCCGAACCGCAGCCAATATGACCTGTCATCGGTGATGGACATGGCGGCCGGCGGCGCGCCGCGCCCGGTCGAGCATGTCAAGCGGATCAACGACGAAATGGGCGGGGCCAAGCCGCTGATCGGCTATGGCCTGACCGAGACCAACGGCGTGGGCTGCGGCAACTTCCGCGACAATTACCTCGCCAAGCCGAACAGCACCGGGCGCGCATCCTTCCCGCTCGTCGAGCTGGCGATCATGGACGATGCCGGCCAGCCCCAGCCCCAGGGCGCGCGCGGCGAGGTGTGCATCCGTTCGATCTGCAACTTCGAGGGCTATTACAAGAACCCCGAAGCGACGGCGGCGGCATTTACCGCCGACCGCTTCTTCCGCACCGGCGACATCGGCTATCTGGACGAGGACGGCTATCTGTTCATCGTCGACCGCAAGAAGGACATCATCATCCGCGGCGGCGAGAATATCAGCTGCCAGGAGGTCGAGGCCGCGATCTACGAGCATAAGGGCGTTGCCGAAGCGGCGGTGTTCGCGCTTCCCGATCCGCGCTTCGGCGAGGTGCCGGGGCGGTCGTCTATCCGCGTGCGGGCGAGACGCTGACCGCAGAGGCGCTGACCGCATTCCTCGAACCCCGGCTGGCGGCGTTCGAGATCCCGGCGCGCATCTGGATCGTCGCCGAACCGCTGCCCAAGCTTGGCACCGAGAAGATCGACAAGGTCAGCATCCGTGCCCATTTCCGCGCCGAGGTCGCGCGGAGCGCAGCCGCATGATGCGCGTGGCGGCAATGCTGGCGGCGGGCCTGCTCGCCGCCGGCTGCGCCGTCGAGGACGGCGACCGGGCGGGCGCGGGTGGTCAGTCCGCCGGGGGTGGAAACTCTGTCACGGCGGCTCCTCCCCCGGCCGCTTTTGTCGGGCGCTGGCGCAGCGACGCGCCCGCCACCTTTGCCGGTGAAGGCTATCGCACCGAAACCAGTGGCGGGGAGACCGAATATCGCGCCGATGGCAGCCTCAGCTACCGCGCCCGGCTGGCGATTTTCGGTGAGCGGCTGCCAGCGGGCGGCCTGCCCTTCACCGTGCGCGCGACCGGTGAATGGCGGCTGGCCGATGGCATTCTGACCGAGCGTCTGGCCAAGGTCGATGTCACCCCGGAGCCGGGCTATGCCGGACTGGCCGCGCTCACCGCCGATCTGGCGCGCGACATCGCGGCGCGCCCGCCCGCGCGTGCCGATCTGGTGCTGATCGAGGGCGGGCGCATGACATTGCGCGACCGTGCGACCGGTCGGGTCGCCGCCTATCGGCGGATCGACGGCGCGCCGGGATCGGGCGCGGTCTTGTCCGGCCTTGGCGCAACCGGCCCGGGCGCGACCGGCGGGTGATGCGCTGGTTGCCGTTGGCGCGGGCGCGCAAAGTCTCTAGACGCGCGCCATGCTCGTCCTGACGCCCCCTGTCGCGGCCGCCGCCGGCGCGTTGCTCGCGCTCTGGCTGGGGGCGGCTGCATGGGCGGTGTGGTCGGGGCTGAAGCGGCGGGCGCGCGCGGTCGATGATTCCCGTCATGGCCAGCGCATCCAGGCGCTGCTCGATTCGGCCCCGGCGCTGCCGGTCGTCATCCACCGCGACGGCGCGATCGATGCGCCGCCGCGCCTCGCCGACTGGCTGGGCCTGCCCGACACGCCGGAGCGGCTTGAGGCGCTGGGCGGCCCCGGTGCCGGGCTGCACCCGGACGATGTCGCCGCCATCGCCGCCGATATCGATGCCGCGCGCCATGCCGGCCGGCCGTTCGCCCGCGCGGTGCGCGCCCAGGGATCGACCCGCACGCTGCTGGTGCGCGGGGCCCCCGCCGCCGATGCCGTCGCGCCGGCGGGGGCGGTGGTGCTGTGGGTGTTCGACGCGACCGAAAGCCAGGCCGAGATCGGCCGGCTGACCGACGAGGCGGCACGGCTGGCCAAGGCGATCGAGGCGCTGTCGGGCCTGATCGAGGCGTCGCCCATTCCGATGTGGCATCGCGGCCCCGACCTTCGGCTCACGCTGGTCAACAGCGCCTATGTGAAGGCGGTGGAGGCCGACAGCGCCGCCGATGTCGTGACGCGCGGGCTGGAGCTGGTCGAAATGGCGCCGGGCCGCAACCCGATCGCCGCCGCCGCCTCGGCGCGCGAGACCGGCGAGAGCGTGTCGCGCGTCGTGCCCGCGACGATTGCCGGCGAACGCCGCAGCCTGCTGGTCGTCGATGTGCCGCTGGGCGATGCCGGGGTCGCCGGCTATGCGATCGATGTCGAGGAGCTGGAACAGTCGCGCGCGGCGTTCAAGCGCTTCGTCGAGGCGGAACGCGACATGCTCGACCGGCTGTCGGCGGGCGTCGCCCAGTTCGGCCCCGACCGCAGCCTGATCTTCTACAACCAGCCCTTTGTCCGCCTGTTCGCGATGCGGCCCGACTGGCTGGCCGACCGGCCGGAGTTCGACCGCGTGCTCGAACGGATGCGCGAATCCGGCCGGCTGCCCGAAGTGCGCGATTTCCGCGCCTGGCGCGAGGAGAAGCGCGGCTGGTTCACCGATGCGTCGGACGGGCAGGAGGAAAGCTGGATCCTGTCGGGCGGCACGCATCTGCGCGTCGTCGCCCAGCCGCTGCCCGATGGCGGGCTGCTGCTGATCTTCGAGGACCGGACCGAGCAGGTCGCGCTCGCCAGCGCCCGTGACACGCTGCTGCGCGTGCGGGCGGCGACGTTCGACAATCTGTTCGAGGCGATCGGCGTGTTTGCCGGCGATGGCCGGTTGCAGCTGTGGAACCAGAAGTTCCGCGAGGTCTGGGCGCTCGACGAGGCCTTCCTTGCCAGTCATCCGCGCGTCGATGCGCTCGCCGAAACCGCGGCGCGGATGCTCGCCAACCCGTCGCGCGCCGCGCTGATCCGCGAGCTGGTGCGCGTCGCGACCATCGAGCGCAAGCAGCGCAGCGGCCGGGTGGCGATGAAGGATGGCCGCCATTTCGAGTTCGCCGCCGTGCCGCTGCCCGACGGCAATGCGCTGTTCACGATGCTCGACATTTCCGACAGCCGCCGGATCGAGGCGGCGCTGCGCGAGAAGAACGAGGCGCTGGAGGCCGCCGACCGGGTCAAGACCGCCTTTGTCGCCAACATGTCCTATGAACTGCGCACGCCGCTGACCTCGATCGGCGGGTTCGCCGAGATGCTGGCCGGCGGCTATGCCGGCGATCTGAGCCCGATTGCCGGCGATTATGTGACCGCAATCCTCGAATCGGTCGCCCGGCTGGGGACGCTGATCGACGATGTGCTCGACCTGACGCAGAGCGAGGCGGGGGCGCTGCCGCTTGAACGCAAATCGGTCGATCTCGCCCGGCTGGCGCGCGAGGCGGCGGCCGCCATCGCGCCCCAGGCGGCGGAGAAAAAACTGGGCTTCGAGGTCGCGCTCGACCCGTCGCTCGGCACGGTCAGCGGCGATGCCCGGCGGCTGCGCCAGGCGCTCGATCATCTGCTGCGCAACGCCGTGCGCTTCACGCCCGAGGGCGGGCAGGTGATGCTGAAGGGCGAGGGCGACCGCGATCATGCGCGCATCACCGTGTCCGACAACGGGCCGGGCATGGATGCGGGCACGCAGGCGCGCGCGTTCGACCGGTTCAGCCGCAGCGGCGAGGCGCGCGAGCGTGGCGCGTCGCTTGGCCTTGGCCTGCCTCTGGCGCGCCAGTTCGTCGAGGCGCATCGCGGCGAGCTGACGCTGATTTCCGCCCCCGGCGAGGGGACCGCCGTAACCGTCGAGCTGCCGCGGGGCTGAGGGGGTGACGCCGATCCATCTGGCTGACGACCGGGCGACGCTCGATTTCGGCGCGGCGCTCGCAGCACGGCTGCGGCCGGGCGATGTCGTGGCGCTGTCCGGCGATCTGGGGGCGGGCAAGACGACGCTGGCGCGCGGCATATTGGCCGCGCTCGGGCTGGCGGGCGAAGCGCCCAGCCCCAGCTTTGCGATTGTCCAGCATTATGCCCCGCCCGAGACGCGGATCGAGGTCGCGCATATCGATCTCTACCGGATCGACGATCCGGACGAGGCGGCGGAGCTTGGGCTTGATGATCTGGCGCATGACCATCTGCTGCTGATCGAATGGCCCGAACGGCTGGGCGCGTCGCCGCTGCTGGCCGGGGCGCTCAGCATTCGCATCGCGCCGGTTGAGGGCGGCGGCCGCGCCTTGACACTCGGCCTGCCGGCGGCATGGGAAGCGCGATGGCCAGCCTGACGTCTCCGCAACCCCAGAATCGCCCGCCGATGATTCCTCCTGCCGCCGCGCCCGATTTTCTCGCCAGCGCCGGCTGGCCCGATGCGCGGATCGAGCCGCTGGCCGGCGATGCGTCGTTCCGCCGCTATTTCCGGGTGTTCGCGCCGCATGGCCGGGCCGTTCTGATGGACGCGCCGCCGCCGCATGAGGATCCGCGCCCGTTCATCGCCATGGCCCGGCATCTGAACGCCATCGGCCTCAACGCACCGCGCGCGCTTGCCGCCGATCTTGCGCGCGGGCTGGTGCTGATCGAGGATTTCGGCGACGTGCGGATGCGCGAGACCGTCGATGCCGATGCGGCGACCGAACGGCCCGTCTATGGCGCGGCGATCGACCTGCTCGTCCAGCTGCACCGCCATCCCGCCGCCGAGGGTCTGCGCCCCTATGACGCGGCTGAATATCTGCGCGAGGCCGCTCTGTTCACCGAGTGGTATGCGCCCGCTGTCGGCCTGACCGTCGATGCGGACGGCTACCGCGCCGCCTGGGCCGAGGCGCTGGCCCCGATCGTCGATGACCGGTCGGTCACGGTGCTGCGCGATTATCATGCCGAAAACATCATGCTGATCGCCGGCCGCAGCGGCGTGGACGGGCTCGGCCTGCTCGATTTCCAGGACGCGCTGGCCGGGCATCCGGCCTATGATCTGGTCTCGCTGCTGCAGGATGCGCGCCGCGACGTGCCCGAGGCGGTCGAGGCCGAAATGTTCGCCCGCT
Source organism: Sphingomonas changnyeongensis (assembly GCF_009913435.1). Lineage (NCBI taxonomy): Bacteria > Pseudomonadati > Pseudomonadota > Alphaproteobacteria > Sphingomonadales > Sphingomonadaceae > Sphingomonas > Sphingomonas changnyeongensis. The sequence continues at coordinate 2,417,887 of NZ_CP047895.1, read as the reverse complement.
ATGCCGCCGCCGCCGATCCGGCGGGCGATTTCGCCACCGCCTATGCGCTGCTGGGGGCGCAGCGCAACGCCAAGATCATCGGCATTTTCGCCCGGCTGGCGCGGCGCGACGGCAAGCCCCGCTATCTGGAGCTGCTGCCCCGCGTCTGGCGGTATCTGGAGCGCGATCTGGCGCATCCGGCGCTGGCCCCGGTGCGCGCCTGGTTCGACCGCAATGTGCCTGCCGACAAGCGGGCGGGAGCCGTTGTGCAATGAGCCGTTATGCCCGCCCGATGGCGATCCGGCCCCAGCCCGATGCGGCGGTGCCCGGCACGGCGATGGTGTTGGCGGCGGGGCTGGGCAAGCGCATGCGCCCGCTGACCGCGACCCGGCCCAAGCCGCTCGTCGAGGTGGCGGGCCGCACGCTGCTCGACCATGCGCTCGACCGGGTGCGCGCGGCGGGCATCGGCCGTGCGGTCGTCAACGTCCATTATCTGGCCGATGCGCTTGAGGCGCATCTGAAGCACCGGGTCCACGGCCTCGACATTCTGGTGTCCGACGAGCGCGCCCGGTTGCTCGAAACCGGCGGCGGGATCGTCCGGGCGCTGCCGCTGATCGGGGATGCGCCGTTCCTGGTCGTCAACAGCGACAATCTGTGGGTGGACGGCCCGGTCGATTCGATCCGCGCGCTCGCCGCCCGGTTCGACGATGACACGATGGATGCGCTGCTGCTGCTGGTGCCGCTGGCGCGGGCGCATTGCCATCAGGGGCGCGGCGATTTCCACATGGACGGGCTGGGCCGGCTGTCGCGGCGGCGGTCGATGCGCATGGCCCCGTTCGTGTTCACCGGCGTGCAGATCCTGTCGCCGCGCCTGTTCGCGGGCGTGGCGGAGGAGCCGTTTTCGCTCAACCTGCTATGGGACCGGGCGATTGCCGCCGGGCGCGCCTTTGGCATCGTCCATAACGGCCTGTGGTTCGATGTCGGCACCCCCGGAGCGGTCAAGCGCGCCGAGGCGATGCTCGCCAGCGAATAGAGCATTTTCGAGCCGGGTGGCCTCACCCGGCGGCTCGGAAAATGCGGCACGACAGACATTTTGGCACCGCTTCGGTTGCTTGGCCGGATGACGCCGGCGTCTGCCCGCGCTAACCATCCGGGCGTGCGCCCGCAGGTCTTCACCATCCCCCCGCACCGGTCGTTCGCCGACGCGCTTGTCGCGGGGGTGATGGCGCGCCATGGCGGCGATCCGCTGGCGCTGGCCCAGGGGGTGATCCTGACGCCCAACAGCCGCGCCGCGCGTGCGATCACCGACGCATTTGTGCGCCGCGCCGAAGGCGGGCTGCTGCTGCCCCGGCTGGTCCCGGTCGGCGATATCGACCTTGATGAGCGGCTGGGCGCGCTGCTCGATCCGATCGGGTCGGTCGAGCCGGTGCCGCCGGCCATTGATCCGCTGCAGCGCCAGCTGATCCTTGCCCGGCTGATCGTCGAGGCGGAGCGGCGGGCGGGCGGCGCGCCCGGCGCTGCCGAGGCGATGCGGCTGGCGGCAGAGCTTGGCCGCACGCTTGACCAGCTGCATGTCGAACGGATCGATCCCGCCCGGCTGGCGGCGCTCGATCCCGGCGACCAGCTTTCGGCGCATTGGGCGCGGTCGCTGATCCTGTTCGAACTGGTGCTCACCCGCTGGCCGGCGGAACTGGCGCGGCTGGGGCGGATCGACCTGGCCGACCGGCGCAACCGGCTGCTCGACCGCGCGGCGCGGCGCTGGCGCGAGCTGCCGCCGCCGGGCTTTGTCATCGCCGCAGGCATTTCGACCGCCGCCCCGGCGGTTGCCGCATTGCTGCGCACCATCGCCCTGTCGCCGCGCGGCGCGGTGGTGTTCGACGCGCTCGACATCGCGATGCCGCGCGATGAATGGGATTCGCTTGGCCCGCATGATCCCGATCCCGACACCGGCGTGCGGCCGCGCGCCATCGAGACGCATCCCCAATATCATCTGAAGCTGCTGCTCGACCGGATGGGCATTGGCCGGGATGAGGTGGTGCGCTGGCGCTGGGGCGGCGGCCATGCCGCGCGCGCCGGGCGCAGCCGCCTGATCTCGAACGCGCTCGCCCCCGCCGAGGCGACGGTCAAATGGACCGGGCTTGCCGCCAAGGACCGCGACCGGGCGGGCATCCGCCTGCTCGAGGTCGCGACCCCGGCGGAGGAGGCGCAGGCGATCGCGATCGCGCTGCGCGAGGCGCTGGAGACGCCTGAGCGGACGGCGGCGCTGGTGACGCCCGACCGGGGGCTCGCGCAGCGCGTGGTCGCCCATCTCCGGCGCTGGGGGATCGAGGCCGATGATTCTGCCGGGCAGCCGCTGTCGCGCACGCCGCCGGGCACGCTGCTGCGCGCAATCATCGAGGCGGCGGTCGAGGATTTCGCGCCCACCGCGCTGCTGGCGCTGCTCAAGCATCCGCTGGTCCGCGCCGGGGAGGGGCGGGCGGCCTGGCTCGACCGGGTGCGCGCGCTCGACCTGAGGCTGCGCGGCCCGCGCCCCGCGCCGGGGCTGGCGGCGCTCGGGCTTGATGCGGAGATGACCGCGCTGCTCGCGCCGCTGGCCGAGGCGCTTGCAGGCCCGCTGTCGCTCGGCGCAGTGGTGGCGGCGGTACGCGAGACGGCTGATCGGCTGGCCGGCGATGCGGCCTGGGCGCGCCCCGCTGGCCGGGCGGCGGCGGATCTGCTCGCGCGGATCGAGGATCATGCCGCCGCCGGCCCCGCCGCGATCACGCGCGATGCGCTTGCGCCGCTGCTTGCCGATCTGATGGATGCGGTCGCGGTGCGCCCGCCCCAGGGCGGCCATCCGCGCATCTTCATCTGGGGGCTGATCGAGGCGCGGCTGCAACAGGCCGATCTGATGGTGCTGGGCGGGCTGAACGAGGGCGTCTGGCCGGCGGCCCCGCCGCCCGATCCGTGGCTGGCGCCGCGCATCCGCGCCGATCTGGGGCTGCCGGGGCTGGAGACGCGGATCGGCCTTGCGGCGCACGGCTTTGCCGGGGCGATGGGCGCGCCGCAGCTGCTGATCACCCGCGCGGCGCGCGATGCGCGCGGCCCTGCCGTTGCCTCGCGGCTGTGGCTGCGGCTGGAGGCGCTGACCGGCGGCCTGCCGCGCGCCGGGCATCTGGCCGGCTGGGCGGCGCGGCTCGACCGGCCTGACCGGGTGCAGCCGGCTGCCCGTCCGGCCCCGCGCCCGCCCGTCGCCGCGCGCCCGCGCGCGCTGTCGGTCACCGATCTTGACCGGCTGAAGGCCGATCCCTTCGCCTTTTACGCGCAGGCGATGCTGCGGCTGCGGCGGATCGAGCCGGTCGATGCCGAACCCAGCCCCGCCTGGCGCGGCACGATGGTGCATGACGTGCTGGAAAAATGGTCGCTCGAGGATGGCGGCGATCCGGCGCGGCTGCACGGGCGGGCGCAGGCGATGCTCGCCGCCCTTGGCGCGCATCCGCTGCTGCGCGCGCTGTGGCAGCCCCGGCTGATGGCGGCGATCGACTGGATCGCCGCCACCATGACCGCGCAGATGGCCGAGGGGCGGCAGGTGATCGCGGTCGAGGCGCGCGGCCAGATCGAGATTGCCGGCATCACCCTGTCGGGCCGCGCCGACCGCATCGACCGGCTGGCCGGGGGCGGGCTAGCGATCATCGATTACAAGACCGGGGCGGCGCCCAATGGCCGCACGGTCAGCGCCGGTTTCGCCCAGCAGCTTGGCCTGATCGGGCTGATGGCGGAGCGCGGCGGGTTTGACGGGATTGAGGGGCAGGCGCTGGCGTTTGATTACTGGTCGCTTGCCCGCAACAAGCAGGGCGGGTTCGGGGCGATCAGCTCGCCGGTCGATCCGGCGGGCAAATATGGGCGGGTGCGCAACGACGCGTTCGTCGCCCATGCCGCCCATCAGCTTGCCGATGCGGTCGGGCGCTGGCTGACCGGCGATGATGCCTTCACCGCCAAGCTGCATCCCGAACGCGCGCCTTATGGCGATTATGACCAGTTGATGCGGCTCGACGAATGGTATGGCCGCGACAGCGGCGAGGGGGCGGCATGATCCGCCCGCTGCCCCGGCTGGGGGCCGAACAGGGGGCCGCATCCGATCCGCGCGGGCAGGTGTGGCTGTCGGCCTCGGCCGGCACCGGCAAGACGCAGGTGCTGGTTGCCCGCGTGCTGCGGCTGCTGCTGCGCCCGCATGTCGACCCGGCGGCGATCCTGTGCCTGACCTTCACCAAGGCGGGGGCCGCCGAAATGGCCAACCGGCTGAGCGAGCGGCTGGCGCACTGGGTGCGGCTGAGCGAGGCCGATCTGCGCAAGGAGCTGTTCAACCTGGGCGAGCAGCATCTCGATGCGGCGCTGATCGGCCGGGCGCGCAGCCTGTTTGCACGGGTGCTCGACGCGCGCGGCGGCGGCCTCAGGATCCAGACCATCCATGCCTTTGCGCAGAGCCTGCTGGCCAGCTTTCCGCTCGAGGCGGGGCTGGCACCCGGCTTCCGTCCGCTCGAAGGGCGCGAGGAAGCAGCGCTTGCCCGGCAGGTGCTGGCCGATCTGGTCGCGGCAGCCGATGCGCGCGGCGATGCGCTGATCGGCGCGCTGCAGTCGCTGAGCGAGCGGCTGGGCGAGGACGGCACCGAGCGCTTTCTACGCGAAGCGGCGCGCGCGCCCGAGGCGCTGGCGCAGCTGCCCGCCGATATCGGCGCGTTCATGCGGCAGGCGTTCAACCTGCCGGCGGGCGACATCCACGCCTGGCTGGCTGCCGAGCTTGGCGATGACGCGTTCGACATGGACGGGCTGGCGATGCTCGCCGCGCTCAACCGCGACTGGGGCACCAAGACCGGCCTGGCGCGCGCCGACACCATCGCTGCGTGGCGCGCGCGCGATCCCGCCGGGCGGGCGGAAACGCTTGCCGATCTGCATTTGGTCTGGGCGACCGCCAAGGGCGAGCTCCAGTCCTTTGCCCCCGGCCGCGCGCCCAAGGCGCAGATCGACAGCTATCGCCCGCTCGCGACCCGGCTGTTCGAGCGCACGGCGGCGCTGATCGCGGCGGTCGGCGCGGCGCGGCTGGCCGATGGCTTTGCCGCCGCGCTCACCGCCGGCCGCGCCTATGCCGAGGCCTGGGCGCGGGCGAAGGAGGCGGCGGGCCGGGTTGATTTCGACGATCTGATCCGCGCCACGCTGCGCCTGCTCGACCAGCCGGGCATCGCCCAGTGGATCGGCTACAAGCTCGATCAGACGACCGATCATGTGCTGGTCGACGAGGCGCAGGACACCAATGCCCGGCAATGGGACATTGTCCGCGCGCTGACCGCCGAGTTCTTCGCCGGGGAGGGCGCGCGCGGCGCGCGCACGCGGACCATCTTTTCGGTCGGCGACTATAAACAGGCGATTTTCGGCTTTCAGGGCACCGATCCGCGCTTTTTCGCCGCCGCGCGCGACGAATTCGCCCGGCTGGCCGAGGCGGCGGGCCAGGCCTTTGCCGATCTGTCGCTCAGCCGGTCGTTCCGCTCCGCCCCGGCGGTGCTCGAACTGGTTGACGAGACCATCGCCCGGCTGCCCGACGGCGCGCTGGGCGACGGTGTCGCGCTCGAGCCGCATGTGAGCGCGCGTCCCGGCCCGGGGCTGGTGACGTTGCTGCCCCCGGTCCGCCTGACCATCGACGGGGACGGCGATGCGGAGACCAGCGAGGATGATGCCGGCGTCGATGATGAGTTCGGCGATGATGGCGGCGGCGAGGGGGACGGCGAGGGGGACGGCGACGGGCCCCGGACTGGCGGCGATGCCGGCGAGGAAGGCTGGGTTAGCCGGGCGGAGCGGATCTGGGCGGCGTCGCTGGCGCGGCGGCTGCGCCAATGGCTGGGCATCGGCGCGGATGCCCGGCCGCTGATGATCGGCGGCGGCGGCCATGGCGCGGTGCGGCCGCTGTCGCCGGGCGACGTCATGATCCTTGTCCGCAAGCGCGGCAGCCTGGCGGCGCTGATCGTCGCGCGCCTTTATGCCGAAGGCGTGCCGGTGGCCGGGGTCGACCGGTTGCGGCTGAATGCGCCGCTCGCCGTGCGCGATCTGCTGGCGGCGGCGCGGTTTGCGCTTCAGCCCGATGATGATCTCAATCTGGCCGCCTTGCTTGTCTCGCCGCTGATCGGCTGGAGCCAGGAGCGGCTGCTCGATATCGCCGCACCCCGGCGCGGGCGGCTCTGGGCGGCGGTGCGCGCCGGGGGCGGGGAGACGCTCGACGCGCTGACCGCGATCCAGAATGCGGCTGATTTCGTCACCCCCTACCGGTTTTTCGAGGGGCTGTTGTCCGGGGCGCTTGAGGGCCGCCGCCGGCTGCTGGCGCGACTGGGCGAGGAGGCGCGCGACCCGATCGAGGAGCTGCTGTCGGCCGCGCTCGCCTTTGAGGGGCAGGCCAATCCGTCGCTGCAACGCTTTCTCGACTGGTTCGACCGGGGGGAGGTGGAGATTGTCCGCGATCCCGCGCACCAGCCGGCGGCGGTCCGGGTGATGACCGCCCATGCGTCCAAGGGCCTGCAGGCACCGATGGTGATCCTTGCCGATGCCACCACCGATCCCGATGCCAATCGCCGCACGCGCATCGACTGGCACGCGCCGGGCCTTGATGCGCCGCTGCCGCTGTTCCGGCCGCGCAAGGCCGAGGTGCCGCCCGCGCTGGCCGCCGACATTGCCGAGGCCGAGCGCCGCGACCGCGCCGAGCATTGGCGGCTGCTTTATGTGGCGATGACCCGGGCCGAGCAGCGGCTGGTGATCGGCGGGGCGCTCGGCCCGCGTGCGCGCGGCCGCGTGCCGGCCGACAGCTGGTATGGCGCGGTCGACCGGGCGATGGCCGCGCTCGATGCCCCCGCCGCCGACGAGACCGGCGGGGTGCGGCGCGAATGGGCCGGGCACCGGCCCGAGGCGTTTGGCGCCACGCACGGTGCGGCGCAGCAGGCAGAGACGGCTGCGCCCGCCGAACCGCTGCCCGACTGGCTGCTGCGCCCGGCCCCGGCAGAGGCGCAGCCGCCCCGGCCGCTCGCCCCGTCGGCGCTGGGCGAGGATGACGCCGCCGACCCGCCGCCCGGCCCGGCGCTTCGCGCCGCCGCCGAACGCGGCCGGCTGCTGCACGCGCTGTTCGAACGGCTGCCGGCGGTGGTTGAGGCTGAGCGGCGCATGGCCGCCGACCGCTGGCTGGCCGGCGCGGGCGGGGTGGCCGATGCCGCGCTGCGGGTGATGTTGGTCGATCAGGCGTGCGGGGTGATCGCCGATCCGCGCTTTGCCGAGGTGTTCGCGCCCGATGCCCTGGCCGAAGCGCCGATCGCCGCCGTGGTTGCCGGGCGGGTGGTGGCGGGGACGGTCGACCGGCTGTGCGTCGCTGAGGACCGGGTGCTGGTCGTCGATTTCAAGACCAGCCGCCGCGCGCCGATGACGCTGGCCGACGCGCCCGAGGCGCATCTGCGGCAGATGGCGGCCTATGCCGCCGCGCTGGCGGAGATTTTTCCCGGCCGGCGGATCGAGGCGGGGCTGCTCTACACGGCCGCGCCCGTGCTGCTGACCCTTGATGCGGCGACGCTCGACCGCTTCAAGCCCGTGTTTCAGCCCTGACAGCGATGCTTGGGCGCGCGGCATTGAGCGGGGCCGTGCAACTGCCTAAATGGTCTTCAAAAGGAGATTCATGATGGCAACCAAGGAAATCAGCGACGCCAGCTTCGAGGCCGATGTGCTCAAGGCCGATAAGCCCGTGCTGGTCGATTTCTGGGCCGAATGGTGCGGCCCGTGCAAGCAGATCGGCCCGGCGCTCGAGGAGCTGTCGGACGAGCTGGGCGAGAAGGTGACTATCGCCAAGCTCAACATCGACGATCACCCCGACGCGCCGGTCAAATATGGCGTGCGCGGCATTCCGACGATGATCCTGTTCAAGAACGGCGTCGCCGCCGCGACCAAGGTGGGCGCTGCCCCAAGAGCCAGATCAAGGGCTGGCTGGAAGGCGAGCTGTAAGGCGGAGCGGCGTTTTTCTGCGCCTTACGGCGCAGGGGCGGCACCGGGAGTTGTTTGTTCGGGAAGAACGGCACCGGCCCGTTCCCCCACCCGGCCTCCCAACGGCAGGTTACGCTATGGGAGGCCGGGTGGGGGAGCGGGCCGGTGCCGCCCCTGCGCCGTAAGGCGCAGCACAAACAACTCGCCCCGCGCCGTCAGGCGCGCAGCAAACACCCCCGCACCACAAACACCCCCCCAAAACCTCTCCCGCGATCAGCTGCGATAATCGGCGTTGATCGAGATATAGCCATGGGTCAGGTCGCACGTCCAAACCGTCGCGCGGCCGCTGCCCAGCCCCAGATCGACGCCGATCTCGACCTCTTCGCCCCTCAGATGCGCGGCGACCGGGGCTTCGTCATAGCCCTCGACCGCGGCCCCTGACCGGGCGACCAGCGTCGCGCCGAAGCGGATCGCCAGCCGGTCGCGGTCGGCGGGTTCCCCGGCCTTGCCGACCGCCATCACCACCCGGCCCCAATTGGCATCCTCGCCCGCCACCGCCGTCTTGACGAGCGGCGAGTTGGCGATGCTGAGCGCAACGCGGCGGGCGCTGTCGTCGCTGGTCGCGCCTTCGACCGTCACGGTGATGAACTTGGCCGCGCCCTCGCCGTCGCGCACGACCAGCTGGGCAAGCGTGCGGCACAGCGCATCCAGCGCGGCGCGGAACGCATCGGCGCCGGGCGCGTCGTCGCCATCAAGCGGCGCATTGCCGGCCGCACCGGTTGCAAAGGCGAGCACCGTGTCCGACGTCGAGGTGTCGCCATCGACGGTGATGCAGGAAAAGCTGCGGCGATTGGCGGCGGCGAGCGCATCCTGAAGGAAGGCCGGGCTGACCGCCGCATCGGTGATGATGAAGCCGAGCATCGTCGCCATGTCGGGCGCGATCATCCCCGATCCCTTGATGACGCCGACCAGGGTGACGGTGCGGCCATCGACGATGGCGGTTTCGGCCGCGCCCTTGGCAAAGGTGTCGGTGGTGCCGATGGCCTCTGCCATGGCGTGCCATGAGCAGGCGGGCGCGGCGAGCGCGGCGTCGATGCCGGCTTCGGCCCGGTCGATCGGCAGCGGCACGCCGATCACCCCGGTCGAGGCGGCGAACACCTCGTTCGCCCGGCAGCCCAGCCGTTCGGCGACGCGGGCGGTGACGGCATCCACCGCCGCGCGGCCGCGCGCGCCGGTAAAGGCGTTCGAGTTGCCGGCATTGACGACCAGGGCCCGCGCCCGGCCACCGGCCAGCGCCGCCCGGCACCATTCGACCTCGGGCGAGGGGCAGAGGCTGCGCGTCAGCACGCCCGCCACCGCCGTGCCGGGCGCAAGGCGCAGCAGGGTGATGTCGTTGCGGTCCCAGTCCTTGTAACCGGCGCGGGCGACGCTGGGCGTCGCGCCGGCGACCGGCGGCAGATCGGGAAAGGGACGGGCGAGGGGGGAGACGCTGGTCGACATGGCTGCGCCATGACGTGCGGCGACCCGGCTGGCAAGACCGGGCAACCGGGGCACCCCCCCGGCGCGTTGACCGGGCGTTCATGTCCGCCCGGCTATGGCGGGCTGCTTGCGCCGGTTATGAAAAACATTGGCGAAGCGCGTGGGGACGATTATGTCCGCCGGTGCGCGGGCAGATGCCCGGCAACAAGGATGACGACGCCCTTGGAACTGTTTCTGCTCCTCACTGCCCTGTTTGCCGGACTGACCGGCCTTGGCGGCCACCGGGTCGATGCCGGTGCGCGCGGGGAACAGGTGGCGATGGTGTCGGCACCGCGCGCCGCCGTGCAGGCGGCGGCATGGACGGTGCGCGCGGCGCGCCCGGCGCTTCGGCTGCCGCGCCGCCCCGATGCGCGGCGGATCACCGCGATCGTCCCGGCGCTGCGCGCCGCCATGCTGCCCGCCGGGCTGCGGCCCGCCCTGGTGCGCCGGCGCGAATAGCCGGGCGGGGCCGGCAGCTTCTGCCGGCGCCAGGACAGTATCGGCGGCCGGGCGCGGGTGCGCGCCCGATGCCCGCATTTCCCGACCATTTCGATTGCAGACAGGATCATCCCATGCTCGGCGCCATCGCCAAGGCCATTTTCGGGTCGTCGAACGACCGCTACGTCAAGTCGCTCCAGCCGATCATCGCGCGGATCGCCGGGTTCGAAAAGAACATGGAGGCGATGACCGACGCCGAACTGTCGAACCAGACGGTGCTGTTCCGCCAGCGCCTGGCGGGCGGCGAGAGCCTCGACAGCCTGCTGCCCGAAGCCTTTGCCACGGTGCGCGAGGCGGCGCGCCGCACGCTCGGCCAGCGCCATTATGATGTGCAGATGATCGGCGGCATCGTGCTTCACCGCGGCGAGATCGCGGAAATGCGCACCGGCGAGGGCAAGACGCTGGTTGCAACGCTTGCCACCTATCTGAACGCGCTGCCCGGCACGGGCGTGCATGTCGTGACGGTCAACGACTATCTGGCGCGGCGCGACGCCGAATGGATGGGCCAGGTCTACCGTTTCCTCGGCCTGACCGTCGGCGTGATCGTGCCCAACCTCAACGACACGCAGCGGCGCGAAGCCTATGCCGCCGACATCACCTATGGCACGAACAATGAGTTCGGCTTCGATTATCTGCGCGACAACATGAAATATGACCGCGCCCAGATGGTGCAGCGGCCGTTCAACTTCGCCATCGTCGATGAAGTCGATTCGATCCTGATCGACGAGGCGCGGACGCCGCTGATCATCTCCGGCCCGACCGACGACAAGTCGGAGCTTTATCTTGCGGTCGATGCCATCGTGAAGCAGCTCGTGGCGGAAGATTATGAGCTGGATGAAAAACAGAAATCGATCATCCTGACCGAAGACGGCACCGAAAAGGCCGAACGTCTGCTTGAGGGCGCGGGCCTGCTGCACGGCGCGAACCTGTATGATTTCGAAAACACCCAGGTCGTCCATCACCTCAATCAGGCGCTGCGCGCCAATGTGATGTTCAAGCGCGACATCGATTACATCGTGCGGGGCGGCAAGGTCGTCATCATCGACGAGTTTACCGGCCGCATGATGGACGGGCGGCGCTGGTCCGACGGGCTCCACCAGGCGGTCGAGGCCAAGGAAGGCGTGAACATCGAGCCGGAGAACCAGACGCTCGCCTCGGTCACCTTCCAGAATTATTTCCGCATGTATCCCAAGCTTGGCGGGATGACCGGCACCGCCGCCACCGAGGCGGGCGAGTTCCACGACATCTACAAGCTGAACGTCGTCACCATCCCGACCAACCTGCCGGTCAGCCGCGTCGACGAGGACGATCAGTTCTACAAGAACATCAAGGACAAATTCGCCGCGATCGCCAAGTCGATCGAGGAGCATTCGAGCAAGGGCCAGCCGGTGCTGGTCGGCACGGTGTCGATCGAAAAGTCCGAAATGCTGTCGGAATATCTGCGCCAGCTCAATGTGCCGCACAATGTGCTCAATGCCCGTTTCCACGAGCAGGAAGCGCATATCGTCGCCCAGGCCGGGCGGCTGGGTGCGGTCACCATCGCCACCAACATGGCCGGGCGCGGCACCGACATCCAGCTGGGCGGCAATGTCGAGTTCCGCATCGAGGACGAGCTGAAGGATCTGCCCGAAGGCCCCGAGCGCGAGGCCGCGATTGCGCGGATCAAGCGCGAGGTGGCCGAGGAGCGTGAAAAGGTGCGCGCGGCGGGCGGGCTGTTCGTGCTCGGCACCGAACGGCATGAAAGCCGGCGCATCGACAACCAGCTGCGCGGCCGTTCGGGGCGTCAGGGCGATCCCGGGCTCAGCCGTTTCTATCTGTCGCTCGACGACGATCTGCTGCGCATCTTCGGCCCCGATACGATGTTCGCCAAGATGATGAACGCCAATCTGGCCGATGGCGAGGCGATCGGATCGCGCTGGCTGAACAAGGCGATCGAAACCGCGCAGAAAAAGGTCGAGGGCCGCAACTACGACATCCGCAAGCAGCTGCTCGAATATGACGATGTCATGAACGACCAGCGCAAGGTGATCTATGAACAGCGCACCGACATCATGGATGCCGAGACGCTGGACGATGTCGTCGTCGACATGCGCCACGACACGGTCAGCGCGCTCGTCGCCGCCGCCTGCCCGCCGGGCAGCTATCCCGAACAATGGGACGTGGCCGGGCTGACCGAGACGGCCGCATCGACCTTGAACCTTGAGGCGCCGATTGCCGACTGGGTGAAGGAAGAGGCGGTCGAGCCGGAAATGATCGAGGAACGGCTGCGCGCGATGCTCGACGCCGAGATGGCGGCCAAGGCCGCCGATCTCGACGCCGACACCTGGACGCAGGTGGAAAAGAGCATCCTGCTGCAGACGCTCGACCATCACTGGAAGGAGCATCTGGCGACGCTCGATGCGCTGCGCCAGGTCGTCCATCTGCGCGCTTATGCGCAGAAGACGCCGATCAACGAATATAAGCAGGAAGCCTTTGCACTGTTCGAGCGCATGCTGGAGGTGATCCGCGAGGACGTGACCCGCACGCTCGCCTTTGCCCGCTTCATGCCGCAGGAACCGGCCCCGCCGCTTCCCGCCATGCCCGACATTTTCACCACCCATATCGATCCGCTGACCGGCGAGAATGACAGCCTTGGCATCGATCCTGACGGGCTGGTCACCACCCGCCTGCCGCCGCTGCAGATCGTGCAGCCCGATACGGGCAATGAGCTGGGCGACGATCCTGCCCAGTGGGTGGGACGGGTCAGCCGCAATGCGCCCTGCCCATGCGGGTCGGGGCTGAAATACAAGCATTGCCACGGCGCGCTGTGACGCGCCCGGCGCGGGCGGGCTAGGGCGGCGGCAATGCCCGGCCCTGCCTGGGCGGCCCCGGCGGTGCCGGCCATCTGGCCGCTCGCCGGGGGCTTTGCCCTTGCCGCCGCGCTCTATGCCAGTGTCGGGTTCGGCGGCGGCTCAACCTATGCCGCGCTGCTGGCGCTGTCGGGCTTTGACTATCGGCTGCTGCCGGCGATCGCGCTCAGCTGCAATCTGATCGTCGTCACCGGCGGCACGATCCGCTTTGCCGCCGTCAGGCAGCTGCCCTGGCGGCGGGCGCTGCCTTTGGCGGCCATCGCCGCCCCCTTTGCCTGGGCAGGCGGGCTGACGCCGGTGGCGGAGCGGCTGTTCCTTGGTCTGCTGGGCGTGTCGCTGCTGGTCGCAGCGCTCGCCCTGCTGCTCGCCCCGCCGCAACCGGTCGCCGCGTCCGCGCCCGACGCGCGGCGCCCGCGCTGGCGCGAGCCGGTGATCGGGGCGGGGATCGGCTATCTGTCGGGGCTGGTGGGCATTGGCGGGGGGATTTTCCTCGCCCCCGTGCTGCACCTGACGCGCTGGGCACCGCCGCGGCAGGTGGCGGCGACGGCGTCGCTGTTCATCCTGGTCAACTCGCTCGCCGGGCTGGCCGGGCAGGTGCAGAAGCTGGCCGGGGCTGGGCTTGCCGGTGCGGCCGCCGGCGCATGGCCGCTGGCGCTGGCCGTGCTGGTGGGGGGCAGATCGGTTCGTTCGCCGGAGCGCGGCTGCTGGGCGAGGCGCTGGTCCGGCGGCTGACCGGGCTGTTGATCCTCTATGTCGCGCTGCGGCTGATCGCGCAGGTGGCGGGCATTTAGATCACGCCCCACGCACCCAGCGCCAGCCGCGCGCCGATGGCGATCACGACCAGCGCGAACCCGGTTTCGATGAGCCGTTTCTGCCCGGCCAGACGGCTGCCGAGCAAAATGCCTGCCGCCGCCCCCGGCACGCCGCCGGCGACCATCAGCGCCGCCACCGCCCAGTCGACCCGGCCCGACAAAGCATAGGACAGGGTGGTGCCCGCGCCGAACATGGCGACGGCGACCAGCGATGTCGCGACCGCATTTGCCATCGGCATGCGCGTTGCCAGCATCAGCCCCGGCACGATCAGAAAGCCGCCGCCAATGCCGAAAAACCCCGACAGCAGCCCGACCGCCAGCCCGATCGGCACCAGCCGGGGCAGCAGCCGGGGGGCCGTGTCCCGCGTCAGCCGGACATCGGGATCCTGCCCGCCGCGCCGGGGGCGCAGCATCGCCGCGCCGATCACGACCATCAGCAGCCCGAACAGGCCGAGCAGCCGTGCGCCGTCCATCGCCTTGCCGGCTTCGGCACCGATCAGCGTGCCGGCAAGCCCCGCTGAGGCGAAGATCGCCGCGCAGGGCCATTTCACCCGTCCCGCGCGCGCATGGCCGGTCAGCCCGGCCAGGGCGTTCAGGGTGACGGCGACCGCGCCGGTGCCGATCGCGACATGCGGCGAGGCGATGCCGACGACCGAGACGAGCAGCGGCGTCGCCAGGATCGACCCGCCGCCGCCGATCAGCCCGAGCACCAGGCCGATCAGCGCGCCGGCCCCCAAGGCTGCGGCGGTCGGGTCCATCGCCTCAGGCCCCGACCCGGCGGTTCCAGGGCATGGCCCCGAGCAGCCGGGCCATCCCGCACCAGCCGGTCACCCCGGCAAAGGTCAGGCCGCAGCCGACAAAGGCCGACAGCGCGATGAAGCCCGGCGCGACCGTGAGGCCGAGGATCAACCCGGCGAGGATCAGCAGCCCGGCGGCGATCTGCACCTGGCGCATCAGCTCGATCGGCTGGCCGCGCTCGGCGATGACCGGCAGGCCCGCCTTGCGCCAGCCGTCCAGCCCGCCGTCCAGCACATAGGCCGGGCAGGGCGATGCCGCATCCAGCCGGCGGCCATGGGCAGCGGTGCGCGCGCCGGAGCGGCAGTGAAAGATGATCGCCGGCGCCGCGCCGGGATCGATCGACACCAGCCGCGACAGCGGCATGTTGCGCGCACCGGGCAGGCGGGTGCGGGCATGTTCGTCGGCCTCGCGGACGTCGATCAGCAGCGCGCCGCGCGCGATCAGCGCCTGGGCATCAGCGGGGGAAATCGGAGTTGGGGAAATCTGGGTCATGTCAGTTCGCCTTGCAATAAAGCTGGTAAAGGGTGGCGAGCAGCGTCTCGATGCGGGGATCGGCGATCCGGTACCAGAGCGACTGACCCTCGCGGCGAAAGGTCACCAGCCCTTCGTCGCGCATCCGGGCCAGATGCTGCGACAGCGCCGACTGGGACAGGCCGGCCTGATCGGCCAGATCGCCCACCGTCATCTCGCCCTGTTCGACCAGGCGGCACAGCACCATCAGCCGGCGCTGGTTGGCCATCGCCTTCAGAATGTCGGCCACCAGCGCGGCATTGGCCTCGAAATCGGCCATCGCCAGCGGCGGATGGATCGGCACGCGGACGGGATCGGCGGGGGACGCTGGCGGCATCGGGACGTTTCTCCATTAGCACTTGCTAAATAAGGAGATGCTAATATATTGTCAAGCACAGCCGCCTGGCCAGCCCCGCAGGCCGGGACGGCGCACACGCAGGAGACTGGCCATGGCCGCCACCATCACCGCCTTTTTCGATGAACCGACCAACACCGTCAGCTATCTGGTGATCGACCCGGAAACGCGCGACGCCGCGGTCATCGACCCGGTGCTCGATTATGATCCCGGGGCCGGCACGGTCGACATCGCCTCGGCCGACCGCATCCTTGCCGCTGCCGCAGCGGCCGATGCGCGGATCGTCTGGGTGCTTGAAACCCACGCCCATGCCGATCACCTGACGGCTGCGCCCTATATCAAGGCGCGGACCGGCGCGATGATCGGGATCGGCACCGACATCCGGCAGGTGCAGCAGATTTTCCGGCCGATGTTCGATGCCGGGGATCTGGCCGCCGATGGCGGGGATTTCGACCGGCTGTTCGTCGATGGCGAACGCTTTGCGATCGGCAATCTCGAGGTCGAGGTGATGCACACGCCCGGCCATACGCCTGCCGATGTCAGCTACCGGATCGGCGATGCGGTGTTTGTCGGCGATACGCTGTTCATGCCCGATTACGGCACCGCCCGCGCCGATTTTCCCGGCGGCGATGCGCGGCAGCTGTTCCGCTCGATCCGCCGGCTGCTGGCGCTGCCGCGCGCGACGCGGCTGTTCATGTGCCATGATTACAAGGCTCCGGGCCGCGATGCCTATGCCTGGGAAACCACCGTCGGCGATGAGCGCGACCACAGCGTCCATGTCCATGACGGGGTGGACGAGGATGCGTTTGTCGCGATGCGCACCGCGCGCGACGCCGGGCTGGCCGCGCCCCGGCTGCTGCTGCCGTCGATCCAGGTCAACATCCGCGCCGGGCGCTTCCCGCCGGCCGAGGAAAATGGCGTGCGGTTCCTGCGCATCCCGGTGCGCCCGAAAGGCGGGGCGGCGGCGATGCTGTCGGCCATGGACTGATGCCGGGCGGCGGGCGCGGCAGCGCGCGCCCCGCCGCAGCGTTGCGGCAAGTTTCGATTAACGGCCGGTAAACCCAAAAAAAATCATCGGTTCGCGGCCCGACTGGCGAAAGTCTTTCCACAATGAAGAGCGGCCGGAAGAATTCGGCCGTCGCGGGCCGGCGATACCGGCCCAGGGCCGCAGAAGGCGGCCTTTCTTCCAGAAGGATTTTCTTATGTCGTTTACCGTGAACACCAACATCGGCGCGATGGCTGCCCTGCAGAGCCTCTCTGCGACCAACAAGGGCATGGCGACCACCCAGAGCCGCATCAACACCGGCCTGTCGGTCTCCTCGACCAAGGACGACTCCGCGTCGTTCACCATCGCGCAGACGCTGCGCGGCAATCTGGGCGGGCTTCAGGCGGTGACGTCGTCGCTCAACCGTGCCAAGAGCGTGACCGATGTGGCCGTTGCCGGTGCGGAACAGATTTCCGACATCGTCAACGAGATGAAGAAGAAGGCCTATGAAGCGGCTGACGCTGGTATCGACCAGGCCAGCCGTGACGCGATCAACCAGGATTTCGTTGCGCTGCGCAACCGGATCACCACGATCGTGAACTCGGCCGACTTCAACGGCACCAACCTGCTCAAGAGCGGTGGCGGCAGCGTTTCGGCGCTCCAGTCGCTGCAGACCTCGGGCGCGGGTTCGGCCTGGGTGCCGGATTCGCTGTCGGTCGCCAACCAGGCGCTCGGCCTTGGCGGGTCGGTCGTCACCATCGCGTCGGGTGGCCAGATCAACACCCAGGCTGCGGCCCAGGCGATGGTCAACACGATCACCACGACCCAGAACAACCTGAAGACCACGCTGAGCACGCTCGGCGCGGCTTCGCGCCGGATCGACGCGCAGCTCACCTTCACCAGCAAGCTGAGCGACGTCGTCGAATCGGGCATCGGCAACCTGGTCGATGCGGATCTGGCGAAGGAATCGGCCCGCTTGCAGGCCCTGCAGGTGAAGCAGCAGCTGGGTATCCAGGCGCTGTCGATCGCCAACCAGGCGCCGCAGGCGATCATCTCGCTGTTCCGTTAATCGGACGGCCGGAACTGATACGGCAAACTTCGTTGGGGGCCGGTCCTTCGGGACCGGCCCCCTTTTTTTGAGCCGCGCGGGCAGCGTCGCAGGCGGCAGTTTTTTCCCAGTGGCCGTCCGGCCGGGGCGGCACCGTTCTATGATGAGATGGTAAACCGGGGACGGGATCCCCGGTCGGGGACCATCTGGAATGAGCATCTATCCGCACCAACTGCCCGACGCGCTGGCCGCCCATCCGGCGAGTATCCTGTCGCTCGACTGTTTCGACACCCTGCTGTGGCGCCACGGGCACCGGCCGACCGACGTGTTCGCCGATTTCGGCCCCGACATGCCGGCGCAGGACCAGCGGATCCGCGCCGAGTCCGAGGCGCGGGCCTATGCCTATCTGTCGCGCGGCGCGGCCGAGGTGCATCTGACCGACATTTATTCGCGCGCCATGCCGACGGCGACGCCTGAGGACTGGGCGCGCGCCGCCGCCGCCGAGGTCGCGGCCGAACAGCGCCATTGCTACGGCTTTGCCCCCACGATCGCCCTGATGCGCAACGCCCGCGCGGCGGGGGCAAAGATCGTGATCGTGTCCGACACCTATCTGAAGGAAGCCGAGCTGCGCGCGCTGATCGCGGCGGCGGCGGGGCCGGACGTCGCCCAGATGATCGACCGCATCTTCTGTTCGTCGGATTATGGCGTCGGCAAGCCCATGGGCCTGTTCCGCCATGTGCTCGACCAGCTGAAGGTCGCGCCGGCCGACATCCTGCACATCGGCGACAATCACGACGCCGACTGGCGGGCACCGACCGAGCTGGGCATCCAGGCGCTGCATCTGCGCCAGTTCAGCGACGAGACCGACCAGCGGCTGCGGCTGGAGGCCAATGCCTTTGCGATGCTGCACGGCAGCCGCCGGGCGCACACGGCATGGCAGCCCCACCGCGCCCGCATCGCGATTGCCGAGCCGCAGATCGGCGATCCCGCCGCGATTCTCGGCTATTCGGTGCTGGGTCCGCTGTTTGCGACCTTCGATCGCTGGCTGAAGGACGAGGCCAGCCGCCTTGCGGCGGCGCGGCCGGGCGGGCGCGTCCATGCGCTGTTCCTGCTGCGCGACGGCCATCTGCCGCATGCCATGTGGCAGGCCTCGGGCGGCCATCCCGATGTCGGCGCCCACCGCGTCGAAATCAGCCGCTTCACCAGCATCGCATCGAGCTTCATGACCGAGGCCGATATCCGCCGGCATCTGTCGCAGACCGCCGGCACGGGTAACTTCGCCGCCATCGCCAAGCAGCTGCTGTTCACCAAGGCGGAGGCCAAGGCGATGGGCGTGACCGGTGATGACGGCCAGATCAACATGGGTTTCCTCAAGAAGATGCAGCGCCGCCAGGTGACCGACCAGGTGCTGCGCCGGTCGCGCGCGTTCGGCAACCGGCTGATCGCCCATGTCCGTGCCGCCTGCGATCCCCAGCCGGGCGATACGCTGATGCTGGTCGATCTCGGCTATAACGGCACCGTGCAGAACGCGATCGAGCCGCTGCTGGCCGAGCGGCTGGGCGTGCATGTCGCCGGGCGCTATCTGGTGCTCAAGGAAGACCAGATGAGCGGGCGAGACAAGGCCGGGCTGTTCGATGCCCGCCATTATGACAGCGCCGCGCTCGCGACCTTCATCGACAATATCGCCGCCGTCGAACAGCTGGCGACCGTCGCCCAGGGCAGCGTCGTCGATTATGCGGTCGACGGCACCCCGATCCGCGCCGACAGCCATGTCGCCCATGAACAGGGCAGCACCCGCGATCTCGTCCAGATGGCGTGTCTCGAATATGGGCGGGCGGGCTTTCCCAACTGGGCGAAATCGCCGGCCTCGGACACCGAGACGACGCGGCGCGAGGCGGCGGCCGCCATCCTGGTGCGGCTGCTGTTCCTGCCGCTCGAATCCGAGCTGAAGGTGCTCGAACAGTTCGAACATGACGTCAATCTGGGCGGCGAGCAGATGGTCAGGCTGTTCGACCGCGCCAGCGGCAGCGAAGGGCTGCGCCGCCACGGCCTGTTCTACATGAAGAACGCGTCGCGCATGTTCCAGCCGGCCGAATTGCGCGGGCAGGGGCTGCCGCTCAGCCTCGCGCTGTTCTCGCAGCGCCGCCTCGCGCTCGAGCTGCGCCGCGCCGATTTCGAGGAGCCGGTGATCGAATTGCCGATCATCATCGCCGAAGGCGGCAATGTCAGCATGGCAAGCGTGACCGCCAGCCGCACCCATGACGGCTTTTTCGCCGCCACCATCCCGGTCGGCGATTATCGCTTCTCGGTCGGCGTGCAGTTTGGCCGGTTGTATGAATGGGTGGAAATCCGCTCGGCCGATTTCGTGCCGGCGAATGGCCTGCTGTTCGGCGAGGCGGTGCAGAATCTGGTCACGTTCGAGGCAAAACCGTCGCTCGAGGGCTTTGATGCGGTCGCGGGCGGGCTGGTGCACTGCACCGATCCGGCCGGGTTCATGATGATCCCCCCGGCGGGCAAGCGCGGCGGGCCGGACATGGTGCTGACCGTCATCTTCCGCCCGATCGTGGCGCGCGCCGATGAAACCGTGGCGCCTGCCACCCCGGCCGAGGCGGTGCGCGCCGCATGAGGCCCCTGCGCGCGAGCCTTGCCCAGGACGTCGCCGCGCTGATCGCGCTTGTGGGGGCGGAGGCGGTGATGCCGCGCTTCCGCTGCCTCGCCGCCGACGAGATTGACGAAAAGACGCCCGGCGATCTGGTGACGGTCGCCGACCGCGAGGCCGAGCTGCGGCTGACGGCGGGGCTGGCCGCACTGGCACCGGGCGCACGGGTGATCGGCGAGGAAGCGGTTGCCGCCAATCCCCGGCTGATGGACGGCATCGGCACCGGCGAGGTGTGGATCATCGATCCGATCGACGGCACCGGCAATTTCGCCGCCGGCGAGGGGCCGTTCGCGATGATGGTCGCGCGGCTGATCGATGGCGAGACGGTGGGCGGCTGGATCCACCACCCGGCTGACGGGCGGATGATCGTCGCCGAACGCGGCGCGGGCGTGACCGGGCTGGACCGCGACGCGCGCGAGCCGGAACGCCCGGCGCTGGCCGGCATCGTCAGCCGCCTTGAACGTCCGGCGGCGGCAGAGGGCGCGATTGCCGCGCTCGCCGCGCGCTGGGGCGCCCCCCGGCCCAGCCGCCGCTGTGCGGGGGCCGAATATCCGCTGATCGCGGCGGGAACGCTCGATTATGCCGTTTACTGGCGCACCCTGGTCTGGGATCATGCCGCCGGGGCGCTGATCCTTGAAGAAGCAGGCGGCATCGCCCGCCGCCTCGACGGCAGCCCGTTTCGTGCCGCAGGGCCGGGGGCGGGGGTGCTGCTGGCACGCGATGCAGGCGTGGCCGCCGACATCGCGCCGTTTTTCGCGCCCGGCCTGCTGACCCCGCACGCCGCGCGCGCGGCCTGATCGCGGCAGCAATGGTTCGGGCGCGTCCTCAGCCGCGCCTGACGTGCACGAACGGCTCTGCTGTGACCGGATAGCCAAGGCCGTCGGGGATGCACAGATGGGCGGCCCCGTCGCGCTCCTCGACCCAGGGGGTGATCAGCTCGACCGGATGGACGAGCGCATGGTCGCGCGCGGCGTCGAAACTGTCGAACTGGGCCAGCCGTTCCAGATTGCGGCGGGTGGGGAAGATCAGCTGCGCCTCGCCGCGCGCCGCCATGTCGAGCACGGCGGCCGCGCTCGCCCAGAATGCGCGCACATTCTCCGTCCCGTCGGCGACCGGATCGGGTGCATCGGCAGGCACCGGGGCGATGTAGAAACGGGTGTCGAACGTCCGGCTTTCCTTGAAATTGGGCCGCCAGCGCGCAAACGGCGTGAGGTCGGCGGGAGTCAGTCCATAATCGCTGCCCGTCTCCTCGCGCGTTTCGCGCAGCGCGGCGATCCGCGCCGCCGCATCGTCGGGATCGAGCGCGTCCAGCCCCAGCGCGGGCAGCGCTGCCTCGACCCGGTCTTCGTCATCGATGCGCCCGCCGGGAAACACCAGCGCCCCGGCGGCAAAGGCCATGATCGCGCCGCGTTCGACCATCAGCAGCTCGGGCGGGCCATCGGCGGCGGGGCGGAACAGGACGAGCGTGGCGGCGGGGATCGCGTCTGACATGGATCAGGTCTTGGCCGAAAAACGCGCGGCAAGAAAGTCGATCAGCGCGGTCACCCGCGCCGGGCGCAGCATGCCGGGCGGGGTCACCAGATGCAGCGCAATGGGCGGCCAGCGCCACTCGGTCAGGATCGCCTCCAGCCGCCCGGCGGCCAGATCGGCATCGATGATGAAATCCGGCAGCACGGTGATGCCAAGCCCCGCCCGCACGCTGTGCAGCAGCGCCTCGCCGCTGTTGGCGAGCAGCGGCCCCTGGGGCCGGATCGCGATCTCGCTGCCGTCCGTCCCGGTATAGCGCCAGACATCGGTCGGCAGGTTGGTGTAGGACAGGCAGCGATGATCGGCCAGCTGGGCCGGGTGGGTCGGCCGGCCGTGCCGCGCCAGATAGGCGGGGGCGGCGACTGTGTGGCGCGCGATCGGGGCAAGGCGGCGGGCGCGCAGCGAACTGTCGGGCAGCTGGGCGATGCGCAGCGCGACGTCGAACCCCTGTTCGACCAGATCGACCGACCGGTCGTCCAGATGCAGGTCGACCGTCACATCGGGATAGCGGGCGAAGAAATCGGGCAAAGCGGGCGCAACGCGCTCAAGCCCGAAGGTCATCGGCGCGGCCAGCCGGACAAGGCCGCGCGGGCTGAGCGCGGCATCGGCGGCGTCTTCCTCGGCGCACTGGCCCTCGGTCAGGACGCGCGCGGCGCGCGGGGCGAGCGCGCGGCCGGTTTCGGTGAGCGACAGGGTGCGCGACGTGCGGTGGAACAGGGTCGCGCCCAGCCGCTCCTCAAGCCGCGACACTGCCTTGGACACCGTCGCCTTGGACAGGCCGAGCGCGCGGGCGGCTGCGCTGAAGGAGCGCTGCTCGACCACATGGGCGAAGATCGCCCAGGCTTCAAAATCGGGAAGACGCATCACCGGCCCTTTGGCTCAGAAACGGAAACGATAGGTTTCCAACGTTTCTCTTTTCGGATCAATCCCGGATGCTATCTGAAGGCGGTGCAAGACGGGAGACTGTCGATGATCGAGAAAAGAGCTTTTGCGACCCTGGGCCATGCCGATCATGGCTGGCTGAAGGCCCGGCATCATTTTTCCTTTGCCAATTACTATGATCCGGCGCGGGTCAGCTGGGGCGCGCTCCGGGTGTGGAACGATGACGAGATCGCGCCCAACAGCGGATTTCCGCCGCATCCGCACCAGAATATGGAAATCATCACCTATGTCCGCTCGGGCGCGATCACCCATCAGGATTCGATGGGCAATGTCGGGCGCACCGAGGCGGGCGATGTGCAGGTGATGAGCGCGGGCAGCGGCGTGCGCCATGCCGAATATAATCTCGAACCCGAAGTGACGCGCATCTTCCAGATCTGGATCGAGCCGAAGCGGCTGGGCGGCACGCCCGGCTGGGGTGCCAAGCCCTTTCCCAAGGGCGACCGGTCGGGCCGGTTCGTGACGCTGGCGAGCGGCTTTGACGACGAGATCGCGGCCGGTGCGCTGCCGATCCGCGCCGATGCCCGGGTGCTGGGCGCGACGCTGAAGGCGGGCGAGAGCATCGACTATGATCTGGGCGAGGGGCGGCACGGCTATCTGGTGCCCGCGACCGGCGAGATCGAGGTCGACGGCATGCTGCTGTCGGCGCGCGATGGCGGCGCGCTGTCGGGCGGCGGCCGGTTCCGCATCACCGCCCGCGCCGATGCCGAGCTGGTGATGGTCGATTCCGAATAAGGCCGGGTCCGCAGATCCGCTCAACCGTTGATCAAGGGAGCATGTCGATGACGAAGCTGCTGGTTCTCTATTATTCCTCCTACGGCCATGTCGAGGCGATGGCCGAGGCCGTGGCCGAGGGCGCGCGCGCCGAAGGCGTCGAGGTGAAGATTGCCCGTGTGCCGGAAACGGTGCCGGCCGATATCGCCGCCGCCGCCCATTTCCAGACCCCGGCTCATCCCGAAATCGCCAGCGTGGATGCGCTTGCCGATTATGACGCGATCGTCGTCGGCGCGCCCACCCGCTTTGGCCGCATGCCGTCGCAGCTGGCGGCGTTTCTCGACAAGGCGGGCGGCCTGTGGGCGCGCGGCGCGCTCAATGGCAAGGTCGGCGCGGCCTTCACCTCCTCGGCCAGCCAGCATGGCGGCAACGAGACGACCCTGTTCTCGATCCTGACCAACCTGCTGCATTTCGGCATGACCATCGTGGGTCTGGATTATGGCTATCAGGGCCAGCTGGGCCATGACGAGGTGCGCGGCGGCGCGCCCTATGGCGCGACGACGATTGCGGGCGGGCAGGGCGAACGCCAGCCGAGCGAGGCCGATCTGGCCGGTGCGCGCTATCTGGGCGCGCGCGCGGCGCGCACCGCCGCCCGGCTCGCCAGCTGAAACCCTGGCTGCATTTCCCTCTCCCGGTCGGCCGGGAGAGGGGGTAGGGAGCGGGGATGCTCGACGACCGCATCCTCTATATCGACGCCGAAGCGCTGGTGATCGACAAGCCTTCGGGCCTGCCGGTCGACCGTCCGCGCGACGGGACGCCCGCGCTCGCCGACATGGCCGAGGGGCTGCGCTTCGGCTTTGCGCGGCCGCCCGGGCTGGTCCACCGGCTGGACCGCGACACGTCGGGCTGCCTGCTGCTTGCCCGCAATCATGGCGCGCACCGGCGGTTTTCGGCCAGCTTTGCCGAGGGTGCGGTCGCCAAGACCTATCATGCGGTGCTGGCCGGCGTGCCGGACGGCGAGGCCGGGGTGATCGAGCTGTCGCTGGCCAAGGTGTCGAGCCCGTCGGGCGGCTGGCGCATCATTCCGGCGCGCAAAGGCAAGCCGGCGGTCACCCATTGGCAGGTCGAACAGGTGATTGACGGGCGCGCGCTCGTCCGTTTCGAGCCAAAGACCGGGCGCACCCATCAGCTGCGCGTCCATGCGGCAAGCGGTCTTGGGCTGCCGATCATCGGCGATCCGACCTATGGGGCAGGCGGCGACGTGCCGCTGCTGCTCCATGCCAGCCGGCTGGTGATGCCGCGCCGCAGCAAGCCCGCCATCGATGTCGCGGCACCGCTGCCCGCGCGGTTCGGCGGTTTTGCGGCGGGCGGGGCGGGCTGATCCCGTGCCCGTGCCTGCGCCCGACCGGCCGGCGCTGCCCGAAGCGGCGATCGAGGAACGCTTCCTCGCCGCCACCGGGCCGGGCGGGCAGAATGTCAACAAGGTCGCGACCGCCGTGCAGCTGCGGCTCGATGTCTTTGCCCTGCGCCTGCCGCCGCCCGTCTATCAGCGGCTGAAGGAACTGGCCGGCAGCCGCTGGACCAAGGAGGGCGAGATCGTGATCACCGTCCGCGCCCACCGCACCCAGGATGCGAACCGGCAGGATGCCCGCGCCCGGCTGGCCGAGCTGGTCGGCCGCGCGTTCGAGCGCCCGGCCAAGCGCGTGAAGACGCGGCCCAGCCGCGCCGCCAAGGCCCGGCGCGTCGATGCAAAGAAAAGCCGCAGCATCGTCAAGCAGGGGCGGGGCCGGATCACCCCGGACTGACCGGGGGCGGAAACGGCCAGGGCTTGCAGGCGGGGGCGGGCGTCCCTAACTGCCGACGCCTCAGACGGGGACCAGCCATGTACACGTTCGACATCGCCGCCGGCAGCAAGGCCGAGCTTTACCGCGATCTGGCCGGCGCGCTCGACGCGCTGACCGCGGGCGAGAGCGACGCCATCGCCAATATGGCCAATGCAGCGGCGCTGATCTATGAATATCTGCCCGATCTGAACTGGGCGGGCTTCTACCGGCTGGTCGGCGACCAACTGGTGCTCGGCCCGTTCCAGGGCAAGACCGCATGCATCCGCATCGCCATCGGCAGCGGCGTGTGCGGCACGGCGGCGGCGACGCGCGAGATCCAGCTGGTGCCCGACGTCCATGCCTTTCCCGGCCATATCGCCTGCGACGCGGCCTCGGCGTCCGAACTGGTGGTGCCGGTCGTCCATGACGGGCGGCTGATCGGCGTGCTCGACCTGGACAGCCCCAGCCCGACGCGTTTCGATGCCGAGGATGCCGCCGGCTGTGCCGCGCTGGTTGCGCTGATCGCGCCGCGTATCGCGGGGTGATTCAGCCCGGCGCGAAAATGCTCTAGCTCAGCCGGTCAACCTCCTCAGCCGACAGCGAGCCGGGGATGATCATGATCGGGCAGCGCAGCCGCCCGGCATCGGCCCCGGCGAAATAGCTGACCAGCGGCCCCGGCGCGCCGCTTGCGGCCGCGCCCAGCACCAGTGCCGCAACCTCGTCATGCGCGGCAAGCAGCGCGCGCACCACCTGCACCGGATCGCCCTGGCGGACCATGATCGACGGGCGGATGCCCGCTTCCTCGACCAGCGTGCCGGCGGCGGCGGCGACCAGAGCCTCGGCACGCTGGCGCGCCTCCTCCTCGATCGTCGCCTGCACGCCGCCCCATTGCACGAACTCCGCCGGCTCGATCAGCGCCAGCACCAGCACCGCCCCGCCGGTCTTGGCGGCACGCCGCGCGGCAAAGCGCAGTGCCAGTTCGGCCTCTTTCGTCTCGTCCACGACAGCCAGATAGGTCCGCATGGCCACACCCCTGAGATCCAGAATGGCTGGATGAACCAATGGCCGCGTCGCTGCAAGCGCTTGACCCGACGGGCCCGGTTGGCCGAAGGAGCGCAGCGCACGAAGACGTAAAGGAAGATCCATGCCGATCGAGCTCAAAATGCCCGCCCTGTCGCCGACGATGGAGGAAGGCACGCTCGCCAAGTGGCTCGTCAAGGAAGGCGATGCCGTCCGCTCCGGCGATATTCTGGCCGAGATCGAGACCGACAAGGCGACGATGGAGTTCGAGGCGGTCGATGAAGGCGTCATCACGCAGATTCTGGTCGCCGCCGGCACCGATGGCGTGAAAGTCGGCACGGTGATCGCGCGGCTGGCGGGCGAGGGCGAAGAGGCCGGTGCCGCGCCGGCCCCCGTCGCTGCTCCGGCCCCCGCGCCCGCCCCGGCATCCGCACCCACGCCTGCTGCCCCTGTGGTGGCCGCGCCCGCCCCTGTGCCGGCCCCTGCTGCCGCCGCGTCGGGCGAACGGATCAAGGCATCGCCGCTTGCCCGCCGGCTGGCCGAGGCGCGCGGCGTCGATCTTGCGGGCCTGACCGGGTCCGGCCCGGGCGGCCGGATCGTCAAGGCCGATGTCGATGCCGCCGGCGCGCCCGCCGCCGCCGCTGCCGCTGCGCCGGTTGCGGCAGTGGCCCCGGTTGCCCCGGTCGCCGCCGCCCCGGTCACGGCCGCTGCCGCTGCGCCCGCTGGTTTTGCGACCGACATTCCGCATGAAGCGATCAAGCTCAGCAACATGCGCAAGACGATCGCCCGCCGCCTGACCGAGGCCAAGCAGACGATCCCGCATATCTATCTGACCCTTGATGTGCGGCTCGACGCGCTGCTCAAGCTGCGCGGCGAACTGAATGCGGCGCTGGGCGCGCGCGGCGTCAAGCTGTCGGTCAACGACATGCTGATCAAGGCGCTGGCCGTCGCGCTGCGCCAGGTGCCGGAATGCAATGTCACCTTCGCGGGCGACCAGCTGATCAAATACAGCCGCGCCGACATCGCGGTCGCCGTGTCGGTGCCCAACGGGCTGATCACGCCGATCGTCACCGGAGCCGAAGCCAAGGGCGTCGCCGCGATCGCCACCGAGATGAAGGAACTGGCCGGCCGCGCCAAGGACGGCAAGCTGCAGCCGCACGAATATCAGGGCGGCACCGCCAGCCTGTCCAACATGGGCATGTTCGGCATCAAGCAGTTCGAGGCGGTGATCAACCCGCCCCAGGGCATGATCATGGCGATCGGCGCGGGCGAGAAGCGGCCCTTCGTGATCGACGATTCGCTGCAGATCGCGACGGTGATGTCGGCGACCGGCAGCTTTGACCACCGCGCCATCGACGGGGCGGACGGGGCGCGGCTGATGCAGGCGTTCCGCGAGATCGTCGAGCAGCCGCTCGCGCTCGTCGCCTGAGCGGGGCGGCGATGGCCCCGGCACCGGCCCCCGAATCCCCGCGCCGCCGCCCGGCGAGCCGGCGCTGCGCGTGACCACCATGCCCGCCGACGCCAACCCCTATGGCGACATCTTCGGCGGCTGGCTGATGAGCCAGATGGACATGGCAGCCGGGCTGGTCGCGGCGCGCCATGCCAAGGGGCGCGCGGTGACCATCGCGGTCGACGCTATGCAGTTTCACCGCCCCGTCGTCGTGGGCGACGAGGTGTCGGTCTATGCCCGCCTGGTCCGGGTGGGGCGCACCAGCATGACCATCGAGGTCGAAAGCTGGTGCCGCGACCGGCATGGCGAACAGCTGTGTAAGGTCACCGAGGCGCGGTTCGTGTTCGTGGCGATCGACGAAGCGCGGCGGCCGCGCGCGATCTCGGCGGGCTGACGATTATCCTGGCGCCTGCGGGCGCCGCCGGGCGGCATCCGCCGGATGCCGTCCGCATCAATGTTGGATGGTGACGCAAATGGCGGAAAATTACGATCTGGTCGTCCTCGGTTCGGGTCCCGGCGGCTATGTGGCGGCGATCCGCGCCAGCCAGCTTGGCCTCAGGACCGCGATCGTCGAGCGCGAGTCGCTGGGCGGCATCTGCCTCAACTGGGGCTGCATCCCCACCAAGGCGCTGCTGCGTTCGGGCGAGATGCTGCACCATATGCGCCATGCCAAGGATTACGGGCTGGTGGCTGAAAAGATCGGCGCGGATCTGGACGCGGTGGTCAAGCGCTCGCGCGGGGTGGCGAAGCAGCTCAATCAGGGCGTCACCCATCTGATGAAGAAGAACAAGATCGCCGTGCATATGGGCGAGGGGCGGCTGACCGCCCCCGGCCGGCTGACCGTGACCGGCGCGGACGGCAAGGCGACCGAACTGGCGGCGAAGAACATCATCGTCGCCACCGGCGCGCGGGCGCGTGAGCTGCCCTTTGCCAAGGCCGATGGCAAGCGCGTGTGGACCTATCGTCACGCCATGGTTCCAACCGAGCTGCCGTCGCGGCTGCTGGTGATCGGATCGGGCGCGATCGGGATCGAGTTCGCCAGCTTCTACAATGATATGGGCGCGAAGGTGACGGTCGTGGAAATGATGGACCGCATCGTGCCGGTCGAGGATCACGAGGTGTCGGCCTTCCTTGAAAAGGCGCTGGTCAGGCAGGGCATGACGATCATGACCGGCGCGGGCGTGAGCGCGCTCGAGGTCGGCGCGGACGGCGTGACCGCCCGGCTGAAGGACAAGACCGGCAAGGACCTGACCGAGACGTTCAGCCATGTGATCGTCGCGGTCGGCATCGTGCCCAACACCGAGAATATCGGGCTTGCCGAACTGGGCGTCGCGATGGACGAGCGCGGCTTCCTGAAGACCGACGCCATGTGCCGGACGAACATTCCCGGCCTGTGGGCGATCGGCGACATCACCGCGCCGCCCTGGCTGGCGCACAAGGCGAGCCATGAGGGCGTGATCGCCGCCGAGGCGATTGCCGGCCACCATCCCCATGCGATGGACCCGCGCAACATCCCCGGCTGCACCTATTGCCATCCGCAGGTGGCGAGCGTCGGCCTGACCGAGGCGCGCGCCCGCGAGGCCGGCTATGACGTCAAGGTCGGCAGCTTTCCGTTCATCGGCAATGGCAAGGCGATCGCGCTGGGCGAGGCGGAAGGCTTTGTGAAAACGGTGTTCGACGCCGCGACCGGCGAACTGCTCGGCGCGCACATGGTCGGCACCGAAGTGACCGAACTGATCCAGGGCTTCACCGTCGGCAAGACGCTGGAGACGACCGAGGCCGAGCTGATGGCGACCGTTTTCCCGCATCCGACGCTGTCGGAAATGATGCACGAAAGCGTGCTCGCCGCCTATGGACGCGCGCTCCACATCTGACGGCCGGGGGCAGGAAAAAGCACGCCATAGGGCCGGGATCGCGCGCCACCGGCTTGTCAGCCCGCCCGGCGCCTGCCAGCACAGGCGCCGGGAGGATTGATGATGCGCATGAATGTGATTGGCCTGACAATGGGTGCGGCACTCGCTCTGGGCGGTGTTGCCGGCGAGGCGCGCGCTGCGACCGACAAGGTCGTGGTGGTGACGGCGGCACGGATGGTCGATGTGCTGTCGGGCCGGATGGTCGAGCGCCCGGTGGTGGTCATCAAGGGCGGCCGCATCGCATCGATCGGCACCGATCTGCCGGCCGGGCTGCCCGCTGATGCGCAACGGATCGATCTGGCCGGCAAGACGATCCTGCCCGGGCTGATCGACATGCATGTCCATCTCGACAGCAATCCCGTTTACGGCGGCTATACCGGGCTGCAGTTCACCGATCTGTTCTGGGCGGTGCAGGGCGTCGCCAACGCCCAGTCGATGCTGCGCGCCGGCTTCACCACCGTGCGCAATGTCGGGTCGAGCGATTATGCCGATGTCGCCTACAAGCAGGCGATTGACGAGGGGCTGATCACCGGGCCGCGCATCGTGCCGGCGGCCCATGCGCTGGGCGCGACCGGCGGGCATTGCGACGAGACCTATCTGCCGCCTTCGTTCCGCGCCAAGGGCGAGGCGGTGGGCGACGGCCCGCAGCAGCTGCGCCAGAAGGTGCGCGAGCAGCGCAAATATGGTGCGGAGGTGATCAAGGTCTGCGCGACCGGCGGGGTGTTTTCCCGCAACACCGAGCCGGGCCAGCAGCAGCTGGCCGAGGAGGAGCTGCGCGCGATCGCCGACGAGGCGCATCAATGGGGGCTGCGCACCGCCGCCCATGCCCATGGTGCTGCCGGCATCAAGGCGGCGATCCGCGCCGGCATCGACACCATCGAACATGCAAGTCTGGTTGACGAAGAGGGCATCCGCTTGGCCGCCGAGCGCAAGCAGCCGGTGTGGTTTTCGATGGATATCTTCAACACCGAATACACCCAGGCCGAAGGCAAGAAGAACGGCGTGCTGGAGGACAATCTGCGCAAGGACCGCGAGGTCGCCCAGATCCAGCGCGATAATTTCCGCAAGGCGCACAGGGCCGGGGTGCGGATGGTGTTCGGCAGCGATGCCGGGGTGATGCCGCACGGCACCGCCGGCGGGCAGTTCCGCGTGATGGTCGAATATGGGATGACGCCCATCGAGGCGATCCAGGCGGCGACGCGCAACGCCGCCGAGGCGTTGGGGCGCACCGGCGATGTCGGCGCGATCGCGGTCGGCCGTTATGGCGATATTGTCGCGGTGGACGGCGATCCGACGCAGGATGTCCGGCTGCTCGAACGCCCGGCCATGGTGATCAAGGGCGGCGAGGTGGTCGCGACGCGCTCGTGAGCGGACGGTCGGAGCGGGCGTCCGGCCCGATGCGCGGCCCGGCACCCGGCCTCTGGCCGGGGCTGGTGCTGATCGCGCTGGCGCTGGCACTGGGCATTGCGGCCCGCCTGTCCGGCCATCTGCCCGGCGATGTCGAAGCGCTGCAGGCATTTGGCCGGGCGCGGGGCAGCGCCGGGCTCCATGCTCCCGGCCTGTGGCTGGTGGTGACCGGGCTGGGCGACTGGCCGGCGCGTGTCGCCGTCGCGCTGGCGGCGGCGGCGCTGCTGGTGCGCCGCCACCGGCGCCGGGCCGCTTTGGTCATGCTGCTGACCCTGCTTGTTCAGACGCTTGCCAACTCCGCGCTCAAATGGGCATTCGGCCGGCCCCGGCCCGATCTGTTCGCGCATCTCGACCATGTCTCGGACCTGAGCTATCCGAGCGGCCATGCCGCACAGACGGCTTGTGTGTGGCTGCTCGCCGCGCTGCTCGTCGACCGGCGTCTGGCCTGGGCGGGGGTGCCGCTGGTCGTCGCGGTCGGCGTGTCGCGGGTGGCGCTGGGCGTGCACTGGCCGTCCGACGTGCTGGGCGGCTGGCTGGTCGGGGCCGGCTGGGCGCTGATCGGCTGGCATATGGCGATGCGGCCGGGAATGGGCGTGGGACGATGGAACTGACCGAACATGAAGCGGCATTGGTGCTCTATTCCGGCGGGCAGGACAGCGCGACCTGCCTGGCCTGGGCGCTTGAGCGGTTCGCGCGTGTCGAGACGATCGGCTTTGCCTATGGCCAGCGCCATGCGATCGAGCTGGAGACGCGGCTGAAGCTGCGCGCCGGCATGGCGGCGCTCAAGCCCGGCTGGGCGGCGCGGCTGGGCGAGGATCATCTGCTCGACCTGGCTGTGCTGGGGGCGATATCCGACACTTCGCTGACCCGTGACGCCGAAATCGCGATGGGGCGGAGGGGCTGCCCAACAGCTTCGTGCCGGGGCGCAATCTGCTGTTCTTCACCCTGGCCGGCGCGGTCGCCTATCGGCGCGGCATCCGCCATCTGGTCGGCGGGATGTGCGAGACCGATTATTCCGGCTATCCCGATTGCCGCGACGACACGCTCAAGGCGCTGCAGGTGGCGCTCAACCTCGGCATGGACCGGCGCTTCGTCCTGCACACGCCGCTGATGTGGCGCGACAAGCCCGCGACCTGGGCGATGGCCGAACGGCTGGGCGGGGCGGGGCTGATCGAGCTGATCCGCGTCGACAGCCATAGCTGCTATCTGGGCGACCGCACGGTCCTCAACGACTGGGGCTATGGCTGCGGCCATTGCCCGGCCTGTGAACTGCGCGCCGCCGGCTGGCACGGCTTTGCGACAAATCGCGACAAAATCGCCGGCGCCGCGACAAAGGATTGCGACAGCCGCGACGCATAACCGGTTCGTGGCCGGGCCTACCCCTCCCGGTTTGTGATCGACCCCATGAGGCGGCCCCGCTCTTCCACCCCTGGAGCGGGGCCGTTTCTGTATCCGCGCCTGTTCATCTACGGGTTATTCCTGATTGTCAGGGATCTTGCGCGTTAAGCGGCAGGCATTAAATCAGCACTCATGCGGGCCGGGCCCCTCTGGCGATCGTTGTGACGGTCGTGATGTCGGACCGCATCGAGCACGCTCGATGATCGGGTCCGGCTTCGGTTTTCAGCCGGCTTTGGTGATCGACGCTCGTATCCTGATCGTGGAGGAGCGAGAAATGTCGTCTTTCAAGAACAAGATTGTGGTTGCCGCCGCCCTGGGCGGTGCGTTTCTGTCCGTCCCCGCGCTTGCGGCTGAGCCCGGCCGTTGCGCCGCCGGCACGGTGGTTGAGGCGGGTGCCGACAAGGTGGTGATCTGCGCCGGGAACCAGCAGCTGGAAACCGGCAAGATCCTGACGGTGCGCCGTCTGGTCCCGGCCCAGGGTGCCGGCCGCCAGCCGATGTTCATCAATGCCGAGCGCGCGACCATCCGCGTCACCGGCGCGGGTAACGGCCAGCTGGTCGAAGCCGTGATCGTCAAGGGCGATGTCCGTCGCCATGACCGGGTCGATCTCGATCTGGTGCTCTGACCGGCACTGCTTTCGGGCAAGAGATTGAACGGCCGGGGGCGGCATGGGCCACCCCCGGCCGTTTTCTTGTGCCCGACCCGTTTTGCAGCCTGCCTCAGCGCGCGGCGGCGTGGGCGGTGACGGTCTGCGCGCCGCGATCGTCGAACGCCGCCAGCGTCAGCGCATCGCCTTCGGCCCGCGCGCACAGGGTCAGCGGCCGGTCGGCAAAGGCGGGGGCCAGCGCGCGGAAACCGAACCGCCCGACCGGCCGGTCCCCCAGCACATCCTGCGCCAGATGCAGCAACAGGGTCGCGACCAGCGGGCCGTGCACGACCAGCCCGGAATAGCCCTCGACCTCGCGGGCATAGGGCAGATCGTAATGGATGCGGTGGCTGTTGAAGGTCAGCGCTGAATAGCGGAACAGCAGCGCCGGGCCGGGCAGCAGCGTGCGCCGGTGCGGCCAGTCGTCCAGCGCCGGTGGCGGAGCGGCGGGCTGTGGCTGGCTGGCGGGCGCTCCGGCCTCGGCGGGCGCGCGGAACACGATCGTCTGCATCTCGTCCTGCACCGGCTGCCCGTCGGCGGTCAGCGTGTGCGCGACCTCGACAAAGACCAGCGGGCCGGTTGCCCCCTGTTTCGCGCGCACCGCCGCGATCCGGCTGGTCCGGCTGACCGCCGCGCCCGGCGCGATGCGGCCGTTGAGCACCATTTCGGATGCCGCCCACATGCGCCGGGGCAGCGGCACCGGCGGCAGGAAATCGCCGCGCGGCGGATGGCCGTCGGGGCCAAGCCCGGCGGTCGGCGCATCGGGCAGGCACAGGCACCAGCCGAGGCCGAGCAAAGGTGCATCGGCGGCAAGGTCGAGCGTTACCCGGTAGCGCGCGGCCAGCCCCGGCGTCGCCACATCTGCCGCTGAAACGCTGCGGCCCACCCAGTCCTGCCAGTCGGTCATCCCTGGCCCCTCAGGCGATCCGGGCGGGCTGGGCGGCGGCGTCGCTGTCGAGCGACTGTTGCGGGCCATCGCTTCCCAGGGGAACACGAACCAGTCCTTGACCTGGGTGCGGTCGATCGTGCGGGCGCGATATTCGACCGTCGCGCGCGATACGACATTGTCGATCAGCACGGCAAAGCGGATCCGCTCCGCAGGCGCGCCTTCGGCGGCCAGGCTGGTCCGCAGCCTCAGGATCGTGCCGCCGCTGTCGTTGATGTCGTCGACGAACAGCAATGTCTCCCCGGCCCGTGCGCGCGCGGCAAGCCGCGCCAGCACATCGTCGGCAAACTCCTTGACCGCGCTCGACAGGTCGCACGACAGCGTCGGGATGCCGGTCGCGTGGCTCAGGAACACCGCCGGGGCCAGCCCGCCGCGCCCGATGCCGATCAGGAAATCGGGCCGCCAGCCGGGTTCGGCGGCAATGCCGGCCGCCAGCGTGCGGACATCGGCGACGAACCGGTCATAGCCGATTTCGGTGAACACCGGCATCAGGCGGTCTCCAGATAGCTGTCGATCGCCGCCAGATGCCGCGCAACCGTGTCGTCGTCGAGGAACGAGCCGAGGAAGCTGTTGCGCGCCAGCGTCGCCAGCGCCGCCCGGTCAAGGCCGCGCGCGGTTGCGACGGCATGGTAATTCTCGCCGATATAGCCGCCGAAATAGGCCGGATCGTCGGAGTTGACCGTCGCCCGCAGCCCGAGTTCGAGCATCCGGTCGATCGGGTGGCGGTCGAGCGACGGGATCACGCACAGCTTCAGATTGGACAGCGGGCAGACGGTCAGCGTCATGCCGCTGCGCGCCAGCCGCGCGGTCAGCGCCGCATCCTCGAGCGCACGGTTGCCATGGTCGAGCCGGTCGATCCCGAGCAGATCGAGCGCCTGCACGACATAATCGGGCGGGCCTTCCTCCCCGGCATGGGCGACGCGCCTGAGGCCGAGCGCGCCGGCCGCGGCGAACAGCCGGGCGAATTTTTCCGGCGGATGGCCGCGTTCCGACGAATCGAGCCCGATGGCGGCGATCCGGTCGAGATAGGGGGCGGCGGCGGCCAGGGTGGCAAAGCCGTCGGCCTCGTCCAGATGGCGCAGGATGCACATGATCAGCCGCGAGGTGATGCCCAGGTCGCGCTCCGCCGCCGCGCAGGCGGCGGACAGCCCCTCGATCACCTCTGCAAACGGAATGCCGCGCGCGGTGTGGGTCTGCGGATCGAACATGATTTCGGCATGGACGACGCCGTCGGCGGCTGCGCGGGCGAAATAGGCGGCGGCCAGATCGTGGAAATCCGCCGCCGTGCGCAGCACCGCCGCACCTTGATAATAGATATCAAGAAAATCCTGCAGATTGCTGAACTGATAAGCCGATCTCAGTTCCTCGACCGAGCCATAGGGCAGGGCGATGCCGCCGCGTTCGGCCAGGGCGAACATCAGTTCGGGTTCCAGGCTGCCCTCGATATGAAGATGGAGTTCGGCCTTGGGCAGGCCGGTGATGAAGGTGCGAAGGTCTGACATTATGGCCACAAGGATCGCGGCTTTCGGCGCGCCGCACAAGCCCCGGCGGCGGCGGCGGCGCATGATCGCGATGAACGGGTTTTTGACCATTTGCCGGCGAGCGGCCTAAGAGGGAAGGATGCTGCCACGAAAACCGGGCCCGACGAACGGGCCAGACATTTGGGGAAAGGCACGGCCATGACATTGAAGGCGGATCTGTTCTGGTCGTTCCGCAGCCCTTACAGCTATCTCGCGATGCCGCGTTACCGGGCGCTGGTGCGCGATCATGACCTTGAGATCGTGCTGCGTCCGGTCTGGCCGCTTGCGGTGCGCGATCCGGGGTTTTTCGCGCACAATCATCCCAACTGGCTGAAATATACGCGCCTCGACGTGCTGCGGCTTGCCGATTTCCACGGCGTGCCCTTTGCACCGCCCCGGCCCGATCCGATCGTGCAGGACATCGACACCGGCGAGATCGCGGCCGAACAGCCCTTCATCCGCCGGCTCGTCCGCCTCGGCCAGGCGGCGGCGCGGCGCGGCGCGGGCTTTGCCTTTGCCGACGAGGTGTCGCGGCTGATCTGGGGCGGCACCGAAAACTGGCATGAGGGCGCGCATCTGGCGAGCGCCGCGGCCTGGGCGGGGCTGGTGCTCGAGGAGCTGGACGCCGAGGTGGCCGACGATGCCGCCGCGCTCGATCAGGAGATTGAGGGCAATCAGCAGGCGCTGGAGGCGGCGGGCCATTGGGGCGTGCCGACTTTGGTGTTCCAGGGCGAGCCGTTTTTCGGGCAGGACCGGATCGAACTTGCCAAATGGCGGATGGAACAGGCCGGGCTGACGGAGCGCGAATGACCGGGGCGACGACGCATTTCTTCACCGCCGATGACGGCATCCGCCTCGCCTGGCATGAAATGGGCACCGGCCGGCCGCTGATCCTGATCCACGGGCTGTTTTCCAACGCCGCGACCAACTGGATCCGTTACGGCCATGCCGCCAAGGCGGCGGCGCTCGGCTACCGGGTGATCATGCCCGATCTGCGCGCGCACGGGCAGAGCGCGGCACCGCATGATCCGCGCCATTATCCGGGCGATGTGCTGGCCGATGACGGGCTGGCGCTGATCGCCCATCTCGGGCTGACCGATTATGATCTGGGCGGCTATTCGCTCGGCGCGCGCACGACGATGCGGATGATCGTGCGCGGCGCGACGCCGGGCCGGGCCATTCTGTCGGGCATGGGGCTGGAAGGGCTGATCGGCACATCGGGGCGCGCCGCGCATTTCCGCCACATCCTGACCAATCTCGGCAGCTTCGCGCGCGGCACGCCGGAATGGAATGCCGAGGCGTTTCTGAAGACGACCGGCGGCGATCCGGCGGCGCTGATCCATATTCTCGACACCTTCACCGACACGCCGGCCGAGGCGATCGGCGCGATCGCCATGCCGACCCTGGTGCTGTGCGGGGTCGAGGACCGCGACAATGGCTCCGCCCCGGCGCTGGCCGAGGCGCTGCCGCGGGGCGAACTGGTCGAGATTCCCGGCGGCCATATGTCGGCGGTGGTGAAGCGCGAGCTGGGCGATGCGCTCGCCGTCTGGCTGGGGCCGGCGGGCTGAAACAGAGCGTGATGCCGGGCGGGATCGCCCGGCGGAGCCGTTATCTCCGGCTCCGCCGCGCGGGCCTTATCTGAACGGCGGCTCGTTGAACGCGCGCAGCTTGCGGCTGTGCAGCTTGGCACCCTCGCGCAACAGCTCGGCACAGGCTTCGATGCCGATCTGCATATGCTCGTTGATCGCGCGCTCGTAAAAACGGTTGGCCTGGCCGGGCAGCTTCAGCTCGCCGTGCAGCGGCTTGTCCGACACGCACAGCAGCGTCCCGTACGGGATGCGGAAGCGGAAGCCCTGGGCGGCGATGGTCGCCGATTCCATGTCCACGCCCACCGCGCGCGACTGGGAGAAACGCAGCGCCGATTTGGAATAGCGCAGCTCCCAGTTGCGATCGTCGGTGGTGACGATGGTGCCGGTGCGCAGGCGGCGCTTGAGCATGTCGGGGCTTTCGCCCGACACCGTTTCCGCCGCGCGGGCGAGCGCCTGCTGCACTTCGGCGATGGCCGGCACCGGGATTTCCGGCGGCAGCACATCGTCAAGCACATGGTCGTCGCGCAGATAGGCATGGGCGAGCACATAGTCGCCGATGCGCTGGCTGGGCCTGAGGCCGCCGCAATGGCCGATCATCAGCCACGCCTCGGGCCGCAGCACCGCCAGATGGTCGGTGATCGTCTTGGCGTTGGACGGGCCGACGCCGATGTTGACCAGGCTGATGCCGGTCTTGTCCCCGGCCATCAGATGCCAGGCCGGCATCTGGTGCCGCCGCCACGCATAATCGGCGACCGCGCGTTCGGGATCGAGCGTCTCGCGGGTCATGAACAGCCCGCCCGGACCGGACAGCGCGGTATAGCGCTCATCCTCCTTCAGCGTCCGGCATGCCCATTGCACGAACTCGTCGACATAGCGGTGATAGTTGGTGAACAGGATGTAGCGCTGGACATGCTCGGGCGGCGTGCCGGTGTAATGGCGCAGCCGGGCCAGCGAGAAATCGGTGCGCAGCCCGTCGAACAGCGCCAGCGGCCGGGGCGTGTCGGGATCGTCGGACGGCAGACCGTCGGCGATCTCGTCACCGATATGCGCCAGTTCGGTCGCCGGGAACCAGCGTGCCAGCTCGGCCGGGGCGACGCCTTCGAGCGTCAGGTCATGGCCGGGATCGAGCACATAGGGGAAGGGAATTTCCTGCCGGCTGCGCCCGACCTCCACGGTCACGCCATAGCCGGACATCAGCAGGTCCAGCTGTTCGGCCAGATAGCCGGCAAAGCTGCGCGGCCGCGTGACGGTGGTGGCATAGATGCCGGGGGCGACCAGCCGGCCAAAGGCGCGCAGCGGCGGCGGCGTGGGCGAATCGCCGCGGTAGCGGATGCGCAGTTCGGGATAGCAGAACAGCCCGGCCTCGCGGGCGGCGCGGTCGGGCTTGATGCCGTCGACCACAAAGGCGGAAATCGCGGCCTGCAGGGCCTCGACCGCAGCGTCATAGATGCGCGCCAGTTCGTCGATGAGCGCGCCTGGGGTTTGTTCGATGATCTGTGCTGTCATGACCAGCAGATAACGGGCCGGCATGACATTGCCAAGACGCCCGTTCAGCAGGGGCGCGGCGAACGCCTGGGGGCGGGGGAGAGGGGGCGGGCTGAACCTGCCCCCCCTTCTCCCCGGCCAATCGATCAGAGCTGGCCCAGCAGATGCTCGGCCGAGCTGACGCGGAACTCGCCCGGCGCCTCGACGTTCAGTTCGCGCACCACGCCGTCCTCGACGATCATCGAGAAACGCTGGCCGCGCTTGCCCATGCCGAACTTGCTGCCGTCCATGGTCAGGCCCAGCGCCTCGACCAGATCGCCATTGCCGTCGGCCAGCATCGTCACCTTGCCCTCGGCCCCTGCCGACTTGGCCCAGGCGGCAAGCACAAAGGCGTCGTTGACGGCGGTGCAGGCCACTTCGTCCACGCCCTTCGCCTTCAGCTCGTCGATCTTGTCGACAAAGCCCGGCAGGTGGCGCGCCGAGCAGGTCGGGGTGAAGGCACCGGGAACGGAGAAAAGGGCGACGCGGCGGCCCTTGAAGAAATCCTCCGAAGACACCTGATCGGGGCCCGATTCGGTCACCTTGGTCAGCGTCACGGCGGGCAGCTTGTCGCCGGCATTGATGGTCATGCGGATCTCCTTTGTCGCTCCGGGCCCTCGAGTCGGGCACGCGCCGCTAGGTCGGGTCGGCGCAGCCTCAGGTCAAGCGGGCTGAAGCCGATTGCGGACCGATTGGGGTTCGCGCGCGCCGGGCCTATATGGAGGCGATGGAGTCGCGCTTTCTTTCCGGCCAGTTGCTGCTCGCCCTGCCGGGCATCGGCGATCCGCGCTTCGAGCGCGCAGTGATCGCCATGTGCGCGCATGACGAGCGCGGGGCGCTGGGCATCGGCATCGGCAAGCTTGCCCCCCGGCTCGGCTTTCACGCGCTGCTCGATCAGTTCGGCATCTCGCCAGGCGAGGCACCCGATGTTCCCGTTCATATCGGCGGGCCGGTGGAGCCGCAGCGCGGCTTCGTGCTCCACACGCTCGACTGGGGCGGGCAGGACACGATCGAGGTGGCGGGGCGGTTCGCGCTCACCAACACGGTCGATGTGCTGCGCGCGATCGCGGCCGGCAAGGGGCCGGCGCGCTGGCTGGCCGCGCTCGGCTATGCCGGCTGGGCCGACGGCCAGCTGGAGGAGGAACTGACCCGGCATGGCTGGTTCATGACCGAAGCCGAGGAAAAGCTGCTGTTCGACACGCCGGTCAATGAACGCTGGGGTGCCGCCTATCGCCAGGCGGGCATCGATCCGCGCCTGCTCGCCCCCACTGCCGGGCTGGCCTGATCGCCCGTCATCAAGCCGTCACCGCCCGGCCATAGGGCGGGGTGACGCTTGAGGGGACCGGCATCATGGCACATGGACAGGCAGCGACGATGAAGGCGGTCGGGGCCGCCGCGATCCAGCACAAGGGGCTGTCGCGCCAGGGCTTGCTCGAACGCGCCTTTGCGTTTGCGTTTCGCGGGCTGGTCTATGCGCAGATCTGGGAAGACCCCGATGTCGATATGGAGGCGCTTGCCATCCAGCCCGACAGCCGGATGGTCGCGATCGCCAGCGGCGGCTGCAACGTGCTCAGCTATCTGACCGCAGGGCCGGCGCACATCACCGCGGTCGATCTCAACACCGCCCATGTCGCGCTCAACCGGCTGAAGCTCGCCGCCGCGCGGCATTTGCCCGATTATGCGGCGTTCCGGCGCTTTTTCGCCGAGGCCGACACGCCCGAGAATATCCGCGCCTATCGCGACCATGTCCGCCCGCTTCTGGACGAGGTGTCGCGCCGTTACTGGGAAGGGCGCGACCTGATCGGCCGGCGGCGCATCCGCGGCTTTGCCAGCGGCATCTACAAGCGCGGCCTCCTGGGCGGGTTCATCGGCCTGGCGCACGGCCTCGCCCGGCTTTACCGCGTCGATCCGCGCGAGCTGCTGTCGGCCCGCACGGTCGAGGAACAGCGCGCGATCTTCGACCGCCGCCTCGCCCCGGTGTTCGACAAGAAGTTCGTACGCTGGCTGACCGACCAGCCGGCGTCGCTGTTCGGCCTGGGCATCCCGCCCGCCCAATATGAGGCGCTGGCCGGCGACGAGCCGGCGGGCATGGCGGCGGTGCTGCGCGCGCGGCTGGAAAAGCTCGCCTGCGATTTCGACATTCGCGACAATTATTTCGCCTGGCAGGCGTTCGGGCGCGGCTATGGCAAGGAACCCGCCGCCCCGCTGCCGCCCTATCTGCAGGCCGCCAACCATGCGCTGGTCGTTTCGCGGGTGGACCGGGTGACCGTGCGCCATGCCAACTTTACCGACCATCTCGCCGAACAGCCCGATGCGAGCCTTGACCGCTATGTGCTGCTCGACGCGCAGGACTGGATGACCGATGCGCAGCTGACCGCCCTGTGGCGCGAGATCACCCGCACCGCCCGGCCGGGCGCGCGTGTGCTGTTCCGCACCGCCGCCGCGCCGACCCTGCTGCCCGGGCGCGTGCCCGACGACATTCTCGGCCGCTGGGACTATGCCGAGGCGCAGTCGCGCGACCTGACGCGGCGCGACCGCTCGT
The DNA here is from genome assembly GCF_009913435.1 of Sphingomonas changnyeongensis. Classification (NCBI taxonomy): domain Bacteria; kingdom Pseudomonadati; phylum Pseudomonadota; class Alphaproteobacteria; order Sphingomonadales; family Sphingomonadaceae; genus Sphingomonas; species Sphingomonas changnyeongensis. The sequence continues at coordinate 2,376,938 of NZ_CP047895.1, read as the reverse complement.
CAATCTATGGCGGCGTGCATCTTTATGTGCTGCGCGGCTGATCGTCGGCGGGGGGTGCCGCATGGCTGACGGGGCGCTCACCGGGCCGGGCTCGCTCGCGGGGCGGATGGATGCGATCTACCGCAGCCAGCGCCATTTCTATGATCTCACGCGCAAATATTATCTGCTCGGCCGTGATCGGCTGATTGCCGAACTGGCGCCGCCGCCGGGCGGAACCGTGCTCGAAATCGGCTGCGGCACGGCGCGCAACCTGATCGCGGCGGCGCGCGCCTGGCCGGGGGCGCGCTGGTTCGGGATCGATATCTCGGCCGCGATGCTCGACACCGCCGGCCGGGCGGTGCGCCGCGCCGGGCTTGGCGGCACGGTCGCGCTTGCGCGCGGGGATGCGACCGCGTTCGATCTGGCCGCGCTGTTCGGTGCGGACGGGCAGCGGCCGCAGCCTCCGGCGCACGGCGTCGACCGGGTGTTCATGTCCTACACCCTGTCGATGATCCCCGACTGGCGGGCCGCGCTCGATCAGGCGGCGCGAGCGCTGGCGCCGGGCGGGCGGCTGCACATCGTCGATTTCGGGCAGCAGGAAGGCTTGCCGCGCTGGTTCCGCCGGCTGTTGTTCGCCTGGCTGGCGCGGTTCGACGTGTCGCCGCGTGCCGGGCTGGAGGCCGAGCTGGCGGCGCTTGCCGCGCGGCACGGGCTGACGCTGCGCTTCACCCGGCTGTTTCGCGGCTATGCCTGGCAGGCGCGGCTCGACCGGCCGGCCACGGGGTCAGCGCCATAGCAGCAGCGCGGCGACGCCTAGGCCGAGCGCGACGACCACAGCGCGCAGCCGGTCGGGATCGATCCGTCCCGCCAGCCTGCCGCCCGCCATGCCCCGGCCAGCGCGGCGACCGCCATCACGCCCGCCGCCGCGCGGTCGAGCGGCGCTGCCGCGAGGAACAGCAGCACCGCCCCCAGATTGGCAGCCAGCGCAAGGCCCTGTTTGAGCGCATTCAAGCGCACCAGATTATCGTTGATGCCAAGCGCCAGCAGCGCGAGCAGCATGACGCTCAGCCCCGCGCCGAAATAGCCGCCATAGATGCAGGCGGCAAACACCGCCGCGCCGAGCGCCAGCGCGCCCGCCGCCGGGCGCGTGCCCGCGATCGACCGTCTGGTCAGCCAGCGTTTGAGCCATGGCTGGCCGGCAAGCAGCAGGCAGCCGGCGATCAGCAGCCAGGGGGCAAGCGCGGCAAAGCGGCGCTCCCCGCCGGCCAGCGCCAGCGCACCGCCCGCCAGCCCGCCGAGCAGCGCGAGCGGGGCGAGCCGAATCAGCCGCCCGCCCTGTCCGGCAAGATCGGCGCGCTCGCCGATCACCCCGCCCAGATAGCCGGGCAGCAGCGCAACGCTGCTCGTCACATTGGCGGCAAGCGGCGGCAGGCCGACCGCGATCAGGGCAGGAAAGCTGACCAGCGAGCCGCCGCCCGCCAGCGCATTGATGCCGCCGGCGATGAAGCCGGCCAGCGCCAGCAGCGCGAACCCGCCCCCGGACCCGATCCCGAATGCGCCCGCCGGCGTCACCCTCAGGCCGCCAGCTTCATCTCCAGCCGGTCCCAGATCTCGACCAGCGCCCGGGTCAGGTCGCGCATCATCGCCTCGGTGTGCGACGGGCCGGGGGTGAAGCGCAGCCTTTCGGTCCCGCGCGGCACGGTCGGGAAGTTGATCGGCTGCACATAGACGCCATATTCGGCGAGCAGGATGTCGCTGATCCGCTTGGCGCGCACCGGATCGCCGACCATCAGCGGCACGATATGGGTGGTCGAATCCATCACCGGCAGCCCCGCTTCGGCGAACAGCCGCTTGAGCGTCGCGGCGGCCGCCTGCTGGCCCTCGCGCTCCTCGGCCGAGGCCTTCAGGTGGCGGACGCTGGCCAGCGCGCCGGCGACCAGCACCGGCGACAGCGAGGTGGTGAAGATGAAACCCGGCGCATAGGAACGGATGACGTCGATGATCACCTGATCGGCGGCGATATAGCCGCCCATCACGCCGAACGCCTTGCCCAGCGTGCCTTCGATGATCGTCACCCGGTCCGCCACCGCGTCGCGTTCGGAAATGCCGCCGCCGCGCGCGCCGTACATGCCCACGGCATGGACCTCGTCCAGATAGGTGAGCGCGCGATATTTGTCGGCAAGGTCGCAGATCTCGGCGATCGGCGCGACATCGCCGTCCATCGAATAGACGCTTTCAAACGCGATCAGCTTGGGCGTGTCGGGCGCTTCGGCGGCCAGCAGCTCTTCCAGATGGGCAAGATCATTGTGCCGGAACACGCGCTTTTCGCAGCCCGAATTGCGGATGCCCGCAATCATCGAGGCATGGTTGAGCGCGTCGGAAAAGATCACGCAGCCCGGCAGGATCTTCGCCAGCGTCGACAGCGTCGCTTCGTTCGACACATAGCCGGAGGTGAACAGCAACGCCGCTTCCTTGCCGTGCAGGTCAGCCAGCTCGCTTTCCAGATCGACATGGTAATGGGTGTTGCCGCCGATGTTGCGCGTGCCGCCCGATCCCGCGCCGACATCGTGCAGCGCGGCTTCCATCGCGGAAATGACCTTGGGGTGCTGGCCCATCGCCAGATAGTCGTTCGAACACCAGACGGTGATCGGTTTCGGCCCGTTATGCCCGGCAAAGCAGCGCGCATTGGGGAACATGCCCTTGTTGCGCAGGATATCGATGAACACCCGGTAGCGCCCCTCGGCATGGAGCCGGTCGATCGCCTGGGTGAAGATGCGCTGATAGTCCAAGGTTGCCGCTCGCGTCATCGGGTCTGGCAGCGCCCATACTCCAAATCGCCCCATGCTCGCCAGCGCGAACGTCTCGCAGAAAAATCGCTAAAGCTGATCGATTTTCTGCAGCCCGAAGCGCGCGAGCGCCGGGCGCAGCGCCTCGGTGCGCGGATCGAGCCGGGTGAAGATCGCGGTGCCGGGCACCGGGGCTGCCGGCCAGTCCTGCCCCTGCGTCAGATGGACGATGCGCCGGGCAATCCCGTCCGCGCCGTCGAGATAGGTGAGCGGGCGCGCGGCGCTGAGTTCGGGTTCGACAAGGCGGAAATGGGTGCAGGCAAGGACGACCACGTCCATCCGCTCGCCGCCCGGCTGGTCGGTCAGGCCCGTCAGGATGCGGGCATAGGCGGCCGGGTCCGTCGCTTCGCCGCGCAGCTTGGCCTCGGCAAGGTCGACCAGTTCGGCCGAGCCGTGGCGCAGCACCGTGCAGTCGCCGGCAAACTCCGCCGCCAGCCGATCGACATAGGGCTGGCGCACCGTCGCCTCGGTGCCGAGCACGCCGATCACCCGGCTTTTGGAGGCGAGGGCGGCGGGCTTGATCGCCGGCACCGTGCCGACGACCGGCAGGTCGAGCGCTGCGCGCACATGGCCAAGCGCGATGGTGGAGGCGGTGTTGCAGGCGATGATCGCCACGCGCGGCTGGAACCGCTCGACCAGCCGGCCAAGCAGCGCCGGCACCCGTGCGGCGATTTCCGCCTCGGTGCGCGTGCCATAGGGATAGCCGGCGCTGTCGGCCGCATAGACGATCGGCGCGGTCGGCAGCAGCCGCTGCGCGGCGGCGAGCACGGACATGCCGCCCACGCCTGAATCGAAGAATAAAAGGGGGCGCATATCGGTCACACCGCCCGCCCTAAAGCATTTGCGGGCCGGGTGGAATCACCCGGCGGCCCATCACGGCGCCCTCCCGCCCTCCCGCTTGCCCGCCCGCTATTGTTTCCGCCGGTGCGGCGGCTATGGTCGCGGCCCATGGGGGACATCCAGATCGTATCAACGGCCGCGCTTCCCGGCCTGCTTGCCATTGCCGCCATCGGCTATCTGCTCGGCAGCATCCCGTTCGGGCTGGTGCTGACCCGGGCAACCGGGGCGGGGGATCTGCGCCGCATCGGATCGGGCAATATCGGCGCGACCAATGTGCTGCGCACCGGCCGCAAGGGGCTGGCGGCGGCGACACTGGTGCTCGATGCGCTGAAAGGCGCGGCGGCGGTCTGGGCCGGGATGGCGCTTGGCGACGGCACGGCGGAGAGCGCGGGGGCGCTGATCGGCGGGGCGATGGCCTTTGTCGGCCATTGCTATCCGGTTTGGCTCGGCTTTCGCGGCGGCAAGGGGGTGGCGACGTTCGGCGGCGTCGCGCTCGGCCTGTGGTGGCCGCTCGGGCTCGTCTATCTGGGCGTCTGGGTTGGGGTGCTGCTGGCCAGCCGCATCTCCTCGGTCGGCGGCTTTGCCGCGGCCATCGCCGCGCCGCTCGCCGCCTGGGCCTGGGGGCGTCCGGGGCGGCGCTGCTGTTTGCGGGCTTTGCGCTGCTCGTCTTCTGGCGGCACCGCGACAATATCCGCCGCCTGATCGCCGGCACCGAACCGCGGATCGGGCGCGGCAATGGCTGATGGCGGGCAGAAGGCAAAGCTCAGGCTGATCCGCACGCCCAATATCGGTCCCGTCACCTATCGCCAGCTGATGGCCCGGTTCGGGTCTGCCGAGGCGGCGCTCGATGCGCTGCCGGGGCTTGCCGCGCGCGGCGGTGCGCGCAGCTTCGTTGCTGCCGATCCGCGCGCCGTGGAGCGCGAGCTGGCCGCTGTCGACCGGCTGGGCGCGCGGATGATCTTCATCGACGATCCCGCCTATCCGCCGCTGCTCGCCGCGCTCGACAACGCGCCGGCGGCGATCACCGTGCGCGGCGACATGGCGCTGGCGAACCGCCCCTGCGTGGCGATGGTCGGCGCGCGCAACGCCTCGGCTGCCGCCTGCCGCTTTGCGCGCGGGCTGGCGCAGCAGCTGGCCGGGGAGAGCCTGGGCGGTGAGGGGGTGAGCATCGTCTCAGGCCTGGCGCGCGGGATCGACACCGCCGCGCATCTGGGCGCGCTTGGCGGCGGCACGGTCGCGGTGATCGCAGGCGGCATCGACACGGTGTTTCCGCCCGAAAATGCCGAGCTTCAGCAACGCATCGCTGCCGACGGGCTGCTGATCGCCGAACAGCCGCCCGGCACCGAGCCGCGCGCCCGGCATTTTCCCTATCGCAATCGCATCATCGCCGGGCTTGCGCTCGGCACGGTGGTGATCGAGGCGGCGCCGCGCTCCGGCTCGCTGATCACCGCGCGCATCGCGGGTGAGATCGGCCGCGAGGTGATGGCGGTGCCGGGATCGCCGCTCGACCCGCGCGCCCAGGGCTGCAACGCGCTGATCCGCGAGGGGGCGACCCTCGTCCAGTCCGCCGCCGACATCATGGAGGCGCTGCGCCCGATCGATCCGCGCATCGTCGCGGGGCCGGCCGGCGGCTATCGGGGGCCGCCCATTGCCGCCGATGCCGATGACGCCGACCGCGCAGCCGTCATCGCCCTGCTCGGCCCGGTGCCGGTGCCGGTCGACGAGCTGATCCGCCAGTCGGGCCGCGCCGCGCCGATCGTGCAGACGGTGCTGCTCGAGCTTGAACTGGCCGGGCGGCTCGAACGCCATGCCGGGGCGCGGGTGAGCCTGATCTGATGCGTCTGCCGGGGCTTTACGTGCAGGTGCTGCTGGCGATCCTTGCCGGCGTGCTGCTCGGCGCGCTGTGGCCTGAGCTTGGCACGGCGATGAAGCCGCTCGGCGATGCGTTCATCAAGCTCATCCGCATGCTGATCGGCCCGATCATCTTCGTGACGGTGACGCTGGGCATCGCCAAGGTCGGCGATCTGCGCGCGGTCGGCCGGGTCGGGCTGAAGGCGTTCGTCTATTTCGAGGCGGTGACGACGCTGGCGATGGTCATCGGGCTGGTGGTCGTCAATCTGGTGCGGCCGGGGGCCGGCATCGGTGCCGATCCGGCGACGCTCGATGCCGGATCGGTCGCCGCCTATGGCGCGCGCGCCGAGGCTGGCGGGGTCAGCGATTTCCTGCTCGCCATCATTCCCGACAGCTTTCTCGGCGCGCTGGCCGGGGGCGAGCTGCTGCAGGTGCTGCTGGTCGCGGTGCTGAGCGGCATCGCGCTCGCGCGCGGCGGCAGCCATGCGCAGGGCGCGCTCGAGGTGATGGACCGGGTCGGCGATTTCCTGTTCCAGATCATCGCGCTGCTGATGCGGCTTGCCCCGGTCGGGGCGTTCGGGGCGATGGCCTTCACCATCGGGCGCTACGGCATCGGGACGCTCGCCCAGCTCGGCGCGCTGATGGCGAGCGTCTATCTGACCTGTGCGCTGTTCATCGCGGTCGTGCTCGGGCTGATCGCGCGGCTGGCGGGCTTCAGCCTGTGGGCGTTCCTGCGCTATATCGGCGATGAGCTGCTGATCGTGCTCGGCACCTCATCGTCCGAAACCGCGCTGCCGCCGCTGATGGCGAAGCTCGAAAAACTGGGCTGTGCGCGCCAGGTGGTCGGGCTGGTGGTGCCGACCGGCTACAGCTTCAACCTTGACGGCACGTCGATCTATCTGACGATGGCGGCGATCTTCATCGCCCAGGCGGTGGGGGTCGATCTGTCGCTTGGCGATCAGCTGGCGCTGCTTGCCGTGCTGCTGGTGACCTCGAAAGGCGCGGCGGGGGTGACGGGTGCCGGGTACGTGACGCTGGCGGCGACGCTCAGCGCCGTCGATACGGTGCCGGTGGCGGGCATTGCGCTGATCCTCGGCGTCGACCGGTTCATGTCGGAGGCGCGGGCGATCACCAACCTGATCGGCAATGGCGTCGCGACCATCGCCATCGCCCGCTGGGAAGGCGCGCTCGACCGCGAAACGCTGGCGAGGGAATTGCGCCGGGGCGACTGATCAGGCGCGTTCGCGCGTCGCGCTGAAGCGGATCGCCGGATAGCGGCCGGCGACATAGTTCACCTCCCACGCATCCTTGGCCATGAACACCAGCGCGTCGTCGCGGTCGCGGGCAAGCCCGCCGCGATGGAACTCGGCGAAGCTTTTGAGATCGGCCTCGCTGCCCGCGATCCAGCGCGCAGTGTCCCAGGGCGACGCCTCGAGCCGGGCATCGACCTTGTATTCGACCTCGAGCCGCGAAACGAGCACTTCGAGCTGGAGCTGGCCGACCACGCCCACCACCCACTGGCTGCCGATTTCGGGGTAGAAGACCTGGATGATGCCTTCCTCGGCCAGATCGTCGAGCGCCTTGCGCAGCTGCTTGGTCTTGGTCGGATCCTTGAGCGCGACGCGGCGCAGCAGCTCGGGCGCGAAATTGGGCAGGCCGGTGATGACGCGCGGCGCGCCATCGGTCAGCGTGTCGCCGACGCGCAGCGTGCCGTGATTGGGGATGCCGATGATGTCGCCCGGCCAGGCTTCCTCCGCCGTCTCGCGCTCGCGGGCAAAGAACAGGATCGGGCTGTGCACCGAAATCGCCTTGCCGGTGCCGACCTGGGTGAGCTTCATGCCCCGGCGGAACCGGCCCGAGCACAGGCGCATGAACGCCACCCGGTCGCGGTGCATCGGGTTCATGTTGGCCTGCACCTTGAAGATGAAGCCGGTGACGGCCTGATCGTCGGGCGACACCGGGGCCGGATCGGCCGGCTGGGGCCGGGGGCTGGGCGCAAAGCGGGCGAGCGCGTCGATCAGTTCGGCCACGCCGAAATCCTTGAGCGCCGACCCGAAATAGACGGGCGTCAGGTCGCCGTGGCGATAGGCCTCGGCGTCAAACGCCGCATAGCCGGCACCGGCCAGTTCGGTCTCCTCGGTCAGCCGCGCCAGCGCATCGGCGCTGATCGCGGCGGCAAGCCGGGGATCGTCAAGGCCGCTCACCGCCGTCACATCGCCCTCGAACGCCGCCGTGCCGTCGGCGGCGGGACGCATCAGCCGCTGGCCTTCCAGATCGTAAAGCCCTTCGAACATGCCGCCCATGCCGACCGGCCAGTTCATCGGCGCGACGTCGAGCGCGAGCTGATCGGCAATCTCGTCGAGCAGCGAAAACGGCTCGCGCCCCTCGCGGTCGACCTTGTTGATGAAGGTGATGATCGGCACCGAACGCAGCCGGCAGACCTCGAACAGCTTGCGCGTCTGCGCCTCGATCCCGCGCGCCGCGTCGATCACCATCACCGCTGAATCGACCGCGGTCAGCGTGCGGTAGGTGTCTTCGGAGAAATCCTCATGCCCCGGCGTGTCGAGCAGGTTGAAGGTCAGCCCGTCGCGCTCGAACGTCATCACCGACGATGTGACCGAAATGCCGCGCTGCTGCTCGATCTTCATCCAGTCGGACCGTGCCCGCCGCGCGGCGCCGCGCGCCTTGACCTCGCCCGCGGCATGGATCGCGCCGCCGAACAGCAGCAGCTTTTCGGTGAGCGTGGTCTTGCCGGCATCGGGGTGCGAAATGATCGCAAAGGTGCGCCGGTCCGGGCGGGTCGAGGGGCGTGCGTCCATGGTCGGCGGGCCTTAGAGCATTTCCAGGCCGGGGGGAAACATCCGGCGACGCGGAAAATGCGGCACGACCGCGGCGTTTGCGGCGATGTGGCAGATCCTCAGCCGACCGCCACCGCGTCGCCGACCCGCGCCGCCAGCACCAGTTCGGGGATGGTTTGCAGATAAATGCCGAACCAGGGGGTGAACAGCTGTGGCCGGGCCGCATATTCGGCCTCGAGCGCGTCGGGCGCGATCCAGCGCCATCCGCCGACCTCGCGCGGGTCGGGAACCGGGGCCGCATCGGTTGCGCCGGTGAACAGATGCACGATCTCGTTTTCATACCAGCCATCGTTCAGCTCGGCATGATAGGCGGTGCGCCCGGCGGCATGCAGCCGGGGCGCGAGACCCATCTCCTCGCCAAGGCGCCGCGCCGCCGCCGCCGCATCAGCCTCGCCGGCGCGCGGATGGCCGCAACAGGCGTTCGACCACAGCCCGCCGCAATGATATTTGGACTGCGCCCGCTGCTGGAGCAGGATTTCGCCCGCGCTGTTGAACAAAAACACGGAAAAAGCCCTGTGGCGCAATGCCTTGCGGTGCGCGCTCAGCTTGGCGTGCAGCCCCGTCGGCTGGTCCCACTCGTCAACCAGGATGACGGCTTCCTCTTCATCGTTCATCGTTTGGCGATCCGCTCTTGCCGTTTGCCCGCTGCGGACACTAGCATGTGTCAACTAAGTCTGACAGTGGAGTGCCGGTGAGCGGATTTCCTTTTGCGGCCATCGTCGGACAGGACGAAATGAAGACCGCGCTGCTGATTGCGGCGGTGGAGCCGCGAATCGGCGGCGTGATGGTGTTCGGGGATCGCGGCACCGGCAAGTCGACGGCGGCGCGCGCGCTGGCCGCGCTGCTGCCGCCGATGCGGGTGGCGGCGGGCTGCCGGTTCAACTGCGATCCAGACCGGGGCGGCTGCGCGGCCGGGTCCGGCGACTGCGCGGCCGGCGAGGTCATCGAGGTGCCGGTGCCGTTCGTCGACCTGCCGCTGGGCGCGACCGAGGACCGGATCACCGGCGCGCTCGACATCGAACGCGCGCTGGTCGGCGGGGAAAAGGCGTTCGAGCCGGGGCTGCTCGCCCGCGCCAATCGCGGGTTCCTGTATATCGACGAGATCAACCTGCTTGAGGATCATCTGGTCGATCTGCTGCTCGACGTGTCGCAGTCGGGCGAGAATCTGGTCGAGCGCGAGGGGCTGAGCATCCGCCATCCCGCCCGCTTCGTGCTGATCGGCAGCGGCAACCCGGAAGAAGGCGAACTGCGCCCCCAGCTGCTCGACCGGTTCGGGCTGGCGGTCGAGGTGCGCTCGCCCGCCGATCTGGCCGCGCGGGTGGAAATCATGCGCCGCTGTGACGCGCATGACCGCGATCCCGCCGGCTTTGCGGCGCGCTTTGCCGATGACAATCGCGCGATCCTGGACCGGATCGCGGCGGCGCGGGCGGCGCTATCCGGCATCGCGGTCGACGAGGATGTGCTGGCCGATGCCGCTGCCTTGTGCCTTGCGCTGGGCGTCGACGGCCTGCGCGGCGAACTCACGCTGATGCGCGCGGCGCGGGCGCTGGCGGCGCTGGGCGGTGAGGACCATGTGACGCGCGATCACATCCGCGCGGTCGCGCCGCTGGCGCTGCGCCACCGGCTGCGCCGCAACGTGCTGGACGAGACCGGATCGACGGTCCGCATCGACCGGGCGATGGCCGAACTCTGGCCGTGAGCGCAGCGCCAGCCGTCGCCGCCCCGCGCGCAACCACGGGGTCCGGAGTTCCGCCGGCGGCCCCGGAGCCGCCCGGGCCGGTGGCCGCTGGTGAAACAGACGCAGCTGATGAAACGAACGATGTCCAGCCGGACGATCTCGCCGATGCGTTGACGGCGATCCGGCTGTTTGCCTGTGATCCCATCGGGCTGGGCGGGCTGTGGCTGCGCTGCGACGATCTGGTGTTCGAGCGGCTGCGGCCGCTGATCGATGCAGCGCTGCCGCCGGCGATGGCACGGCGGCGCGTGCCGCTCGCGATTGACGATGACCGGCTGCTCGGCGGCATCGATATCGGTGCCAGCCTTGCCGCCGGGCGACCGGTGCGCGTCGCCGGGCTGATCGAGGAGGCGGCGGGCGGGCTGTTGATCCTGCGCGGGGCCGGGCGGATGGATGAGGCGCTGGCCGCACGCCTCGCCCAGGCGCTCGATGCGCGGCAGGTGGCGCTGCTGCTGGTCGATGACGGCCGGGCCGGGGAGGCGGAGGGCGATGATCCCGTGCCGCCCGCGCCGCTAACCGACCGGCTGGCCTTTCACATCGATCTGCGCGGGCTGCGGACCTTGCACCCGGCGGCGGATGCCGATCCCGCATTGTCCGGGAGCGCCGCTGGCGGCGCGATGCCGCCCGCCGATGATGCGACGCTGACCGCGCTTGCCGGGGCGAGCATCGCCTTTGGCATCGCCTCTGGCCGGGCACCTTTGCTCGCGCTCCGGGCGGCGGCGGCGGCGGCGGCGCTCGCCGGGCGCGATGCGGTCGCGCGCGACGATGCGCTGTGCGCCGCGCGTTTGGTGCTTGGTCCCCGCGCAACGCAGCTGCCGCCGGCTGAGCCGGACGATGCCGCCGATCCGCCGCCCGAGCCGCCGGAATCGTCCGATCCGCCCGACGATCCCCCGGAAAGCGAGGATCAGCCCGCGCCCGAGCTGCCGCTTGAGGATCTGGTGCTCGATGCCGTGCGCGCCAGCCTGCCGCCCGAGCTGTTCGAACGGCTGGCCGCCGAACGGCGGCGGATGCAGGGCGGCCAGCGCGGACGCGGGGCGCGCGGCGCGGCGCGGCGGCGCGGACGGCCGGTCGGGGTGCGGCCGGGCCTGCCCCGGGCGGCAACCGGCTGGCGCTGGTTGCGACGCTGCGCATGGCCGCGCCGTGGCAGCGGGTGCGCGGGCGTGTGCCGGGCGGGCCGCTCAGGCTCGCGCGCGAGGATCTGCGCATCCGCCGGTTCGAGGACCGGGAGACGGTGCTGACGGTGTTCTGCGTCGATGCGTCCGGCTCCGCCGCGTTTCAGCGGCTGGCCGAGGCCAAGGGCGCGGTCGAGCTGCTGCTTGAGCGCGCCTATGCCCGGCGCGCCGAAGTGGCGCTGATCGCCTTTCGCGGCACGGGGGCCGAGACGCTGTTGCCGCCGACGCGCTCGCTCACCCGCGCGCGGCGGCTGCTTGCCGCTTTGCCGGGCGGCGGCGGCACGCCGCTTGCCGCCGGGCTGGATGCCGCGCTCGGCGTCGCCACCGCGCAGGGCGCGCGCGGGCGCACCACCCAGCTTGTCGTGCTGACCGACGGGCGGGCGAACATCGCCGCCGATGGTTCGCAGGGCCGCGCGCGGGCGGGCGAAGATGCGATCGCCGCCGCCCGGCGCATCGCCATGGCCGGGCTGGGCGCGGTGGTGATCGATATCGGCCCGCGCCCGCAGGGCGAGGCCGCGGCGCTCGCCACCGCCATGGCCGGGCGGTATCTGCATCTGCCGCGCGCCGACGCGGCGGCGATGATGGCGGCGGTGCCATGACCGCGCCCGACTGGCGGCGCGAGGGCCGGGGCTGGCCGCTCGCCGAACACAGCCGGTTCGTGGCCGATGGCCCGCTGGTCTGGCATGTCCAGCGGCTGGGAAGTGGCCCGGTGCTGCTGCTGATCCACGGCACCGGGGCGGCGACGCACAGCTGGCGCGGGCTGGCACCGCTGCTGGCCGATCGCTTTACGGTCGTCGCGGTCGACCTGCCGGGCCATGGCTTTACGCGCGGGCGGCTGCCGACCGGGCTGGCCCTGCCGGGGATCGCCCGCGCCCTGGGCGCATTGTGCGCGGCAGAGGGAATCGCGCCCGCCGCGCTGATCGGCCACAGTGCGGGCGCTGCGATCGCCGTGCGGATGGTGATGGACGGCGCGGTGCCCGCCGCTGCCCCGTCGCCGCCCGTCCATGTCATCGGCCTGTGCCCGGCGCTCAGGCCCTTTGGCGGCGATGCGGCCGGGCTGATGTCGGGCATGGCGCGGCTGATGTTCGCCAATCCGGCAATGCCCTGGCTGGCGGCAGGGCTGGCCCGTTTTGCCGTGCGGACCGACAGTTTTCTTGCGCGCAGCACCGGATCGCGCATCGATGCCGAGGGGCAGCGCTTTACGGGCGGCTGTTCGCATCGCCCGGGCACTGCGCCGGGGCGATCGGGCTGATGGCCGATTGGGATCTTGCGCCCGTCGCGGCGGCGCTGCCCAGGCTGGGCGTGCCGATGACGATCCTGCACGGCACGCGCGACGCCGCCGTGCCGCTTGGCGAGGGGCGGGCGGCAGCGGCTGAGGCCGGGGCGGCGTTCCAGCCGCTCGCCGGGCTTGGCCATCTGGCGCATGAGGAAGACCCGGCCGGGGTCGCGGCGCTGATCCGCGCCGCGCTGGCCGAAACTGCGGAGGCAGATGGGGCCAGATGAACGAAAGCTATGGCTGGATCGAGTTCGCGGTGTTCGGGCCGCTGATCCTGGGCGTGCTGTTCTGGCAGCTCTGGTCGGTCAACCGGGAGATCCGCGCCGACCGCGCGCGTCGCGCGGCTGACGAGGCACAGGCTCGGCCCGCGAGTCTCTCCCCCGGGCCGGCCAGTCCGCCCCCGGCTCAGCCGGGCGGCGGGGCATGCGGAAGGGCAGCATCCACTGGACGGCGGGCGAGACGAACCGCGTCAGTGACAGGCTTTCATGGACGGCGGCGACGCGTTCGCCGAACAGCGTCGTCTCCAGCGCCGAGCGCGCATAAAAGGGCGTGTCCTCCCATGTGCGGAGCACCCGTGCGATGCCCTGATCGGCGCGGGTTTCGCGGTTCATCAGCCACAATGTGCGCGGCAGCGGCGCGGCCGGGGGCAGTTCGGCCTCGCTGACGCCGCCCTGATGATCGAAACGCAGCGCCGCGGCAAAGCGCGACCGGTCGGCCCTGACCCCTTCATAGAGCACGGCGACATCGGACCCCAGATGGGCGCGCGACCATTGCCAGTCGACAAAGCCGTCCTCCAGCGATTCGGATCCGTCATTGCAGTCGAAATAGGCATGGCCGTTCCAGCTGATGCCGGGGCTGTCCATCACCACTTCCACCCGCGCGCGCGGCGCGATCGGGCGCCAGTGGTGGCGGCCGTCGGGATCGAGGGTGAAGCTGTTCGGGTTGATGAACTCGGGCAGCAGCCGCACCCGGCCGCGCACGCGGCGGGGCAGGGGGTGGCGATCTCGTCAATGTCGATCACCAGCCCTTCGCCGGTCCAGCGCATCGCGCTCGGACCGACGGCAAGCAGGTCGGGCGCGCGCGCGACGGCGGCGGCCCCCCGCTCGGTCATCGCCCAGCGCGCGCCGCGCGGGCCGTAAAGCGCGACGTTGATCGCGCTGTGGCGGATCGGCTCGCCCCGCCCGCTCGCCTTGTAATAAGGCGAGAAGACCGAGCCGACAAAGCCGATGATCGTCAGCCCGAAATCGCCTCCGTCCGAGAGGGCGTCGACATACCACCAGGCATAGCCGCCGGGCGCGACCGCCCGGTCGAAGCGAGGTCCGCCAGCACGGTCGTCGCTGCCAGCCGACCGGACAAGGCCGCCATCGGCACCCCCGCGCCCGGATGGACACTCCCGCCCGCGCAATAAAGCCCAGGGATCCGTGTCCGGCTGCCGGGGCGGAGGAAGGACGCCGCCCATCCGTGCGAGGCCCGTCCATAAAGGGCTCCACCCGTCGAGGGATAGAGGTGCTCGAAATCCGTCGGCGTCACCACGACCGGGGGACGGGTTGGGCTGAGGGTTAGCCCGCATGCCCGCAGCCGCGCCTGCATCTGCCTGGTGCATGTCTCGATCTCCTCTTGGCCATAATCATGGCGGTCGCCATTGGCGGGGGCATTGACGATGATCTGGAAGCGCTCCGGCCCGCCCGGCGCGCTGGTCTCGTCCGCTGCCGCGCGGTCGAGCGCGCAGACATAGACGGTCGGGTCCTGCGGCGGGCGACCGTTCGCGATATCGCTGAACTCTGCCCGGTAATCGTCGGAAAACAGAACATTGTGCCTGACGAGCGGCAGACCCCCGGGCTCTGCCTGCATCAAAAAGGTGAAGGCCGAGAGCGACCGGCGCTGCGGCGCGGGCGCGCTGACCGCGCGGGCAACGCCGCTCCCGAACCGGCCGGCGGCGAGCGCCGCCACATCAGCCCCCGCGATCACCGCACGGGCGGCGATGCGTTCGCCGGACTGGAGCCTGACGCCCGTCACCCGGCCACCGCCGGTTTCGATCTCGGTCACCGTCGCGCCGGTGCGGATCACCGCGCCGTGGCGGGCAGCGAGCCGGGCGAGCGCCAAAGCGAGCGCATGGATGCCGCCCTCGATCAGCCACACCCCGGCCTGTTCGACATGGGCAATGAGCGCGAGCGTGGCGGGCGCGCGATAGGGCGACGAGCCGCAATAGGTCGCATAACGGGCGAACAGCTGCACCAGCCGCGGATCGCGGAACGTGCCGCCGAGCATGCGGGCAAGCGGGGTATAGGGATGGATGGCGGCCAGCGCGCCCAGCCGCATCATCCCGATCCGCCATGTCAGGCCGATGGGGTTGGTGCGCGGCGCGCGTATGAAGCTGTGCTCGAGCGTTGCAAAGCTGTGCCGCGCCTGCGCCATGAAGGCGCGGAACCCGTCGGCCTCGCGCGGCCCGGCAAAATCGGCGATGGCCGCCGCGCTCGCCTCCGGATCGGCGTGCAGGTCCAGCCGGCTGCCATCGCTCCAGCCATGGCGGGCAAGGATGTCGGCCTTGGTGATCGCCACTTCATCGTCGAGCGCGGCCCCGGCTTCGGCGAACACCTCGTCGAACACGTCGCGCAGCGTGAACACCGTCGGCCCGCCATCGACCGCGACCGGACCGCCGGTGCCCGGCACCTCGACCATGCGCGCCTTGCCGCCCGGTGCCGCCTGGCGTTCGATCAGCGTGACCGGGACGCCGCGCGCGGCGAGCAGCGTGGCGGCGACCAGACCGCCAATGCCGGCCCCCACCACCACGACCCCCTGATCGTCCGCCTGATGCCCCGCCGCCACGCCGATACCGCCCCTCCCGCTTGTCGGTTGACCTGGACATAACATGCGTCCAACCATCTGGACAGATGGGGTGAACGACCGCAATGGCTAACCGTCTCGACAGGCTGCGGCTCGGCTGGACGGGCTGGCGCAACCGGCTGCTCGCCGCCCCCGGCTTTCGCCGCTGGGCCGCGCGCGTCGCCCCGCTGCGCCCGGTCGCGCACCGTTATGCCCGCGACCTGTTCGATCTGTCGGCGGGCTTCATCTATTCGCAAATCACCCAGGCGCTGATCGAATCGGGGCTGCTCGCCGCGCTGGCCGAACGGCCGCATGACGAGGCCGGGGCCGCGCGCGCCGCCGGCCTGACGCCGGAGGCGGTGCGGGTGCTGCTGCGCGCGGGCGAGCCGCTGGCGCTGACCGAGCGGGTGGGCGATCTGTGGACGCTGGGCACGCGCGGCGCGGCGATGTCGACCAGCCCGGGCGTGGCGGAAATGATCGCCCATCACCGGCTGCTCTATGCCGATCTCGCCGATCCGCTGGCGATGCTGCGCGGCGGCGGGCCGGGGCGGCTGGCGGCGCTGTGGCGCTATGACGGCACGGCGGAGCCGGCGGATACGGCCAGCTATTCGGCGCTGATGGCGGCAAGCCAGCCGATGGTCGTCGAACAGGCGCTCGCCGCTTATGATTTTGCGCGTCACCGCCACATGCTCGACATTGGCGGCGGGCTGGGCGCTTTTGCCGAGGCGGTGTGCCGCGCGACTCCCGGCCTGTCGGCGGCGGTGTTCGATCTGCCCCCGGTCGCGGCGCGTGCCGCAGCGCGCTTTGCCGGGCTTGGCCTGCCGATCCAGGCGATTCCCGGCAGCTTCACCTGCGATCCGCTGCCCGGCGGGCATGATCTGATCACGCTTGTCCGGGTCGCGCACGACCATGATGACGCGCCGGTCGCAGCCCTGCTCACGCGCATCCATGCCGCGCTGCCGCCGGGCGGGACGCTGCTGATCGTCGAGCCGCTCGCGGATGTCAGGTCCGCACCGCGTGTCGGGGCATCCTATTTCGGCTTTTATCTTGCCGCGATGCGCTCGGGCAGGCCGCGCAGCTTTGCCGAATATCGCGCGATGGCCAGGGCGGCGGGCTTTGCCTCGGTCCGCCTTCGGCCGACCCCGCTTCCCCTTGCTGCCAGCGTGATCGTCATCCGCCGCTGACGTCAATTCAGGTTGACACCAGATAGTGTCAAGATCATCATACATCTGACCCGGTATCCATTCCTGACCTTACGGAATGGAATGGGCCTCCGGGGGAGGGTCGGATATGGAATCACTTGCGGTCATCATCGAAGCGCCTGAACGGCTTTCGTTGCGGCCGCTTGCGCTCACCGATGTCGGTGATGACGATCTTCTGGTCGACATTGCGTGGAGCGGCATCAGCACCGGCACTGAAAAGCTGCTGTGGACGGGGCGGATGCCGCCCTTTCCCGGCATGGGCTATCCGCTTGTCCCGGGCTACGAATCGGTCGGGCGCGTGACCGATGCCGGGGTCAATGCCCGGGCACGGATCGGTGAATGGGTGTTCGTGCCGGGCGCGCGCTGCTTCAAGGGCGCAAACGGGCTGTTCGGCGGTGCTGCGGCGCGGGTGATCGTGCCGGCGGCGCGGGCGATCCCGATCCCCGAGGCGCTGGGTGAGGCCGGGGTGCTGATGGCGCTCGCGGCGACCGCGCATCACATGCTGCCGGGCTTTGATCCTCCCGATTTGATCGTCGGGCACGGCGTGCTTGGCCGGCTGCTGGCGCGGATCGCGATCGCGCGCGGCGCGCCTGCGCCGACCGTCTGGGAAATCGATCCGCTGCGGCGCGGCGGAGCCGAAGGCTACCGGGTGATAGATCCGGCCGATGACGACCGGCGCGACTATCGTGCCATTTATGACGTAAGCGGCGCACACGGACTGATCGACGAGCTGATCGGCAGGCTGGCGCGCGGCGGCGAGCTGGTGCTTGGCGGCTTTTACCAGCAGCCGGTCGCCTTTGCGTTTCCGCCGGCGTTCCAGCGCGAGGCGCGCATCCGCATCGCCGCCGAGTTTCAGCCCGGCGACCTCGCTGCAACGCGCACATTGATCGAGGATGGCAGCCTGTCGCTCGACGGGCTGGTTACCGACGTCCGCCCTGCGGACAGGGCTGCGGAGGCCTATGCGACCGCATTTGGCGATCCGCGCTGCCTGAAAATGGTCATCGATTGGAGGACAAGGGCATGACGATGCTGGATGTGGATGCGCTGCGTGCGGAAGCCGCGGTCGATCCCGACCCGGTGCCGACCGGCGCCGCCACCAAGACGACGCAGATCATCGCGATTTACGGCAAGGGCGGATCGGGCAAGAGCTTTGCGCTCGCCAACCTGTCCTACATGCTCGCCCAGCAGGGCAAGCGCGTGCTGCTGATCGGTTGCGACCCGAAGAGCGACACGACCTCGCTGCTGTTCGGCGGCAAGTCCACGCCGACGATCATCGAAACCTCGTCGCGCAAGAAGCTCGCCGGCGATGAACTGAACATCGAGGATGTCTGCTTCCAGCGCGACGGTGTGTTCGCGATGGAACTGGGCGGGCCCGAGGTTGGCCGCGGCTGTGGCGGGCGCGGGATCATCCATGGCTTCGAGACGCTGGAAAAGCTCGGGTTCCACGACTGGGGCTTTGACTATGTGCTGCTCGACTTTCTGGGCGATGTGGTCTGTGGCGGCTTCGGCCTGCCGATCGCGCGCGACATGTGCCAGAAGGTGATCGTCGTCGGCTCGAACGATCTCCAGTCGCTCTACGTCGCCAACAATGTCTGCAAGGCGGTCGAATATTTCCGCAAGCTCGGCGGCAATGTCGGCGTCGCCGGCATGATCGTGAACAAGGATGACGGCACTGGCGAGGCGCATGCCTTTGCCGATGCGGTCGGCATCCCGGTGCTGTGCGCCATCCCCGCGCATGAGGATATTCGCCGCAAATCGGCCAATTACCAGATCATCGGCCGCCCCGGTGGGCAATGGGGTTCGCTGTTCGAGGAGCTGGCAACCAATGTGCAGACGGCGCCGCCGCTGCAGCCGCGCCCGCTCGACCAGGACGGGCTGCTCGGCCTGTTCAAGCCCGAGGACACCGGCGGCAATGTGACGCTGATGCCCGCCACCCAGGCCGATATGCGCGGCGGCACCTATCATGAGCGGCCGTCCCTCGAAGTCATTTACGACGAGGTCTGAGCGATGACCGATCTCGCCCCTTCGACCCGAACGCTCGACCGGATCGACGCCGCGCCCGACGCGCCGTCGCCGGCGGTTGGCGGAGGAACCGGGTCTGCCCCGGTGGAGGCGGCCGGCTGCCATGCGGGTGCTGAAAAGCTGCGCGCCCAGGCGGCGGCCGCCGGCAAGGCGGAGCTGCTCGACGGCTATGCCCGCGACTATCCCACGGGGCCGCATGACCAGCCGCAGAGCATGTGCCCGGCCTTTGGCTCGCTGCGTGTCGGGCTGCGGATGCGGCGCACGGCAACCGTGCTGTCGGGCTCGGCCTGCTGCGTCTATGGCCTGACCTTCACCTCCCATTTCTACGGCGCGCGCCGCACCGTCGGCTATGTGCCGTTCAACTCCGAAACGCTTGTCACCGGCAAGCTGTTCGAGGACATCCGCGACGCGGTGTTCCAGCTCGCCGATCCGGCACTTTACGACACGATCATCGTCACCAATCTGTGCGTGCCGACGGCATCCGGCGTGCCGCTGCAGCTGCTGCCGCGCGATATCAACGGCGTGCGCGTGATCGGCATTGATGTGCCGGGCTTTGGCGTGCCCACCCATGCCGAGGCGAAGGATGTGCTGGCCGGCGCGATGCTGAGCTATGCGCGCAAGGAGGCCGAGGCTGGCCCCGTCCAGGCCCCGCGCGAGCGCGCCGATCTGCCGACGGTCACGCTGCTCGGCGAAATGTTCCCGGCCGATCCGGTGGGCATCGGCATGATGCTCGCGCCGCTCGGGCTGCAGGCAGGTCCTGTCGTGCCGACACGCGAATGGCGCGAGCTTTATGGCGCGCTCGATTGTGCGGCGGTCGCCGCGATCCATCCTTTCTACACCGCCAGCATCCGCGAGTTTCAGGCCGCGGGCCGGCCGGTGATCGGCTCCGCGCCGGTTGGCGTGGACGGCACGGCCGACTGGCTGGCCGCGATCGGCGAGGCGTGCGGGATCGCCGCCGACAAGGTCGCCGCCGCCCAGAACCAGTTCCTGCCCGCCATTCGCGGCGCGCTGGCCGCACGGCCGGTGCGCGGGCGGATCACTGTATCGGGCTATGAAGGTTCGGAGTTGCTTGTGGCCCGGCTGCTCGTCGAAAGCGGGGCGGAGGTGCCCTATGTCGGCACCGCCTGTCCCCGCACCGCCTGGTCGGACTCCGACCGGGCATGGCTGGAGGCGCGCGGCACCTTCGTCCAGTACCGGGCGAGCCTCGAGCAGGACATTGCGGCGGTCGAGGAATATCGGCCGGATCTGGCCATCGGCACCACCCCGGTCGTCCAGCATGCGAAGGCCAAGGCGCTGCCGGCGCTGTATTTCACCAATCTCATTTCTGCGCGGCCGCTGATGGGGCCGGCCGGGGCGGGCAGCCTGGCGATGGTGGTGGGTGCCGCACTCGCCAATCAGGGGCGGTTCGACCGGATGCGCGATTTCTTCGACGGCGTCGGCGAGGGCGCGGCCGCCGGGGTGTGGGAAGATGTCCCGGTCGACCGGCCGGACTTCAAGGCGAAATATGCCGCGCGGCGCATCGCTGCCGCCAAGTCAGAGGAGGCGATCGGACAATGACGCTGATCCTCGATCATGACCGGGCGGGCGGCTATTGGGGGGCCGTTTATGCCTTCACTGCGGTCAAGGGGCTGCAGGTGATCATCGACGGGCCGGTCGGGTGCGAAAACCTGCCGGTCACCTCGGTCCTTCACTATACCGACGCGCTGCCGCCGCACGAGCTGCCGATCACCGTCACCGGCCTGTCGGAGCAGGAGCTGGGCCGCGACGGCACCGAGGGCGCGATGCGCCGGGCCTGGGACACGCTCGATCCAGACCTGCCGGCGGTCGTCGTCACCGGCTCGATCGCCGAAATGATCGGCGGAGGTGTGACGCCCGAGGGCACGACCATCCAGCGTTTCCTGCCGCGCACGATCGACGAGGATCAGTGGCAGGCGGCCGATCGCGCCCTTGCATGGCTGTGGACCCAGTTCGGGCCGAAGAAAATGCCCGGGCCCAAGCGCCTGAAAGAGGGTGAGCGCCCGCGCGTCAACATCATCGGGCCGATGTACGGCACGTTCAACATGCCCTCCGACCTCGCCGAAATCCGCCGGCTGGTCGAAGGCATCGGGGCCGAGGTGAACATGGTGTTCCCGCTCGGCACCCATCTGGCGGATATCCGCCGCCTCGCCGATGCCAGCGTCAACATCTGCATGTACCGCGAGTTCGGGCGGCTGCTGTGCGAGGCGCTCGACCGGCCCTATCTGCAAGCGCCGATCGGGCTGCAGTCGACCACCGCATTCCTGCGCAAGCTGGGCGAGCTGACGGGGCTGGATCCCGAGCCGTTCATCGCCCGCGAAAAGCACACGACGATCAAGCCGCTCTGGGATCTGTGGCGCTCGGTGACCCAGGATTTCTTCGGCACCGCCAGTTTCGGTATCGTCGCCAACGAAACCTATGCCCGCGGCGTCCGCCATTTCCTGGAAGAGGATATGGGGCTGCCCTGCGCGTTCAGCTTTGGCCGCACGGCGGGCGTGAAGCCCGATAACGAGGCGGTGCGCCAGGCGATCAGGGCCAATCCGCCGCTCATCCTGTTCGGCAGCTATAACGAGCGGATGTACATGGCCGAGTGCGGCGCGCGCGGCATGTATGTGCCGGCCAGTTTTCCCGGCGCGGTGATCCGCCGCCATATCGGCACGCCGTTCATGGGCTATTCCGGCTGCACCTATATCGTGCAGGAGGTGTGCAACGCGCTGTTCGACGCGCTGTTCCACATCCTGCCGCTGTCGACCCAGATGGATGCCGTCGATCCGACGCCGGCACGTGCCATGGCCGAGCTGGCCTGGGAGGCCGAGGCCAAGGCCAAGCTTGACGCAATCCTCGAGGCCCAGCCGGTGCTGGTCCGCATTTCGGCGGCCAAGCGGCTGCGCGATGCGGCCGAGCGCGCGGCGCGCCGGCACGGCGAGCATGTGGTGACGGCCGAGCGCCTCGCCGATGCGCTGCTCGAGGGGCAGCCGGCATGAGCATTTCACCCTTTTCCTTCGTCTGTGCCGGCTGCGCGCCGGGATCGGGCGGGGAGCATGGATCCGCACGGCGACTGGCGTCGTGCGGAGGTCGCCCGGAGGCGTTCGCGCCGCATTGTTACCGGCCGGGCAGATTGGAGACGGAAGCATGAGCGATACCAGAGACGATCGCTTCGGTCCGGGGACCTATCTCACCCCAGACGAAGCGAAGGAATTCCACAAACTGTTTGTCAGCAGCTTCATCCTGTTCACGCTGGTGGCCATCGTCGCCCACTTCCTTGCCTGGATGTGGCGGCCGTGGATCCCGGGGCCTGACGGTTATGCGGCGCTGCAGACTGGCGTGGATTTCGCCAGCACCGCCATCACCAGCCTGATGGCCTGAGGGGAGGACGAGACATGTGGAGAATCTGGCTGATTTTCGACCCGCGACGGACGCTGGTCGCACTTGCCGTGTTCCTGTTCGTGCTCGCGCTGCTGATCCATTTCATCCTGCTCAGCACGGACCGGTTCAACTGGCTCGATGGACCGAAGAAGGCGGCCGCCGTGGCAACGGCGCCGGCTGCGACGGATCAGGCAACACCCTGATCCGCTCGTCGGGACGGGACGGCTCCGGCCTGTCCCGTCCCAGCCGGCCGGTCCGACCGGCCGGCTGACCGGCCCGAGAAATCGGGGCTATTCATCGCATGCATGCCCGCCAGCAGGCAGGGGAGGGGTTAAGTCATGGCGCTCTTGAGCTATGAACGAAAGTACCGCGTCCGTGGCGGGACGCTCATCGGGGGCGACCTGTTCGACTTCTGGGTGGGCCCGTTTTATGTCGGGTTCTTCGGGGTCACTGCGGCGTTCTTCTCGCTGCTCGGCACCGGGCTGATCCTGTATGCGGCCTCGCTGGGGCCGACCTGGAACCCGTGGCTGATCTCGATCGAGCCGCCCGATCTGTCGTACGGCCTGGCGCTCGCGCCGCTGCGCGAAGGCGGGTTCTGGCAGATCATCACCGTCTGCGCGATCGGCGCATTCGTCAGCTGGGCGCTCCGCGAGGTCGAGATCTGCCGCAAGCTCGGCATGGGCTATCATGTGCCCATCGCCTTCGGCATGGCGATCTTCGCCTATGTGACGCTGGTCGTCATCCGGCCGATGCTGCTTGGTGCATGGGGGCATGGCTTCCCCTATGGCATCTTCAGCCATCTCGATTGGGTGTCGAACACCGGCTATCAGTATCTCCACTTCCACTATAACCCGGCGCACATGCTGGCGGTGTCGTTCTTCTTCACCACCACGCTCGCGCTCGCCATGCATGGCGGGCTGGTGCTGTCCGCGACGAACCCGCCCAAGGGCGGCACCGTCAAGACGCCGGAATATGAAGATACATTCTTCCGCGACCTGATCGGCTATTCGGTCGGCACGATGGGCATCCACCGCGTCGGGCTGCTGCTCGCGCTCAATGCGGGCTTCTGGAGCGCGGTGTGCATCGTGATCTCCGGACCGTTCTGGACCCGCGGCTGGCCCGAATGGTGGACCTGGTGGCTCAACCTGCCGATCTGGTCCTGAGGAGGCACGCGCCATGTCCCGCTATTATTCGCTGTTCAACGAAATCCAGCTGCGCACGGCCCCCGAATATGGGGTGCCGCTGCCGGCCGGGAATGATCCGCGCCTCGGCAAGGGCGGTTTCAACTATTGGATGGGCAAGCTGGGTGCGGCCCAGATCGGGCCATTCTATCTGGGCAAGCTCGGTCTTGCCTCGCTGCTGTGCGGCTTTCTGGCCATCGAGATCATCGGGCTCAACATGGCCGCCTCGGTCAACTGGAGCCCGGTCGAGTTCGTTCGCCAGCTGCCCTGGCTCGCGCTCGAGCCGCCGGGGCCGGAATGGGGCTTTTCGCCCTTTGTGCCCCTTGCCCAGGGCGGGTGGTGGATCCTGGCGGGCTTCTTTCTGACCGCGTCGATCATGCTCTGGTGGCTGCGCACCTTCATGCGGGCAAAGGCGCTTGGCATGGGAACGCATATTCCATGGGCGTTTGCGAGTGCGATCTGGCTTTATCTGGTGCTCGGCTTCATCCGCCCCGCGCTGATGGGCAGCTGGTCCGAAGCGGTGCCGTTCGGCATCTTCCCGCACCTTGACTGGACGGCTGCGTTTTCGATCCGGTACGGGAACCTGTTCTACAATCCGTTCCATTGTCTCTCGATCGTCTTCCTCTATGGCTCGACGCTGCTGTTTGCGATGCACGGCGCGACGATCCTCGCCACCGCCCGTTACGGGGCCGAGCGCGAGATCGAGCAGATCACCGACCGTGGCACCGCCACCGAACGCGGCGCATTGTTCTGGCGCTGGACCATGGGCTTCAATGCCAACATGGAATCCATCCATCGCTGGGCCTGGTGGTTTGCGGTGCTGACCACGCTGACCGGCGGGATCGGCATCCTGCTGACCGGCACCGTGGTCGACAATTGGTATCTGTGGGCGGTCGAGCATCATTATGCCCCGTCTTATCCCGACAGCGGCACCATCGATCCGGCGACGCTGCCGCCGGTGCCGATGGAAACTCCGCCGGCCGCCCCGGCCGCACTCTAAGCGAGGACCGCGCTATGAACCGTCACCTCGTCCTTGTCGCCGGCATCCCAGCGCTGATGGCTCTTGCCGGATGTGAACTGGGCCCGAAGAAGATCGAACAGACCGGCTATCGTGGCGCGGGCCTCGCCCAGGTCATCGACACCGACAATATCAAACCGGCGGGGACCATTCCCCCGCCGCCCTATCCGCTCCCTGCGGACGAAGGGCCCAAGGCATCCGAAGTCTATGAGAATGTTCAGGTGCTCGGCGGCCTCTCGGCGGAACGCTTCAACCATCTGATGGCATCGATCACCCAGTGGGTGTCGCCGGAACAGGGCTGCAACTACTGCCACAATCCGGAAAACATGGCGTCGGACGAGATCTACACCAAGGTCGTCGCCCGGCGGATGCTGCAGATGAACCTGAAGATCAACGCCGCCTGGTCGCCGCACGTCAAGCAGACCGGCGTCACCTGCTATACCTGCCACCGCGGCCAGCCGGTGCCGGCCAATGTGTGGGCGCGCAAGCCGGTTGACGATCCCTCGACCATCCGCGGCAACAAGCGCGGCCAGAACAGCGCCGATGTCGATGTTGCCTATGCCTCGCTGCCCAACCGGTCGTTCGAGGAGTATCTCTCGTCCAATCCAAAGGATGCGCGCGTGGCCTCATCCAGCGCTTATCCGGGCTGGAACCCCGGGGTCGGGACCCGCAATGCCGAAGACACCTATGGCATCATGATGCACCTGTCCTCGGCGCTCGGCGTCAACTGCACCTATTGTCACAACAGCCAGTCCTTCCGGTCCTGGCCGCTCAGCCGGGCGCAGCGCGCGACCGCCTGGTACGGCATCCGCATGGTCCGCGACATCAACCATGGCTATATTTCGCCGCTTCAGGCGGTGTTCCCGGCCAACCGCAAGGGCCCGCTGGGCGATCCTTACAAGGTCAACTGCCTGACCTGCCATCAGGGCCTGCCCAAGCCGCTCGGCGGGCAGAGCATGATTGCCGATTATCCCTATCTGCGGATCGCAGCCGCCGGACCACCGCCCGCCCGGAAGCGGCGGCGCCGGCGCCGGCTGAGACCGCAACCGAAGCGCCTGCCGCTCAGTAACGCCCGCAGCCAGGCGTAGGCCTTGGTCACTCCGGACCCTGTCCGGGGTGACCTTTTTTATCTGGCGACAGTTGATCCGGCGCGCAGCGTCTCGGCCCCGCGTGCCTCTTGGCCCGCCTGCTTCCGCCATCTCGTCAGAGGCCCGGTCACGCGGGTGGATCGGCGCTGCGGATCGATCCGTGGCTGGAGTTGATGGCCGCATGGCGTGGTTCCGGCCAGCGCGGCTCGTCATCCCGGCTTGGCAGCGTGTCGATGGGATGCCGATGCCCGGCCGTCCGAGGCCGCGGGCAAGGGCGATCGCCGCAAACGCCACGCCTGCGATCGGCGCGAACAACGCAAGCGCGGGCTCGAGCTGGCAGCTGGTCATGCGCGGGGGCATGGCTCTGCCACACACGGGTTCCGTCCACCAACTGCGACAATCGGCGACAAAATCGGGCCGCAGCCGACACAGCGGCACGACAATCCTCTATGATAAAAGGGTGTCGGACGGGTTTTCCCCTCCCGTTCGCCGGCATACCCGGATCGGGCCTCGCTCTTCCCCCCTTGGAGCGAGGCCCTTTTCACAGGCGCAGGCCTGCGGCAGGCAGGGCCGATGAGTGCATGCTGGCTATGCGGGCGGCCGATCGGCGCGCGCCGCGAATGGCATCATCCGATCCCGCGCAGCCGGGGCGGGCGCGAGGTGGTCGCGCTGCACCCGATCTGCCACCACACGATCCACGCCCGTTTTTCGAATGTGCAGCTCGCCCGCATCGGGGCAGACCGCACGCCAATCGCCGGCGATCCGGAAATCGCCCGCTTCCTGCGCTGGATCGCCGACAAGCCGCCCGATTTCCACGCGCCCACGCGGACCCGGCGGCGCTAGAGCGGTTTCCCGTCAGGTGGACTCACCTGACGGTTCGGAAAACGCGGCAAACCAACAAATTAGAGCGGTTTCCAGGCCCGGTCGGGGCACCCCGCGATTCCAAAAAAAACATCGCAGCCCAAATGGATAGAGCGGCCGACCCGATGCTATCGGATCGGCCGCTCTAATCTTGCGAAGCGCGGGAAGGTGGGGCTTCCCGGCCCCGGTCAGGCGGCGGCCGGCACCCGGCTGAGCGCGCAGCGCGACCAGCATTCGCTCAGTGCCTCGACCAGCCGGTCGATGTCGCCGTCGCTATGGACCGGCGACGGCGTGATGCGCAGCCGCTCTGTGCCGCGCGGCACGGTCGGGTAGTTGATCGGCTGGACATAGATGGCGTGGTGTTCGAGCAGCCAGTCGCTGATCTGTTTGCAGTGGCGCGGATCGCCGACCATCACCGGGATGATATGGCTCGGATTGTCGAGCATCGGGATGCCCGCCGCCTTCAGCCGCGCGCGGACGGTTGCCACCCGGTCGCGGTGCGCCTCGCGCTCGGCATTGCTGTCCTTCAGATGGCGGATGCTGGCGGTCGCGCCCGCCGCCAGCGCGGGAGGCAGGGCGGTGGTGAAGATGAAGCCCGAGGCAAAGCTGCGGACGAAATCGCACACCGCGTTCGACCCGGCGATATAACCGCCCATGACGCCATAGGCCTTGCCCAGCGTCCCTTCGATCACCGTGATCCGGTCCATCAGCCCTTCGCGCTCGGCAACGCCGCCGCCGCGCGGGCCATAGAGCCCGACCGCATGGACTTCGTCGATATACGACATCGCGCCATGCGCCTCGCACACGTCGAGGATCTCGGCGATGGGCGCGATGTCGCCGTCCATCGAATAGACGCTTTCGAACGCGACCAGCTTGGCCCGGTCCGGGCCGATCGCCGTCAGTCGCCGGTCGAGATCGCGCCAGTCATTGTGCGCGAACACCTGGCATTCGGCGCGGCTGTGGCGGATCCCTTCGATCATCGAGGCGTGATTGCCGGCATCCGACAGCACGACACAGTCGGGCAGCCGCGCCGCCAGCGTGCTGAGCGCCGCCCAGTTGGACACATAGCCGGAGGTGAACAGCAGTGCCGCTTCCTTGCCGTGCAGATCGGCGAGTTCGGCTTCCAGCTGCGCATGCTGGTGGGTGGTGCCGGAGATGTTGCGCGTGCCGCCCGCGCCCGCGCCGCAGCGGTCGAGCGTTTCATGCATCGCCCCCAGCACCTTGGGATGCTGGCCCATGCCCAGATAGTCATTGGAGCACCAGACGGTCACATCGCGCAGGTCGCCTTCGATATGGTGCGTCGCGCGCGGAAAGGCCCCGCGCCGCCGCTCCAGCTCGGCGAAGATGCGGTAGCGCCCTTCCTGCCGAAGCGAGTCGAGTTCGCCAGTGAAGAACGCTTCATAATCCATAACCGCCTCCCCTTATCCGATCAGGCGACTGGGCAGGTATCGCCCAGCGCCACAGGGCGCCGTCGCGAAGCGGCAGGCCCAGAAACATGTGTTCAAGCGCACCCAGCGCCGCCAGCGCGAACACCAGGCTTGCGCCCGTCGCCGCGCCGCTGCCGGGTTCAAGCCCGGCCGCGCGCCAACCCAGCCATCCGGCCAGTGCCACCGTGCCCAGGATCGAGACGGCCAGCACCGCGCCAAAGGGGCGACGGCGGAAATAGGTCTTCAGATACGCCATTTGCGGCGGCAGCAGATCGTCGGAGAAGTTCGGTACCCCGACATGCAGATTGATCTTGGTGCTCAGCCGCAGAAGAAACAGCAGCGCAAAGGCTTCGGCCCCGGTGCGGTTGGGCTGCTGCCAGCAGATGCCGACCAGCAGCAGCGCCGTCAGCGCCAGCGCGATTTCATGGTGCAGGATCGCCGCCGATCCCTCGGCAAAGCGTGCCCAGCGCCCGTCCGCTCCCGATGCCGGCCCTCGGCGCGGGCCGGCACAGGCACCCGTCAGGAAGGCAAGTTCGTGCCAGCCCCATATGGCGAGGGCCCCCGCAAAGGACAGATAGGCGGCCGCCGGGCTGCTGCCCGCGCCCGCATAGATGACTGCGCCAAGGCCGATCAGCCCGGCCAGTCCGCCGACAATCAGGCTGGTCCCGAAGGTGCGCGGCGCCCGGTTCGCGGCCCAGGCGATCAGCCCGGTGCTCAGGAACCAGGCGACGATCATGCCCAGGGCCGGCCCGATATGGTCGGCGAAGGTTACCATGCCGGGGCCATGCGGACGGTGGCCGGCAGTTCGTTCTTTTCCGGCCGCATCAGATACATGCCGATCAGGGCCCGCGCCGCCCGCGCCATGCCCGCCACGCGCCCGATGGCACCGGAGACCCCGCCGCGCGCCCGGGCCGCCTCGATCGCATTGGCGGCACGGCGCAGATCCTCCATCCGCGCCCGGAACCGCGGATCGTCGACCGGCAGCGTGACCGGAAACACCTGGCGGCTGATCGCCGTGGTGATGCCGAACACCTCGAAATCATAATCGCTCGGATCGACGCCCAGCGCCTTGTGGAAGGCCGGCCTGTTATGGTCGCGCACATACATGGTCGCGAACACCGACAGGGTGAAGAAGCGGATCCACAGCCGGTTCAATCCGGTCAGCAGTTTCGGATCGGCGCGCATCAGCAGGGCAAAGGCCTCGCCATGGCGGAACTCGTCATTGCACCATTGCTCGAACCAGTTGAAAATCGGGTGGAACCGGTTTTCCGGCTTGCGCGCCAGCTGGCGAAAAATGGTGATGTAGCGCGCATATCCGATCTTTTCCGAAAGATAGACGGCGTAGAAAATGAACTTCGGCCGGAAATAGGTGTATTTCTTGGTCTTGGTCAGAAAGCTCAGATCCACGCCCAGCCCGGCATCCTTCAGCGTATCGTTGATGAAACCGGCATGGCGGCTTTCGTCGCGCGACAGCATTTTGAACAGCTTCTTCACATCAGGGTTCTGCACCCTTTTGGCGATTTCCGCGTAAAGGATGCATCCGGAAAACTCCGAGGTCAGCGAGCTGACCAGGAAGTCGATGAACTCCTTGCGCAGCTCTGGTTCGAGCGTGTCGAGAATGCCGTCAAACTCCTCGGCACGGCGGAAATGATAGCGGTTGGGATCCGACTCCATCTCCGCCATCAGCGCGTCCCACTCGCCGCGCACCCGCGACACGTCGATGCGGTCGAGTGCGGCATAATCGGTGGTGTAGAAGCGCGGCGACAGCATCGTGTCGGTGCGGGCGAGCTCGAGGCTTTCCTGGCTGGTGCCGAGACGGGCAGGCGCGTTCATCGCATTCTCCCTGGAGTGAAGCTGACCTCGTAAAGCTCGGTCAGCTCGAAATTGGCCCTGATCTTGGTCCAGGCCCGGCGCAGCGGGCCGGCGATTTCAACGGTCGCCATCCGGCGGATCTCGATCCGCGCGCCGAACGGCACCCGGATCGGTGCGCCATGCACCCGAACCCTGTCCCCCGGGCCGATCGGCACATCGCCGTCCAGCTCGACATGGGCGTGGAAATGCTCCTCGCTCTGCTCGATCGCGATCGTGCAGGGTGTATCGAACCGGTTGCGCCGCCACAGCATCAGCGGGGCCCTCCGGGGACGGCCTGGGTCTCCGGCACGATCAGCCGCAGAAAGGCCGCACGGTTGGTGTGGCCAAAGCCGTTGAGTTCGATCGTCCGGCCGGTCGCCAGATCGACCAAAGTCAGCTGGGTGTCGTCCCACAGCGACAGGCGGAACGGGCGGCTGGCATCCAGGCCGTGCATGCGCCGCTCGCGCGCCAGACCGCGCATCACGCCGCGGATGAAGCCGCTGCCTTCCTGGCCGATGCGCGCGACCTCGCGACCATTGCCGGCATCGGTGACCAGCACCTCGCCGGCGGCGGTATCCGAAAAGCGCAGCAGCCGTTCGCGCACCAGCCCGACATGCTTGGCGGCCCGCAGATCAGCCGCCGTCGGGGCGGCCGGCAGCAGGTTCGACCTGACCGACACGACGAGCGCGAAGGACGCGGCGATCAGCGCCCCGGCAAGCGCGATCGCCGCGGGCGGCACCATGTTTTCGTGATGGTGATGGTGGCCCCGGCCATTCCGGTCGTTCCCGCTCATGCGACCGCTCCCATTGCCGGGGTGCCGGGCCGGCGCTGATCCTGGCTGCCCTCGCCGATCGCTTCGCCGCGCGCGATCGGGCCGATCGCCGCCCGCGCCCTGACCAGCCGTTCGGCCACGGTCTTGCCATCGGCAATCGCGCGCAGCATCGGCTGGGGCTGGCGCAGCCGCCACGGCCTGGCATGGGGCCAGAGCAGCAGATAGCCGATCCGCCCATCCTCGATATTGAGCGCAAGGTCCCCATGATCGGGGCCGAGCGGACGATATTCGGCCCCGCTGATCAGCTTCAGCGGCAGGTTGAAACAGGCGTTGAGCGCCACGCCGATGCGCAGCACGATCCGCCGGTTGGTGAGCGTGTAGACGGTGGTCGCCGCAATCGCCCAGGCGAGCAGATAGAGCAGCCCGAGACAGCCGGCCCCCGCCGCCACGGTCAGCGCCGCGCCGATCAGGCTGCCGCTCGCCAGGCCATAGGCGGTGAGCGCCACGAAATAGGCGGCTATCCAGCGTGTGTGGAAGGCGTGGCGGGCAAAGACCCGCCAGTCCGGCCCGCCCTGCCACAGGATTTCCTCGCCGGCGGGCAGATGGCCGGGCAGCCCGCGGATCGGTTCGTCATCATACTCGGTCACAGGAACGGCTCCGTGCGTCCGGGCAGGCCATAGAGATAGCCGCCGCCGAAATAGCCCATGATCTTGTCTTCCTCGAGCCGGGTCACCTGACCCGGCGTCTCGACGACGGGCACCTGCTCGAACTGCGCGGCCGAGATCGATTCCACCTCGATCACCCGCTTGCTGCGATGGATGTTAGCAAAGCCGATCGGGGCCAGGATCTCGCGCCCGCCGGTGGTGCGGACCGCATAATAGCGCACGACATGTTCGGCGCGGTCGACCCACAGATCGGTGACCGTGCCCGCCGGCTTGCCATCCGCGCCGACCACGGTCCAGCCGCGCGGATCGGGATCACCGCTCGCGATGCTGACATGATCGTCGCTTGCCATCGGCACGATGCGCGGATTGCCATGGCGGTCCTGATCGGGCCATGCCGCGCGCTGCGCATAGGCGGCCGGGCCGATGCCGTCGACCAGCGGGTTGCCGGTCGGCTCATAGGGCGCGCCGGGGAAGCGGTCGATGCGCCGGGCGGCGATGTCGACCGGCTCGCGGCCCTTGGTCGGCATGGTCGCGACGCCGCGGCCGAAGGGGAGCTTGAACTCCTTGTACATGGAGGCGCTGAGCGGCCCCCATGAGCTGTCGACGCGGCCGGTGACCGTGTCTTCAAGCGGATAGCCTTCGCGCCGGTCTTCGCGGCGCAGGTAGAACACGAGGCCAATGAAAAACAGGACGAAAGCGTAGAAGCAAAGCTCCGCCACGTCCAACTGGCCGGCCAGGATCACGCGTGACATCCCATTCTCCTTTCAAGAAAACTCAGGTCGGGAATTGCTGCAGGCCGAAACTGCCCTTGGCCGGTTCGGCGCGACCATTCCGGCCCACAAGCGGGCCGAGAATGGCAAGGGTCAGCATCAGCAACAGGATTTCGATCAGATAGACGGCACCATAGCCGGTCGCCCGGTCGGCCAGTGCCGCCCCGAACCAGCCCTTGAGCGCGAGCGCCGACAGCCCGTCACGGGCCACGCCCGATGCTGCAATCGCAAGGCCTGCGGCACTGGCCTGCACCGCGCCCCAGGCACCCAGCGCGATGCCCGAGCGGCCGTTGCGCGACAGGGCCATCGCCGCCGTCAGCGTGCCGACAAGGAACAGCCCGGCCCCCAGGCCGATCGCACAGGCACCGATGAAAAGCAGACCGGGCGCATGGGCGGGGGCCGCAAACATCACCAGCGCAAAGGCGAACATGCCCGCCACGCCGCCAAGCCCCGCCACCCGGTGCGGATCGCCGCCATCGTCGAGCACGCGGGCGGCATAGGTGAAGCCGATCAGATTGCCGAGCGCCCACAGGCCGGTCAGCTCGGTCGTGCCGCCGACGGTCATGCCCAGGATCTCGCCGCCATAGGGCTCAAGCAGAATGTCCTGCATCGCAAAGCCCGCCGCACCCAGCCCGACCGCGACCAGCAGCCGCATCACGCCAGGCTCCTCGGCAAAGGCGCGCCAGACCTCGGCAAAGGGCGGGCGCGGGGCCTCCGCCTCGGACGGGGCCGGGCGGCGGCGCGGTTCCTGCTTCCACAGGGCGATGATGTTGAAGATCGCAGTCAGCAGGCCGACCCCCTGAATGACCTGGATCATCCGCGTCGGGGTGAAGCTGCGCAGCAGATCGCCGATCACGAATGCCGACACGACCATGCCCGCAAGCAGCATGACATAGAGCAGGGCGACCGCACGGGGCCGGTCCCGTTCGGGGGCAAGGTCGGTCGCGAGCGCTAGGCCCGCCGTCTGGGCGGTGTGCAGCCCGGCACCGGTCATCAGAAAGGCGACCATCGCTGCAACCGTGCCGATCCCCGCGACATCGGCGCGCGACATCAGCAGCAGGGCAAAGGGCATCAGCGCGAGCCCGCCAAACTGCATGAGCGTGCCGAACCAGATATAGGGCACGCGCCGCCAGCCGAGCACCGACCGGTGATGGTCCGACCGGTGGCCGATCAGCGCGCGAAGCGGCGCGAAAAGCAGCGGCAGGGCGATCATCAGCGAGATCAGCCAGGCCGGCACGCCCAGTTCGACGATGATGACACGGTTGAGCGTGCCGTTCAGCAGCACCGTCGTCATCCCCATGCTGACCTGGAACAGCGACAGGCGCAGCAGCCGCGACAGGGGCAGATCGTCGCTGGCGGCATCGGCAAAGGGCAGCCAGGCGGTCGCCACTTTCTGCCAGCGTGAGGCGAGGGGAGCGCGCGTTGCCATCAGATCCGCACCAGCTCCATGGCCTGCGACGTGTAGAAGCCGCTCGCGATCCGTGTCGTGCGGCCGACCCGCCAGCCGGGAATGTTGGCCAGCCGTGCGCGCAGCCGGCGCTCGGCTACCGGCTGGATGAACGGCGCCCGGTCGCCGCGCGGGAAGATGCGGCCGACGGCGTGCATCGTCGCGAGCAGCGGCGTGCGCGGCGCGAAGGTGAAGACGATCGACCCCGAGGTGCGCGCGGCCAGCGATTCAAGCACCGCCGCCATGTCCTCCATGTCGTAATGGATCAGCGAATCCATCGCGACGACATGGTCGAACCGGCCCAGATCCGGGCTGGTCATGTCGCCGACATGCCAGTCGACCGCGCCATGGCCGAGAAAGGCCGGTGCCCGGTCGCGCGCGACATCGACCAGACCGCCCGCGACATCGATCGCGCACACCTGCGCGCCGCGCCAGGCGGCGGCGACGGCCAGCGCGCCGGTGCCGCAGCCGGCATCGAGCAGCCGCAGCCGGCGCAGATCGGCCGGCAGCCAGTCGAGCAAGGTTTCGCGCATCCGGTCGCGCCCGGCGCGGACGGTGGCGCGGATGCCCGACACGCGCGCATCCGAGGTCAGCTGTTCCCAGGCCTGGCGCGCGGTGCGGTCGAAATAGGTCTCCAGCCGCCGGCGCTGCGCTTCATAGCGCGGATTGGCGGGCGGGGCGGGAAGCGTGGCCATCATTCAAACCCCAGAAAGTCGAAAATGTCGCGGTCTTTCATCGGCCGGGCAGCGAGTGGTTCGACCCCGCGCCACAGCATGTCGGCCAGGCGCAGATATTCCTCGCGCGCGGCGATCACGTCGGGCGCGTCGTTCATCTCGAACAGCGTGCATTTTTTCAGGCGCGACCGCCTGATCGCGTCGACGTCGCGGAAATGGGCGAGGCGCTTCATGCCCGTCGCGTCGCAGAACCGGTCGATCTCGTCGGTGCCGGCCGAGCGGTTGGCGACGACGCCGGCGACGCGGACGTCGTAGTTCTTGGCCTTGGCGTTGATGGCCGCGATGATGCGGTTCATCGCGAAGATCGAGTCAAAGTCGTTGGCGGTGACGACGAGCGCGCGTTCGGCATGCTGGAGCGGTGCGGCAAAACCGCCGCACACGACGTCGCCGAGCACGTCGAAAATCACGACGTCGGTCTCATCGAGCAGATGATGCTGCTTGAGGAGCTTGACCGTCTGCCCGACGACATAGCCGCCACAGCCGGTGCCGGCCGGCGGCCCGCCCGCCTCGACGCACATGACGCCGTTATACCCCTCGAACATATAGTCTTCGGGGCGAAGTTCCTCGGCGTGGAACTCGACGCTTTCGAGCACGTCGATCACCGTCGGCATCAGCTTTTTGGTCAGCGTGAAGGTGCTGTCGTGCTTGGGATCGCAGCCGATCTGGAGCACGCGGTGGCCGAGCTTTGAAAAGGCGGCCGACAGGTTGGACGAGGTCGTGGATTTGCCGATCCCGCCCTTGCCATAGACGGCGAACACCTTGGCCTTGCCGATCCGGTCCTGCGGATCAAGGTGAACCTGGACGCTGCCGTCCCCGTCGGGTGCGGATCCCGGATGCTGTCGGTCGAGAAGCATGTCCACTCTACTCCGCTGCGATCAGGCCTTCGAGCCTGTCTTCAATGTCGTCGCTTGCTGCCCGCAGGGCGGCGAGCGTTTCCGCGTCCGGCGTCCAATATTGGCGGTCGGATGCCTCGAGCAGCCGTTCGGCGACACGGGCCGAGGCTTTGGGGTTGAGCGCCACCAGCCGGGCGCGCATTTCGGGATCGAGCATGAAGGTCTCGCTGATCCGCTGGTAGATCCAGGGCGCGACCTTGCCGGTGGTCGCCGACCAGCCGAGCGTCGTCGTCACATGCGCCTCGATATTCTTCACGCCTTCAAAGCCGTGGCGCAGCTGGCCTTCGTACCAGCGCGGGTTGAGCGTGCGGGTGCGCGTCTCCAGCTCGACCTGCTCGTCGAGCGTGCGGACCTTGGCCGAGCCGGTGGTCGCATCGACGATATAGACCGGGGCCGCCTCGCCGCCGCGTGCGCGGCTGACCGAACGGGCCATGCCGCCCAGCATGTCGACATATTGGTCGAGATCGGTGACCCCCAGTTCGACCGAGTCGAGATTCTGGTAGGTCAGGTCGACCCGCGACAGCGCGGACTTGAACAGTGCCGCCTTGCGCACCGGCGCGCCGCTGCGGCCATAGGCAAAGCCCTTGCGCTTCTCGAACGTGTCGGCCAGCTCGTCCGGGTCGCTCCACACGCCGCCATCGATCAGCTGGTTGACGTTCGCGCCATAAGCCCCTTCCTGGTTGGAAAAGACGCGCAGCGCCGCTTCGTCGATGTCGATGCCGAGTTCGGCGGCCTGGGCCAGGCTGTGCTTGCGCACGAAGTTCAGATGGTCCGGCTCGTCCGCCGTTGCCGCCAGCCATGCCGCCTCGGCCAGCATCCGGGTCTGGAGCGGCAACAGGTCGCGGAAGATGCCCGACAGGGTAATGACGACATCGATCCGCGGCCGGCCAAGCTCGTCGAGCGGGATCAGCTCCGCGCCCACCAGCCGGCCATAGCCGTCGAAGCGCGGGCGGGCACCGTAGAGCGCGAGCGCCTGGGCGATCTGCGCGCCCTCGCTCTTCATATTGTCGCTGCCCCACAGCACCATCGCGATGCTTTCGGGATAGGCACCGCCCCGATCGACATGGCCCTCGATCAGCCGGTCGACGGCCTTGCGCCCCTGTTCGACGGCAAAGCCATTGGGGATACGGAACGGATCAAAGCCGTGCAGGTTGCGCCCGGTCGGCAGCACGTCGGGATTGCGGATCAGGTCGCCGCCCGGTGCCGGCGGCATGAACCGCGCATCGAGCGCGCGGATCAGGCCGCCCATCTCGTCATTGCCGGCCAGCAGCTGGTCGACCCGGTCGCGGTCCTCGGCCGGGAAGGCGTCGAGGAATCGCGCCCGCGCCTCGCCCGCAGCCGTGGTGCCGAGCACGTGCAGCCCCTCGGGGATCAGCGACTCCTCGATTTCGTAGAGCTTGGCCGACAGCCGGTCGATATCGGTCGCGTCCAGGTCCATGGTTTCGGCCTGATCGCGGATCATCTGCGCCAGATCGGCCTGTTCCTCGGCTCCCAGCTCGCCTGCGCGCCAGCGATCGACCAGCGACCGCAGCTCGCTCAGCCCCTTGTACAGCCCGGCCTGGCTGAGCGGCGGCGTCAGATAGGAAATCAGCGTCGCGCCCGAGCGGCGCTTGGCGATCAGCCCTTCCGACGGGTTGTTCGCCGCATAGAGGTAGAAGTTGGGCAGGCTGCCGATCAGCCGTTCCGGCCAGCATTCCGGGCCCATGCCGCTTTGCTTGCCGGGCATGAACTCAAGCGCGCCATGCGTGCCGAAATGCAGCACCGCATGCGCGCCAAAGCCGGTGCGCAGCCAGCGGTAAAAGGCCGAAAATGCGTGGGTCGGGGCAAGGCCGCCCTCGAACATCAGGCGCATCGGATCGCCTTCCCAGCCCATCGCCGGCTGCAGCCCGACAAACACCTTGCCGAAGCGTTCGCCCATGATGTGGATGCCGCCGGGATCGGCCTGGATGCGGCCGGGGGCCGGGCCCCATTGCGCCTCGATCTGCGCCAGATGCGGTTCGGCGCGCACATGATCGTCCGGGGTGATGCGGGCATGGATGTTCGCATCCGCGCCGAACATCGCGGCATTGCCTTCCATGACCGCCGCGCGCAGCGCCGCGACATTTTCGGGCGGGGTGACGTCATACCCCTCGTCGCGCAGCCGCTCGAGCGTGCGCTGCACCGATTCCCAGACCGCCAGATAGGCGGCGGTGCCGGCCGCGCCGGCATTGGGCGGGAAGTTGAACAGCACGATCGCGATCCGCCGCTCGGCACGTGCCGCACGGCGCAGCGCGACCAGCCGCGCGACCTTGTCGGCAAGCGCTGCGGCGCGTTCGGGATCGCTGTGCATCGTGCGCCCGCCGCCTTCGCCACCGCTTGCGCGGCCGCCAAAGGTCGAGGGCAGGATGCCGCCATCAAGCTCGGGGATCGCGACCATCAGCGTCGCTTCGAGCGGCAGCAGACCCATGGGGTTCGCCTTCCACTGCTCGAGCGTCTGGAACTCGGCCGGATGGGCGCTGACATAGGGCACGTCGAGCCGGGCAAGGGCCGCCGCCGCCGCCCCGGCATCGTTATAGGCCGGCCCGCCGACGAGCGAAAAACCGGTCAGGTTGATCACCGCATCGACCCGCGCCGCATCGCCGTCCATGAAGAAACGGTCCATGGCCGGCCGGCCGTCGAGCCCGCTTGCAAAGGCGGGGATCACCGCCAGCCCGCGCGCCTCGAGCGCGGAGATGACCCCGTCATAATGCCGCGAATCGCGGGCCAGGATGTAGCTGCGCAGCATCAGCAGCCCGACCGTGCCGGTGGGGGCCGCGACCCGTGCGGGCAGATCCTCAAGCCGTTCGGCGATCCGGCCGGGCAGGGCGGGGTGATATAGGCCGACTTCGGGATATTCGACCGGGGCGGCGGCGGGCGTGCGCCCGCGCAGCGCCCGGCGCGGGCCGTCGGCATAGCGGTCGACCAGCGCGCGGATCATCGCCACGACATTGTCGTCCGATCCGGCCAGCCAATATTGCAGCGTCAGGAAATAGGCGCGCACATCCTGCGCGGCGCCGGGGATGAACTTCAGGATCTGGGGCAGGCGGCGCAGCGTCTTCATCTGCTTGTCGCCGCTGTCGCTGCCGGGCTTGCCGGCGGGCTTCAGCTTCTTGAGCAGCGCCATGATGCCCGATGCGGGCTTGCGCATCTCATAGCTGCCCATCCGGGTCAGCTTCACGATTTCGCTGCCCGACATCAGGCCGATGATCGCGTCGCAGCTGTCGCGCCGCGCCTCGAGCGCGGGCAGCACTGCCTGGATATGGTCTTCCAGGAACAGCATCGTCGCCAGGATGATGTCGCCCTGCGCGATGTCCGCACGGCAGCGGTCGAGCGCGCCGGGATCGCGGTCCCATTCCGAGGCGGCGTGGAAGGCGACGCGGATGCCGGCTTCGCTCAGCGCCGGGGTGGCCCGCTCGACAGCGCCCGCCAGATGCGTGTCGAGCGTCACGATCACCATGTTGACCGCCGGCAGGGCGGACCGGGTGGCAGCGTCACCGTCCATAATGCGCCTTTGCGTCGTAAAGGGTCGACAGGCCGATCTCCGCCAGCCCGGAAGCGGCGGCATAGGCCTCGGTGTTGCGCCGCGCCTTGCCGCGGACGAAGAACGGGATCTTGCGCAGCTCGGCCTCGGCCTCGGCGGTCCAGCCAGGGGCGGCGGCGGGCGTTGCCGTCATGAGCGCCGGGGCGGCGATCATCACATCGGCATGAGCGTCCGGCGCGGTTTCCGCTATCTGGCCCGGGCTGCCCGGCACGGCGGCGGGCGCGCCATGGGCGAGGTGGCTTGCCCCCGCGCCGTCATGAAACTCGGGATCGTCGCGGAACATCGCCAGCAGATGCTCCTCCAGCCCCATGACCAGCGGATGCACCCAGGTGTCGAAGATCACATTGGCGCCCTCAAAGCCCATTTGCGGGCTGTGCCGGGCCGGAAAGTCCTGGACATGGACGGGGGCGGAGATGACCGCGCAGGGGATGCGCAGCCTTTTGGCGATATGCCGCTCCATCTGCGTGCCGAGCACCAGCTCGGGCTGCAGGCTGACGATCGCGTCCTCGACCGCCAGATGATCGTCGGTGATCAGCGGTTCGATGCCGAGCTTTGCCGCCGCTTCGCGCACGTCGCGGGCGAACTCGCGATTGTAGCAGCCAAGGCCGACCACTTCGAAGCCCAGCTCCTCGGTCGCGATCCGCGCGGCGGCGACAGCATGGGTGGCGTCGCCGAAGATGAACACGCGCTTGGCGGTCAGATAGGTCGAATCGACCGAGCGGCTCCACCACGCCATCCGCCCGCCCTCGGCCAGCGCGGGGGCCGGATCGACACCGGCGAGCAGCGCCACCTCCTCGATAAAGGCGCGGGTTGCCTGCACGCCGATCGGCACGGTGCGGACGACCGGCATCCGGTAGGCGCGTTCGAGCCAGCGTGCCGCCTCGTCGCCGATTTCGGGATAGAGCAGGATGTTGAAATCCGCCTCGCCCAGCCGCGCGATATCGGCTGCCGATGCGCCGAGCGGTGCCGTGACATGAACATCAATGCCCATCAGCGTGAGCAGCCGGCCGATTTCGGCGACATCGTCGCGGTGGCGAAAGCCGAGCGCGCAGGGGCCGAGCAGGTTGACGCGCGGCCCGCCTTCGGGGCGGAGCGGCCTCTGCGCCGGGCTGAGCGCGCGGACCAGGCGGTAGAAGGTTTCGGCCGCCCCCCAATGTTCCTTGCGCTGATAGCTTGGCAGTTCGAGCGGCACGACCGGCACCGGCAGGGCCAGCGCCTCGGCCAGACCGCCGGGATCGTCCTGGATCAGTTCCGCCGTGCAGCTGGAGCCGACCAGCATCGCGCCGGGGCGGAACCGGTCATGCGCGTCGCGCGCCGCGTTCTTGAACAGCTCGGCCGTGTCCTTGCCGAGATCGCGGGCCTGAAAGGTCGTGTAGGTGACCGGCGGGCGCTGGCCGCGCCGCTCGATCATCGTGAACAGCAGATCGGCATAGGTGTCGCCCTGCGGCGCGTGCAGCACATAATGCACGTCGGTCATCGCGGTCGCGACGCGCATCGCCCCGACATGGGGCGGGCCTTCATATGTCCAGACCGCCAGCTGCATCAGACCCTCAGCACGTCGCGGCGCCGGAGCGGCCGGGTGAACAGCTCGGCCAGGTCACCTGCCTGGTCAAAGCCATGGACGGGCGTGAACACCAGTTCGATCGCCCATTTGGTGGTCAGCCCTTCCGCCTCGAGCGGGTTGGCAAGGCCGAGACCGCACACGGTGATGTCGGGGCGCAGCGCGCGCACCCGGTCGAGCTGCGCCTCGACATCCTGCCCTTCGGTCAGCGGCGTGCCCGGGGGCAGCAGCGCCAGTTCCTCGGCCAGATGCCGGGCATGGAGATAGGGGGTGCAGACCTCGACCGGCCGCATCCCGCATTCGGCGGCAAGAAAGCGCGCCAGCGGCACTTCCAGCTGCGAATCGGGCATGAAGAAGATCGTCTGGCCGGCCAGCCGCTCGGCATGGCGGGCAATCGCGCGCTTGGCGCGTTCACGGCCCGGCGCAACCGCCTGGCGGAAGCGCATCGGATCGACCCCAAAGGCATTGGCCGCAGCCTCGGCCCAGGCGGTCGTTCCTTCCGCCCCGAACGGGAAGGGCGCGGCCAGCCGCTCGGCCCCGCGCGTGGCCAGCGCCCGGGCGGTATCGCCAAGGAAGGGCTGGGCAAGCAGGAAGCGGGTCGCCGGGCCGACCGCCGGCAGATCATGCGCGACGCGGCCGGGGAAGAAGCGGACCCGGTCAATGCCCATATCGGCGAACAGCCGGGCAAACTGGTCCTCGACGATGTCGGGCAGGGCGCCCACGATCAGCAGCTCGGGCGCTGCACCTGCTGCACCCTGCGGCGCTTCTGGCACCAGCGCGGCCAGGCACGCATCCTCGCCCTCGGTAAAGGTCGTTTCGATCCCGCTGCCCGAATAGCTGAGGATGTTGACCCCGGGCCGGTCCGCGCCCAGCCGGCGCGCGGCGCGCGGCAGATCGAGCTTGATGACTTCAGACGGGCAGGAGCCGACAAGGAACAGCACCCGCACATCGGGCCGCCGGTCGAGCAGCCGGGTGACCACGCGGTCCAGCTCGGCATCGAGATCAGCCATGCCGGCCAGGTCGCGTTCCTCGATGATCGCGGTCGCAAAGCGCGGCTCGGCGAAGATCATCACGCCCGCCGCCGATTGCAGCAGATGCGCGCAGGTGCGCGAGCCGACGACGAGGAAGAACGCATCCGGCATCTTGCGGTGCAGCCACACGATCCCGGTCAGCCCGCAAAACACCTCGCGCTGTCCGCGTTCGCGCCGGATGTCCGGCTGCGGCTGCGCCAGGGGCGACGCCGGCGTCATCAGGGCGGCGGGGCCGGTCATGCCGCAGCCAGCCCGGCGGGCCGCGCGCCGTCGCCCTGAAGCCGCGCCATGCGCAGCTTCCAGACGAACTGGCCAGCATTGACGACATAGGTCGCATAGGCGGCAAGCGCCACGGCCATGCGTTCGCCGACCGTGCCCAGATCGCCCAGCAGCATCACCATATAGGCGGTGTGCAGCGCGATCACGATCATGCTGACCGCGTCTTCCCAGAAGAACGCGTCGGCAAACAGATATTTGCCGAACACGACCTTTTCCCAGACCGCGCCGGTGACCATGATCGTATAGAGGGTGAGCGTCTTGGCGACGACCGAGGTGTCGGCCGCGAACTGGCCTTCGCCGGTCAGCAGGAAACGCGCGACGAGCGCCAGGCTGACCAGAAAGACGAGAAACTGCACGGGGGCGAGGATGCCCTGGACAAGCGTCCAGACCGTCGCATCGCGGCGGGCGCGCTGTTCCGGCGTGTAGAGCGGGCGGGCTGTGCGGCGCACGCCGGTTCCGTTCCTGTCCGGCGCTCTGTTCGGCCCCGGCCCGTCATGCAGAACTGGCCCATGATATGGTGCCGGTTCAGCCTCTGGAATGCGACGATCGTTGAGCACGCTGCGCATCTCCCCTCCGCCAAGGAAGCTACGCCGGGCGTCACACATATGTCAATCGATGTTGACGTCCAAAAAGATGGACAGTTGCCGAGAATGGCCATTGTCATTGCAATGGAAACGTCATAGCCTCCGTCCAAACAATCATAACCGCGGACGGCCCGTGTCGCAGGGTCGTTCACCAGGGGCCGACGCCATAATGCGCCGACCGCTCGTCGAAGGAGTGGGGGGAATGGCTACCGTGATCGGGTTTGGCGGCAATCAATCAGGCACCAGCCGGGCCATTCCGTCATCGCAGATCGAAAAAGGTATTGAACAGAAACTGAAAGCCGGTGGCGTCGAAGCCATCGATAACCTTGGCGCGGACCGCGCGGCTCACGCTGCCGCATCGCTGGCCGGGCCGCCCGCCATCGGCCAGTGGCGCATCGACCGTCTTGCCCGGATCGCCATTGACGGTCAGGCGCATGACGTGCTGCGCGAGATCGACGATCTGGCCCGCGCCGGCATGTCTGCCCCGACATTGTTCGTCGATCTGCTCGCCCCCGTCGCACGGCGGCTGGGCGATCTGTGGGAGGACGACCGGCTCGACTTCATCGAAGTGACGATGGGCCTGTGGCGGCTGCAGGAGGTGCTGCGCGAGATTGCCGGCCATGCGCCGCGGGCACCTGCGCCGCACATGCCGCGCACCGGCCTGTTCACGCTGCTGCCCGAGGATGTGCACAGTTTCGGCGTGGCGATGGTGCATGAATGTTTCGTGCTGGCCGGGTGGCAGGCCGAGCTGCTTGTCGCTGCCACCCGCGGGGAGATCCTGTCGGCGGTTGCTGCATCGCATCTTGATCTGTTTGGATTGACGGTTGCGAATGATAGCCATATCGGGCCTGCCCAGTCTCTGATCCGTGCAGTGCGCAGTGTCTCGATGAACCCGAATGTCCGCATCATGGTCGGTGGGCCTGTGCTCACCCGCAATCCCGGTCTGCTCGCGCAGATCGGTGCCGATGCCATGGCGGACGATGCGATCGCGGCCGTAAAGGTCGGCGAGCGTCTGGTAGATGCGGTGCGGCTGGCGGCTCCGGCGTGAGCCGCGACCGCCATGAATGACAAACCCGATCTGACTGAGCCGCGGCTGCCCTTTGCCGCCACCCAGAACTGGCCGTCCGGCGCGTGGGCCGACCAGATCGCCACCCTGCTCGCCTCGGTCGGCGATATCGCGCTGATGATCGACGCGGGCGGACATATCGTTGACATTGCCGGTGCGCCCAGCAGCCTGCGTGGTCTGCAGGCGCAGGTCGGCCGGCGCTGGATCGACACCGTCACCCCCGACAGCCGCCTGAAGATCGAGGACATGCTGGACGGCCAGTCGGCCGGGCGCTGGCGGCAGGTGACGCAGCTGGGCGATGGCGGCGATTTTCCCGTGCGCTATCTTGTCCTGCCGCTGGGTGCCGATGGGCAGCGCATCGCCATTGGCCGTGACGAGCGGGCCGGCGCGGTCCTGCAGCAGCGGCTGCTGCAGGTGCAGCAGTCGCTGGAGCGCGATTATCTGGCGATGCGCCAGGCCGAGGCGCGTTACCGGCTGCTGTTCGACATGACGGCCGAGCCGATGCTGATCCTCGAGGCCGACAGCCGCCGGATCCGCGAGGCCAATGCCGCCGCCGCCGCGCTGCTCGGCGACAGCCAGCTGGCGGGCCAGGCACTGGTCGACCAGCTTGAGCCCGGGGACCGCGAACCCGCCATCGCCTTTTTGGGCGCGGTCGCCGCCGGGGTCGATATGGCCCCGATCCGGGTCAGGCTGGCGGACGGCGCGGCGGTCTGGCTGGCCGGCCGCGTCTATCGCCAGGCCGGGACCGGTTATCTGCTTGTCCGGCTGGGTGTGGCGGAAGCCGCCGCGTCGTCCGCCGCTGACGGCTTTGCCCATGCCGTGGCGGCCATGCCCGATGCCTTTGTGATCGCCGACCGGTCGCTGGCGATCGTCGCCGCCAATCCGGCGATGGTCGAAATCGTCCAGGCGGCGAGCGAGGAACAGCTGCGCAGCCGCCCGCTTGGCGACGTGCTCGGCCGGCCCGGCATCGACCTGGATCTGATCATGGCGCAGCTGGGCGAACATGGCGTGGCGCGCAATGTCGCGACCATCGTGCGCGGGCTGCTCGGCGGGCGCGACGAGGTCGAGGTGTCCGCCGCGCGCATCGGTCCCGACCGGTACGGGTTCACGCTGCGTGTGGTCGCGCGGCGGCTGCGCGACCTGCCGCCCGCCGAACGCGGCATGCCGCGTTCGGTCGAGCAGCTGACCGAACTGATCGGCCGCATGCCGCTCAAGGACATTGTCCGCGAATCGACCGACCTGATCGAGCGTCAGTGCATCGAGGCGGCGCTTGCCTATACGTCGAACAACCGGGCATCGGCGGCCGAAATCCTCGGGCTGAGCCGGCA
This sequence comes from Sphingomonas changnyeongensis, assembly GCF_009913435.1. NCBI lineage: Bacteria > Pseudomonadati > Pseudomonadota > Alphaproteobacteria > Sphingomonadales > Sphingomonadaceae > Sphingomonas > Sphingomonas changnyeongensis. The sequence continues at coordinate 2,332,838 of NZ_CP047895.1, read as the reverse complement.
GAGCCTCTATTCGAAGCTCCATCGCCACGGACTGGTCGGGTCGGAGCAGCTCGACGACTAAAGCGCTGTCCGTCAGCACCTGAAGCGTCAAGTCAGGTTGACGCTTGCCCGTGTCAATCATAGCATACACGGCATGACTCGCTCCGTGACTGCTCCGCGCGCCACCGGGCTCCCGGCACCCGCCGATGTCCTTCGGCTGCTGAAGCCGATTACCTGGTTTCCGCCGATGTGGGCGTTCATGTGCGGGGTCGTCTCGTCCGGCGTGCCGCTTGGCGAGCGCTGGTTTGTGCTCGTCCTTGGCGTGATCCTGACCGGGCCGATGGTGTGCGGCACGTCCCAGGCGGTGAATGACTGGTTCGACCGCCATGTCGACGCGATCAACGAGCCCGACCGGCCGATTCCGTCGGGGCGCATCCCCGGCCGCTGGGGGCTTTATATCGCGATCATCGGCACGCTGCTGTCGATGCTGCTGGCCGCCGGCATGGGGCGGTGGGTGTTTGCCGCGACCATTGTCGGGCTGATCTGCGCGTGGATCTACAGCGCGCCGCCGCTGCGGCTGAAGATGAGCGGCTGGTGGGGGCCGGGGATCGTCGCGCTCACTTACGAAGGGCTGAGCTGGTTCACCGGGGCCGCGATCATGGCCGCCGCGCTGCCGCCGGTGCCGGTGCTCACCATCATCCTGCTCTACAGCGCCGGCGCGCACGGCATCATGACGCTCAATGATTTCAAGGCCGAGAAGGGCGATGTGCTGATGGGCGTGCGCTCGCTGCCCGTCATTCTCGGCACCGCGCGGGCGGCGCGCCTTGCCTGTGTGGTGATGGCGGTGCCGCAGTTCATCGTGGCGGGCCTGCTTTATCGCTGGGGGCTGGAGCTTTCGGCGCTCGCGGTTGCGGTGTCGCTCGCCGTGCAGATCGCGCTGATGGCGCGGCTGCTGCGCGACCCGGCGCGGCTGGCGCCCTGGTACAATGCGACCGGCACGACGCTTTACGTGCTCGGCATGCTGGCAGCCGCGATCGGTCTTGGATCCGCGGCCGGAGGGGAGGGATATGACGGCGACGATCGGCTGGGGTGTGATCGCGCGGCTGGGCCTTGTGCAGGCCGCAATCGGCGCGATGGTGATGCTGTGCACGTCGCTGCTCAACCGGGTGATGGTGGTCGAGATCGGGCTGGTGGCTGCGGTGCCCGCCGGGCTGGTCGCCATGCATTATGCGGTGCAGCTGTCGCGTCCACTGTGGGGTCACGGGTCGGACAAGGGCGGTCGCCGCTCGACCTGGATCGTCGCCGGCATGGCGGTGCTGGCCTTTGGTGTGCTGTCGGCAGTGGATGCCGTCTATCTTCTGGCAGCGGGTGCGCGGGGCAGGGGTTTGCGCTGGCGATCTTTGCCTATCTGATGATCGGCGCGGGCGTCGGCGCCGCCGGCACCTCGCTGCTGGCGATGCTCGCCAATCTCGTGCCGGCCGAGCGCCGGGCGGGGGCGGCCGCGCTCACCTGGATCATGATGGTCGCGGGCATCGCCCTGTCGGCGGGGATTGCCGGCACGCTGCTCAAGCCGTTTTCGATGCCGCGCCTCGCGCTCGTCGCCTCGGGCGTGGTGCTGATCGCGTTCCTGCTGACATTGGTCGCGCTGGCGGGGCTGGAGGCGCGCCATGCGAACCCTGCCGCGCGGCTGCAGCGGCGCGACGGGCCGCTGCCCGGCTTTGGCGCGGCGATCGGCATGATCCTGGGCGACCGGGAGGCGCGGCGCTTCACCCTGTTCGTGTTCCTGTCGATGCTCGCCTACAATATGCAGGATCTGATCCTCGAACCCTATGCCGGGCTGGTGTTCGGCATGGCCCCCGGCGACACGACGCGCCTGTCGGGCGCGCAGCATGGCGGGGTGCTGGCGGGGATGATCCTGGCCGGGCTGATGGGCAGCGCCTTTGGCGGGCGGCGTCCGGCTGAGCTTGAACGCTGGATCGTCGGCGGCTGTGCGGGCTCGGCGCTGGCACTGGCCGGGCTGGCGGTCGCGCCGCTCGACGCAGCGGGCTGGCCGGTGGTCGCCAATGTCGTCGCGCTTGGTTTCTGCAATGGCGTGTTCGCGGTCGCCGCGATCGGCGCGATGATGGGGCTGGCCGGGGCCGATGGCGGCCGCCAGTCGGGGCTGAAAATGGGCGTGTGGGGCGCGGCGCAGGCGATTGCGTTCGGGCTGGGCGGGCTGATCGGCGCGGTCGGTGTCGATCTGCTGCGGATGCGCCCCGGCGGCGCGGCACCGGCATTCCAGATGGTGTTTGCGGTGGAGGCATTGCTGTTCGTCGCGGCGGCGGTGCTGGCCATGCGGGTCGCACGCGCGCGGCCCGCCGGGCGGATGGCGACAGCCTGAAAAATGGGCCTGAAAACGAGGGCCTGAAAACGGGGCCTGACGGGGAGGAACCGGCGATGACGACGACCTATGACGTGGTGGTGGTGGGCGGCGGGCCGGCAGGCGCGACCGCCGCGACCGATCTGGCGGCATCGGGGCGGCGTGTCGCGCTGCTCGACCGGGCCGGGCGGATCAAACCGTGCGGCGGCGCGATCCCGCCGCGGCTGATCGCCGATTTCGACATTCCCGACGCACTGATCGTCGCGCGCGTGAAGGCGGCGCGGATGATCTCGCCGACCCACAAGGCGGTCGACATGCCGGTCGGCGACGGCTTTGTCGGCATGGTCGACCGCGAGCATTTCGACGAATGGCTGCGCGAGCGTGCCGCGGCGGCGGGCGCCGAGCGCATCACCGGGCAATATGTTGCGGTCGAGCGCGACGCCGACGGCACGGCCCTGGTGTGCTGGCGCGCCGGGCGCGACGGCCCGGTCGAGCGGCTGCGCGCCCGGCTGGTGATCGGGGCCGATGGCGCACGCTCCGCCGTCGCGCGCAGCTGCATCCCGGGCGGCGACAAGGTGAAATGCGTCTTTGCCTATCATGAGATCATTGAAGCGCCCGCCGAGGACAGCGAGGATTATGCCGCCCGCCGGGCCGATGTGATCTATGAAGGGTCGCTGTCGCCCGATTTCTATTCCTGGGTGTTCCCGCACGGCACGCAGGCGAGCATCGGCGTCGGCAGTGCCGACAAGGGGTTTGGCCTGCGCGAATCCGTCGCCCGGCTGCGCGCGCGCACCGGGCTCGACCGGTGCCGCACCATCCGCCACGAAGGCGCGCCGATCCCGCTCAAGCCGCTCAAGCGTTGGGACAATGGCCGCGACGTGCTGGTGGTCGGGGATGCGGCGGGTGTCGTCGCCCCGGCATCGGGCGAGGGGATTTATTATGCCATGGCCTGCGGGCGGATGGGTGCCGAGGCGGCGGAACGCTTCCTCGCCACCGGCCGCGCCGCCGCGCTTGCTGGTGCGCGCCGCCAGTTCATGCGCGAACATGGCCGGGTGTTCTGGATCCTCGGGATCATGCAGTATTTCTGGTATTCGAGCGACAAAAGGCGCGAACGCTTCGTCAAGATCTGCGCCGATCCGGATGTGCAGCACCTGACCTGGCAGGCCTATATGCACAAGAAGCTCGTCCGCGCGAAGCCGCTTGCGCATGTGCGCATCTTCCTCAAGGATATGGCTCACCTGCTGGGACTGCGACCCGTGCCGCGATGAACCGACCCTGGATCATGCCTTTCATGCTCGCCGGCCTTGCCGCGCTGGCGGTGGCGGTGATGGGCATGACGATCACCGATCTGGGGCCATGGTATCGCAGCCTCGCCCAGCCCGGCTGGGCCCCGCCCGATCCGGTCTATGGCATCGTTTGGACGACGATCTATGCGCTTGCGGCCATTGCCTCGGTGCTGGCGTGGAATGTCGTCCACACGCGCCGCGATGCAGAGACGCTGATCGGCCTGTTCGCGTTCAACGGGTTTCTGAACATCCTGTGGAGCCTGATCTTTTTCCGCATGCAGCGGCCGGACTGGGCGCTGGCCGAACTGATCGTCTTCTGGGGGTCGATTGCCGCGCTGATCCTGTTCTGCGTCCGCCGCTCGCGCGTCGCCGGGCTGCTGCTTGTTCCCTATCTGGTCTGGGTGACCATCGCCGGGCTGCTCAACTGGGAGATTGTCCGGCTGAACGGGCCGTTCGGGTGACGGGGTGGCGGTGTTGAACGGGATGATCCCGGCGCTCGACGGGCTGGCCGCCGCCTATTTCGCCAGCGGGCGGGCGGCCGATGCGATTCTGGTCGTGCTCGCGCTCGAGTTTGGCTGGCTGTGGCGGCGGCGACGCTGGTCGGCTGCCGGGGCGCTGGCGGCGGTGCTGCCGGGGGCGATGTTCGTCCTCGGGCTGCGCGCCGCGCTGGTCGGTGCGCCCTGGCCGCTGATCGCCCTGCCGCTGGCCGGGGCGCTGCCCGCGCATCTCTGGGATCTGGCGCGGCGTGAACAAGGGCGCGGCAGGGTGGCGTCCGGCGTGCGCTCCGGTTGACTTTGCGCGCCGCAGGGCGGACGTTCGGGCTGAGGGGGCGGGTGCCGTGGCACCCCTGTTCCGCCGTTCTGTTTGTTGTTCCGGTGATGGAGGCAAGGCGGTGGATTTTCATAAGGATCGCGACCGCCTGCTGGCCGAGGCGCATGCCCGGCCCTCCACACCCGTCGCGCTGCCTGCGCTGGTGACGCGCATCGCCGCCCTGTCCGGTCAGGACGGCGGCGAGGCGGACTGGCGGCACATGGCGGCATTGTGCCGCCAGCTGAAGCGCGAGGCCCCGCATCCGGGGATGCGCTGGTGGTCGCTCGATGCGGGCGGCTGGCAGCTGCGCTGGGAACGCCATTCGGAGTTTTCGAGCTGGACGTTCGTCGCCCCGCCGGCCGAGGGCATGGACAGCGCGCTGGACGGCGTGCCGGAGGACTGGATCGCCGCCATTCCGGGGCCGGTGCTGGTGTTCACGACCCTGAGGCTCAGGCGCGGCCACCACGCGCATGGCGAGCCGCTCGACCGGCATGAATCAATCGGTGCCCGGCTGCTCGACGGCGCAGCGACCCTGCTGACCGATCTGCGCCCCGATCAGCGCGGGATGACGCGGTTCGACGTGATCATGCACGATGACGATCCGGTGCTGGTCGGGCGGCTGGCGCTGATCCTGCTGGAGATCGAGACCTACCGGCTGATGGCGCTGCTCGCCTTTCCGCTCGCCGGCCATGCGGCGGCGCAGGTCAAGCAGATCGAGGTCGAGGCCGGCGAACTGGCGGCGCGGATTGCCGACAATCTGGGGGTGGAGGACGACCGCGCGCTGCTCACCCGGCTCGTCACTTTGTCGGGGCGGATGGAGGCGCTCAGCGCCTCGACCAATTTCCGCTTCGCCGCGGGCGATGCCTATTACGAGATCGTGCTCGGCCGCATCGCCTCGCTGCGCGAAAGCCCGATCCCCGGCATGCAGACCATCGGCCAGTTCATGGACCGGCGGCTGGGGCCGGCGATGCGCACCTGTGCAAGCGTGGCGCAGCGCGAACGCGCGGTCATCGCCCGCATCGCCCGCGCCGGGCAGATGCTCAACACCCGCATCGAGCTGGTGACGCAGGCGATTAACGCCGATCTGCTGCAATCGATGAACCGGCGCACGCTCGCGCAGCTGCGCCTGCAGCAGACGGTCGAGGGGCTGTCGGTCGCCGCGATCTCCTATTACGCCTTTTCGCTGCTCGTCTATCCGCTCAAAGGCCTGTCGCACCTCTGGCCGGGCTTTGACGTGGCGCTGGCCTCAGCCGTGCTCGCGCCGGTCGTGGTGGCGCTGGTCTGGCTCGCGCTCGCCCGCATCCGCCGGCGGCTGCACGACGAACCTGGTGAGCGGGCGTGACGGCCTGTCCGGACATGCGCTGAACCGCGCATGCCCTGACAGGCCCGGCCCGCGCTCAGCCGCGCAGCGCGCTGATCGTCGTGGCCGCGCTGATCACCTCGATATCGGTGACGAGGTGGAGCAGGCGGACGCCGCGTTCGGCGGTCGCGCGGGCAAGGGCAGGGGCGAAATCGGCGGTGCGTTCCACCCGCTCGGCCCAGCCGCCGAATGCCCGGGCAAAGGCGGCGAAATCCGGATTGGCGAGTTCGGTTCCCGACACGCGGCGCGGATATTCGCGCTCCTGATGCATGCGGATCGTGCCATAGCCGCCATTGTCGACGACGATCACGATCAGGTCGAGCCGGTGGCGCAGCGCGGTTGCCAGTTCCTGCCCGTTCATCAGGAAATCGCCGTCGCCCGCCAGCGCCACGACCTGCCGGCCGGGGCAGCGCAGCGCCGCCGCCACCGCCGCGGGCACGCCATAGCCCATGGCGCCTGCGGTCGGCGCCAGCTGGGTGCCATGACCCTGATAGGGCCAGTAACGGTGCCACCATCCGGAAAAATTGCCCGCGCCGTTGCAGATGATGGTGTCCGCCGGCAGCTGCGCGCGCATCGCCGCCACGCACTGGCCGAGGTCGAGCGTCACGCCGTCACGCGGGGCCGGGGTCGACCATGACTGCCACTGGCGATGCGCCTCCGCTCCGTCGGGCCGATGGCGCGCGGCGGGCGCGGCACGGGCAAAGCCCGCCATGTCGGCGCAGATCGCCAGATCGGTCCGGTAGACGCTGTGCAGTTCCTCCGGATCAGGATGGATATGGACGAGGGTCTGGCCCGGATGATCCGGGGTGACGAGCGTATAGCCATCGGTCGTCGCCTCCCCCAGCCGCGCGCCGACGACGATCAGCAGATCGGCGGCGCGGATCCGCGCGACCAGCGCCGGATTGGGGCCATAGCCAAGATTGCCCGCCCAGACCGGGCAGTCATTGGGCACCGCATCCTGGCGGCGGAACGCCGCTGCCACGGGCAGACCGATCCGCGTCGCCCAATCGGCAAAGGCGGTGCCGGCCTCGGCGCTCCAGTCCGCGCCGCCGATGATCGCGACCGGACGCTCAGCGGCGTCGATCAGCCCGGCCAGCCGCGCCAGCGCCTGTGGGTCGGGGGCCTGGCCCGGGCGTTCCACGCGCGGCCGGTCCACGGCTTCGGCGGTGTCGCACAGCATGTCTTCGGGCAGGACGATGACGACCGGGCCGGGCCGCCCGGCCATTGCGGTCGCATAGGCGCGGGCGACATATTCGGGGATGCGGCGCACATCCTCGATCCGCAGCACCTTTTTGGCGAGCGGGCCGAACATCTGGCCGAAATCGACCTCCTGAAACGCCTCGCGGTCGCGGTCCCCGCGCGCGACATCGCCGATGAACAGGATCATCGGCAGCGAATCCTGCATCGCCACATGCACGCCGATGGTGGCGTTGGTCGCCCCCGGCCCGCGCGTGACAAAGGCGATGCCCGGCCGCCCGGTCAGCTTGCCGTCGGCCGCCGCCATGAAGGCGACGCCGCCTTCCTGCCGCGCGACGACCAGATCGATCGCCGGCGTGTCGTGCAGCGCGTCGAGCACGGCAAGGAAGCTTTCGCCCGGCACGGTGAAGATCCGGTCACAGCCCTGGGCGCTGAGATTGTCGACGAGAATGCGGCCGCCGGTGCGCGGTCCGGTCATGATATCCTCCCGGTCTGGTCTTGTCGGCCGATCCGGCCCTCGGGTTCCGGGTGAGGCAGGCGCGCCGGTCCGGTCAAGCCCCCTTTGCGCCAGCGGCATCGCGGCCTAGCCTCTGTCCCGCCAAAAAAACCGGAACGGGAGGAGAGACGATGGACGAGTTGCGCGAAGTGGCGGCGGGGCTGCGCTTTCCCGAAGGACCGGTTGCGATGGCCGATGGCAGCATCATCCTGGCCGAAATCGCCGCCGGCCGCATCACGCGCATCCGCCCGGACGGCGTGATCGAGCCGGTTGCGGAGACGGGCGGCGGCCCCAACGGCCTCGCGCTCGGCCCCGACGGGATGCTTTACTGCTGCAACAATGGCGGCTTTGCCTGGGCCGAGCAGTCGGGCCTGCTGATCCCGCACGGTGCGGCTCCTGACTGGGCGGGGGGATCGATCCAGCGGATCGACCCGGCGACCGGTCGGGTTGAGACGCTCTACACCCATGCCGGCGACGTGCAGCTGCGCGGGCCGAACGATCTGGTGTTCGACGCGCATGGCGGCTTCTGGTTCACCGACCATGGCAAGACCTTTGCCCGGTCGCGCGACGTGGTCGGCGTGTTCTACGCCCGCGCCGATGGCAGCCATATAGAGGAGGTGATCTTCCCGATGGAAAATCCCAACGGCATCGGCCTGTCGCCCGACGGGCGGCGGCTCTATGTCGCGGAGACCTATACGGCCAAGCTGTGGGCGTTCGACATCGAGGCACCGGGGCGGATCGCGCGCGGCGGCGGGCTGGCGGGCCATGGCGGCCAGCTGCTTTATGGTGCGGGCGGGTATCGCTGGTTCGACAGCCTTGGCGTCGATGCCGAGGGCAATATCTGCGTGGCGACGATCGGCGAGGCGGGGATTTCGGTGGTCGCGCCCGAAGGCGGGCTGGCACGGTTCGTCGCCATGCCCGATCCGTTCACGACCAATATCTGCTGGGGCGGCAGCGATGGCCGCACCGCCTATGTCACCCTGTCGGGCACCGGGCGGCTGGTTGCGCTGCCATGGCCCTTTGCCGGGCTGACGCTGAACGGGCGGGGGTGAGGGGGCGTGCATGGCGCGCCCGCTGCAACCGGACTTGCGTTTCGTGCAATTGACCGCCGTTCCGGGCCAGCCCTAAGCGGCGCCATCACTGGGGAGGATCTGCGAGGATGAACAAGCTTTATCCCGATGCGGCGGCGGCGCTTGAGGGCCTGCTGTCCGATGGCATGACCATCTGTTCCGGCGGCTTTGGCCTGTGCGGCATCCCGGAACGGCTGATCGACGCCATCCAGGCGTCGGGCGTCAGGAACCTGACGCTCGTTTCGAACAATGCCGGGATCGACAATGAGGGGCTGGGCAAGCTGCTGCGCAGCCGTCAGGTCGCCAAGATGATCAGCTCCTATGTCGGCGAGAACAAGGAGTTCGAGCGCCAATATCTGTCGGGCGAGCTGGAGGTCGAGTTCTGTCCGCAGGGCACGCTTGCCGAACGCTGCCGCGCGGGCGGGGCGGGGATCCCCGGCTTCTACACCAAGACCGGGGTCGGCACGCTGGTTGCCGAGGGCAAGGAGCATAAGGAGTTCGACGGCGAAACCTATATCCTTGAACGCGGCATCCGCGCTGATCTGTCGATCATCAAGGGCTGGCGCGCCGACGAGGCGGGCAATCTCCAGTTCCGCAAGACGGCGCGCAACTTCAACGCGCCGATGGCGACCGCCGGGCGCATCTGCGTGGCCGAGGTCGAGGAAGTGGTGCCGGTCGGCACCATCGATCCCGACCATGTCCATCTGCCGGGCATCTATGTGAAGCGGATGATCGTCGGCAGCCCGTATGACAAGAAGATCGAGTTCCGCACGGTGCGCACCAGGGAGGCGGCATAATGGCGTGGGATCGCAACCAGATGGCCGCACGTGCGGCGCGCGAGCTGAAGGACGGCTATTACGTCAATCTCGGCATCGGCATCCCGACGCTCGTTGCCAACAACATCCCCGAAGGCATGACCGTCACGCTCCAGTCGGAAAACGGCATGCTGGGCATCGGCCCTTTCCCGTTTGACGACGAGGTCGATGCCGATCTGATCAATGCCGGCAAGCAGACGATCTCGCAGCTGCCCTCGTCGAGCTATTTCGGATCGGACCAGAGCTTTGCGATGATCCGCGGCGGCCATATCGACCTGACCGTGCTGGGCGCGATGGAAGTGTCCGAGGGCGGCGACATCGCCAACTGGATGATCCCGGGCAAGATGGTGAAGGGCATGGGCGGGGCCATGGATCTGGTCGCCGGGGTGAAGAAGATCATCGTGGTGATGGAGCATAATGCCAAGGACGGTAGCCCGAAGTTCATCCCCGCCTGCACGCTGCCGCTCACCGGCCGCAACGTCGTCGACATGATCATCACCGATCTGGCGGTGTTCGAGCGCGCCGATCATGCCAGCCCGTTCCGGCTGATCGAAACCGCCCCCGGCGTCACCGCCGACGAGGTGCGCGCGCGGACCACGGCCAACTATCTGTAACCCGGTCGAACATGGTGTCCGGGCGGCGTGGTTCCCGCCGCCCGGGCGCTTTTGTCGCCTGAGAGCAACAACTGGTCGCGCCACGGTGCATTACCGGGTTGTGCCAAAGGCAAATGCTTGATTCACTGCTCTATAAGTTAAAAGGGCAGAGGGTCGCGCATTGGGCAACGGCACGGCGAAGCTTGGCAGGCAGCAGAATGCCGCACCGGCGGGTGCGCGGAGCGTGCGCGCGGCTGTCGGCAACGCGGCGCTGAAGCGGGCGCGGTCCCGCCCGGCGGCGATGATCGGCGGTGCTGTCGGGCTGGCCAGCCTGGTTGCGGTCATCGCCCCCGGCCTGATCGCCGCCAGCGCCCCGGCGGAGGTGGCCGCGGTTCCGAAATATCTGGACGCCCGCGCCGGGGTGACGATGGCCGCCGCAAACGGGCGGACGCGCATCGATTATCGCCGGCTGGACGAGCGGCTGACCATCGCGGCATCGAAGCCCGATATTGTCGGCATGGCGGTTGCCGTCATCGAAAATGGCGAGATCACCTTCCTCAAGGGCTATGGCGTCACCCAGGCGGCGGGCGGCGAGCCGGTCGGCCCGCAGACGGTGTTCCGCTGGGCCTCGCTGTCCAAGGGGGTGGCCTCCACGCTGGTCGGGCTGCTCGCGGCGGAGGGGCGGCTGTCGCTCGACGAGCCGGTGGCACGGTTTTCGACCAGCCTCAAACTGCCCAATAATGGCGAGCAGACGGCAACGATCGCCGACATTCTGTCGCACCGGGTCGGCATTCCGCACAATGCCAGCGACAACCGGCTGGAGGCCGGGGCGGATCCGCGTTCGCTGCGCCAGTCGCTGGCGGCGATCGCTGCATCCTGCACGCCGGGCACCTGCCACAGCTATCAGAACATCGCCTTCGACACGACGACCGAGGTGGTCGAGCGGGTGACCGGGCAGAGCTATGCCGAACAGGTCAGGCGGCGGCTGTTCGCGCCGCTCGGCATGCGCACCGCCAGCCTGACCCGCGCCGGGCTGATGGCGGCGCAGAGCTGGGCGCGCCCGCATGTCGGCCGCCGCACGGTCGAGGTGAACGACAATTATTACCGCGTGCCGGCGGCGGGCGGGGTCAACTCCTCAATCATGGATCTGGCGCTGTGGATGCGCGCGCAGATGGGCCTTGCGCCGCAGGTCGTGCCGCCGGCGGTGCTTGCCAACATCCATCAGGCGCGCGTCGATACCGGGCGGCGCGGCACGCTGTTCTCCCAGGTCATGGGGCGGTCGCAATATGCGCTGGGCTGGCGCGATTATGATTATTCCGGGCGGGCGCTGGTCGGCCATCAGGGTGCGGTGATGGGGTATCGCTCGACCATCCTGTTCGATCCGGCGGCGCGCTCGGGCGTGGCGGTGCTGTGGAACTCGCAGAGCGGCCGTCCGGTCGGTGTGCAGCTTGAAGTGCTGGAGATGCTCTACGGCCAGCCGCCGCGCGACTGGCTGAAGATCGATGGGCCAGCCGGGGCGATGGCGGCGCAATAATATTTCATCATCGCCGCTTTTTCGGCACTTTTCAGCAGCCTTCGCGCACGATAGGGGCGGAGCATGTCCAGCCAGCCGCGCACACTTTACCAGAAGATCTGGGATGCCCATGTCGTCAACCGCCGCGATGACGGCACCTGCCTGATCTATATCGACCGCCATCTCGTGCATGAGGTGACCAGCCCGCAGGCGTTCGAGGCGCTGGCGCTGGCCGGGCGGCCGGTGCGGCGGCCCGACCTGACGCTTGCGGTGCCCGACCATAATCTGCCGACGACGCCGCGCCGCGATGCCGCCGGCCGCCCGGTGCCGATCGCCGATCCCGAAAGCGCCGCCCAGCTGGAGGCGCTGGCCCGGAACGCGCCAGCAAACGGCATCCGTTATATCGAGGCGACCGATCCCGAACAGGGGATCGTCCATGTCGTCGGCCCCGAACAGGGCTTCACCCTGCCGGGCTGCACCCTGGTGTGCGGCGACAGCCATACTGCCGCGCACGGCGCGCTCGGCGCGCTCGCCTTCGGGATCGGGACGAGCGAGGTCGAGCATGTGCTCGCCACCCAGACCTTGATGCTCAAACAGTCGCGGGCGATGAACATCCGCATCGAAGGGCGGCTGGGCTTCGGCGTCGCGCCCAAGGATCTGATCCTTGCGATCATCGGCCGGATCGGCGCGGCTGGCGGCACCGGCCATGTCATCGAATATTCCGGCTCCACCATCCGCGACATGTCGGTCGAAGGGCGGCTGACCATCGCCAACATGTCGATCGAGGCGGGCGCGCGCGCCGGGCTGATCGCGCCCGATGACACGACCTTTGCCTATCTGAAGGGGCGTCCGATGGCGCCAGCGGGCGAGATGTGGGACCGGGCGGTCGCCCATTGGCGGACGCTTGCGACCGATCCCGGCGCGGTGTTCGACCGGGTGGTCGATATCGATGCCGGCGATGTCGCGCCCAGCGTCACCTGGGGCACCAGCCCCGAGGATGTCGTGCCGGTGACCGGCGCGGTGCCCGATCCGGACAGCTTTGCCGAACCCGCGCGGCGGGCGGCGGCGCTCAAGTCGCTCGACTATATGGGGCTGAAGCCGGGTCAGCTGATGGCCGATGTGGCGGTTGAGAACATCTTCATCGGCAGCTGCACGAACAGCCGGATCGAGGATCTGCGGGCGGCGGCGGCGGTGGTCGCCGGCCGCAGGCTTGCCCCCGGCATCCGCCAGGCGCTGGTCGTGCCCGGCTCCGGCCTTGTCAAGCGCGCCGCCGAGGCGGAGGGGCTGGACCGCATTTTCATCGAGGCCGGCTTTGAATGGCGCGAGCCGGGCTGTTCGGCCTGTCTGGGCATGAACCCGGACAAGGTGCCGGCGGGCGAGCGCTGTGCATCGACGTCCAACCGCAACTTTGTCGGCCGGCAGGGGCCGGGCGCGCGCACGCATCTGGTGTCGCCGGCGATGGCGGCGGCGGCGGCGGTGACCGGCCGGCTGGCCGATGTCAGGGATCTGATGGGGGGGAAAACACAATGAAGCGCGCGATCGTCCTGCTGATTGCCGGCACTCTGGTCAGCGGCGTCGCCGCCTTTGCGATGAGCGGCCCGGCCGCGCCGGTCGCGGCATCTGCACCGGCGGGGGGTGGGGCGCGATGACGCCGTTCCGCGACGTCACCGGGCGGGCGATCCCGTTCGGCCGCGCCAATGTCGATACCGACATCATCATTCCCGCCCCCTGGCTGAAGACGATCAGCCGGCAGGGGCTGGGGCGCGGCGCGTTCGAAAGCGTCCGCGCGGAGCCCGGCAATGTGTTCGACGATCCGGCCTATGCCGGTGCGCCGATCCTGATCGCGGGCGAGAATTTCGGCTGCGGATCGAGCCGCGAACATGCCGCCTGGGCGCTTGCCGATCTCGGCATCCGGGCGGTCATCGCGCCCAGTTTTTCCGACATTTTCTCGGGCAACGCGTTCAAGAACGGCATCCTGACCGTCGAGCTGCCGCGTGCGGCGATCGACCGGCTGATGGAGGTGGCGCGCGAACATCCGCTGACCGTCGATCTTGAGAGCCAGAGCGTGACATCCCCGCTGCAGGACCGGTTCGTCTTCACCCTCGACGCCTTCCGGCGCGACTGTCTGCTGAACGGGCTGGACGAGGTCGGGCTGACGCTCGGCAATGCCGACCGGATCGCCGCGTTCGAGGCGCGCCGCAGCATCGAGGCGCCCTGGCTGTGACCGCCGGTCGCCACCCGATGCCACAACACTGAGAAAAAAAGCAGAAACGGGAATAAAGGAGAGGAAGATGAAAGCCCTGTTGTCGCGCGCGCCCGGCGGGCCGGACACGCTTGAACTGGCCGAGATCGCCGACCCGGTCGCGGGGCCGGGCGAGCTGCTGGTGCGGGTGCATTATTGCGCGATCAATTATCCCGACGTGCTGGTGATAGAGGACAAATATCAGTTCAAGCCGCCGCGGCCGTTCGCCCCCGGCAGCGAGGTGTCGGGCATTGTCGAGGCGGTGGGCGAGGGCGTGACCGGCTGGGCGGTCGGCGACCGGATGCTGGCGCTGACCGCATCCTCGGGCGGGCTTGCCGAAAAGGTCGCGGTGCCGGCGGCGCGCGCCTTCAAGGTGCCGGACGGGCTGCCGCTGCGCGAAGCCTCTGCGCTGCTCATGACCTATGCGACCACGATCCACGGCCTGGTCGATCGCGGCCATCTGGCCGAGGGGCAGACGCTGCTGGTGCTGGGTGCGGCGGGCGGTGTCGGCCTGTCGGCGGTCGAGCTGGGCAAGGCGTTCGGCGCGCGGGTGATCGCCGCGGTGTCGAGCGCGGAAAAGGCCGAGGTCGCGCGCGCCGCCGGGGCCGACGACGTGCTCGTCTATGATCGTGCCCCGTTCGACAAGGACCAGTCGCGCGCGCTGGCCGAGGCGATCAAGGCCAAGGTCGGGCCGGAAGGCGCGCATGTGATCTACGACCCCGTGGGCGGCGACTATGCCGAACCCGCACTGCGCGCGATCGCCTGGGAAGGGCGCTATCTGGTCGTCGGCTTCCCTGCCGGCATCCCGAAGCTGCCGCTCAACCTGACGCTGCTCAAAAGCTGCGATGTGTGCGGGGTGTTCTGGGGCGCGTTCACGATGCGCGATCCCGCGCGGCACCAGGAACATGTCGCCACGCTGTTCCGGCTGTGGGCCGAAGGGCGGATCAGCCCGCGCGTCACCGAAGTCTATCCGCTGGAGCGCGGCGGCGAGGCGATCGCCAAGCTTGCCGGGCGCGGCGCCATCGGCAAGCTGGTGGTCGAGATCGCGGCGGCAGGCTGACGGCTGGGCCGTCCCTCTCGCGGGGAACCGCGCGGTCGTGCATTGCGCCGCGCGGTCCCACCCCCTATTTCGGCGGGGCAAGCAAGAGGGGTCTCCATGACGACGTTTGACGATCGCGAGCGCGCGTTCGAAGCCAAATTCGCCCGCGACGAGGAACTTCAGTTCCGCATCACCGCCCGCCGCAACAAGCTGCTCGCGCACTGGGCAGCCGAGAAGATGGGCCTGACGCCCGAGGAAACCGACGCCTATGCCAAGGCAGTGGTGCAGGCGGATTTCGAAGAGGCTGGCGACGAGGATGTGGTGCGCAAGCTGCTCGGCGATCTGACCGCCGCCGGGGTGGAGATTGACGAACCGGCCGTGCGCGAGGCGCTGGCCGACCGCATGGCCGAGGCGCGCCGCCAGTTCATCGAGGCGCAGTAAAAGATGCCGATGGCCGCAGCCGAGATCGAGCGGATGATCCGGGACGCGATCCCCGATGCCACCGTGACGATCACCGACCTGGCCGGGGACGGCGACCATTATGCCGCGCATGTGGTTGCCGCCAGTTTCCGCGGCGTGTCGCGCGTCGAGCGCACGCGCCGCGTCTATCAGGCCCTTGGCGGCCGCATGGGCGGGGAGCTGCACGCTCTCCAGCTCACCACCGATATTCCTGCGGGAGAATGACGATGACGGATCAGGTGCAAGACCGGATCGGCGAACTGGTCGCCGGCAATGACGTGCTGCTGTTCATGAAGGGAACCCCGCTGTTCCCGCAGTGCGGCTTTTCCAGCCGCGCGATTGCGATCCTCGACCGGCTGGGCGTTGCCTATGAAAGCGTCGATGTGCTGCAGGACATGGACATCCGCCAGGGCATCAAGGCGTTTTCGGACTGGCCGACCATCCCCCAGCTCTATGTGAAGGGCGAGTTTGTCGGCGGCTCCGACATCATGATGGAAATGTATGAAACCGGCGAGCTGGCCGCGCTGATGGCCGACAAGGGCGTCGCCCGGGCCGAATGAGGCCGGCGACGTCAGGCTCCGGGTGAGGGCGGGTCCTGTGTGGGGACCGGGAGTGGACCCGCCCTCGGGGAGTGACGTCGGAATGTTGTTAGAGTCGCATGTGGCGTGCCAGCGCCGGCAAAGCGCGCAAATCCGCGGCTGGCGCTGGTTAACACGGTTGCCGGTCTCGTCGCGCTTGTAAGAAATGCCGACATTTGTGCCCGGTTCCGGCGGGCCGGGCCGGCAGCGGGGTCTGGCCGCATTGCCCGCCCGGCTCGGCCGGTTCACCGACCGTTCAGTTTTCCGATGACATTTGTAATCGTAACCGGTCGCGGACCGGCTGCGATTGCGGAGTGTCGGGGATGGTCGAGCGCATCAGCGAGGCGGAGCATCAGGTGATGGAGGTCCTGTGGGATCATCCTGGCCCGATGACCGCGCAGGACGTGACCGAGGTTGCCGGCCCCGCCCATGGCTGGAGCGCGCCGACCGTCAAGACGCTGCTGTCCCGCCTGGTGGGCAAGGGTGCCGTGACCCACGAGGCGCAGGGCCGGCGCTTCCTCTATCGCCCGGCAATCGCGCGCGCCGATTACCTCGCCGGTGAATCGCAGCGGCTGGTCGACCGGCTGTTCGGCGGGCGGATCACGCCGCTGGTCGCGCATCTGGCCGAACGGCAGGCGCTCAGCCCCGACGATCTGGCCGAGATCGAGGCGCTGATCCGGGAGTTGAAGGCATGACCGGCTGGCTGGTCGAGGCGCTCGCTGCAAGCGCGCTGCTGATGATCGCCGTGCTTGTTGTGCGCCGCCCGGTCGCCGCGCGCTTCGGCCCGCACGCCGCCTATGCGCTGTGGCTGCTGCCCGCGCTCAGGCTGGTGCTGCCGCCGCTGCCGGCGGAACTGACGCTTTGGCCGGCGCTCGCCCCCGCGCCGCTTGCGACCGCGCTGCCGGGCGCGTTGCCGGTGGAGCTGGTGTTCGTCGCCGTGCCGGAGGCCGCTCAGCCGCTCGACAACGGCCCCGGGACAGCCGGGACCCTGCTTGCCGTCTGGGCGCTGGGGGCGCTCATCTTCCTCGCGGTGCATCTGTGGCGTTACCGGTCGTTCCTGGCCGCGATGCGCCGAATGGGGGTCGAACTGCCGCGCCTTGACCATGGCGGGATTGAAGTCTGGGCGAGCGCGGCTGCGCCCGGCCCGTTCGCCGCCGGCATCTTCGCCAAATCCATCGTGCTGCCGATCGACTGGCGGCAACGCTTCACCCCCGCCGAGCTGCATCTGGCGCTGGCGCATGAGGCGGCCCATCACCGCCGCCACGACATGTCGGCCAATCTGGCCGCGCTCGCCGTGCTGGCGCTGCACTGGTGGAATCCGATTGCCCATTATGCCTATCGGGCCTTCCGGCTCGATCAGGAACTGGCCTGCGACGCCGCCGTGCTGGCGGGCGCGGGGCCTGACATGCGCGTCGCTTATGGCCGCGCGATGCTGAAATCCGCGCGTGGCCGGTTGCCGGCCGCGGCCTGCGGTCTTGGGGCCGGGGATGACCTCAAGAGGAGACTGAAGATGATGGCGACCTATCGCCCCGATGCGCGCCGGGCGCGGATCGGCACACTCGTCGTGGCGCTGGCCGTGGGCGGCGGGCTGGCGCTCACCGCCTCGGGCGGGCTGGCGGCAGAAACCGGCAGCACTGTCGAACGCCGGGTGCAGACCGCGCTGCTGGCCCCGCCCGCACCCCCAGCACCGCCTGCAGCGGAGGGGACGACCCCGGTGCCGCGCGCGCCGGCCCCGCGCTGGACGGCCGACACGGGCGTTGCGGTTGCAGCGGCCCCGCCGGCGCCCCAGCCCCCGGCCGTGCCGGAAGCCCCGGCCGCCGGGGCAGCGCCGCCTGCGCCCCCCGCGCCGCCGGTGCCGCCGCGCGAGGTGCTGAGCTTTCTGCGCCAAAACGGGCAGACGACCGTCGCGATCATCGGCGATCCTGCGTTCATGTCCGGCGCGGCCATGCCGCGCATCCAGATCCGCATGGCAGGGCTTGGCGACTGCGCCCGCCCGGCAACCGAGGCGCGCGATGCACAGTCCGGTGACGCCAAGGCCGGTGACGCCAAGGCCAATAGCGGGGAAGTGCGTAAGCGCTGTTTCGTCCTGCGTTCCGATCTGGGTGACCGCGTCCGCGCCGCCGAGACGCGGGTGGCGGTGCTGGCCGCGCTCGAACAGGCGCGGACCGCGCTGGCGGCTCGCGATGACGAGGATTGGGGCCGGCGCGCGCGCGCAGAGGCGCTCCAGTCGATCGACCAGCAGATCGCGCGGCTGAAGGCCGGCAAGTAACCCACCGTCGAAACGGGCCGGCAAATCGGCGCTTGCCAAGCCGTGGGCGGGGCTTCAACGCTCCGCCCATGGACCATGAACACACCGGTCAGGCGATCACGCTCGAACCGCTGGTGCGCCGGGTGCTGGCGCCCAATCCCGGGCCGTTCACCTATCACGGCACCCAGACCTATATTGTCGGCACCGGCACGGTCGCGGTGATCGATCCCGGCCCGGATGATCCGGCGCATGTCGCCGCCCTGATGGCGGCGGTCGCGGGCGAGCGGGTGACCCATATCCTGTGCACCCATACCCACCGCGATCATTCGCCGGCTGCCGCGCCGCTCAGGGCCGCAACCGGGGCGGAGCTGGTCGGCTGCGCGCCGCTGGTGCTCGACGATCTCGGCCCCCGCGCCGATGCCGCGTTCGACGCCAGCTATGCGCCCGACCGGGTGCTGGCCGATGGCGAGGCGGTGTCCGGCCCCGGCTGGACCCTGTCGGCGGTCGCAACGCCCGGCCATACCTCCAATCATCTCTGCTTCGCGCTTGCCGAAAGCGGCGCGCTGTTCACCGGCGATCATGTCATGGGCTGGTCGACCACCGTGGTCGCGCCGCCCGATGGCGATATGGCCGCTTATATGGCGAGCCTTGATCGGCTGATGGCGCGCGACGACCGCGTCTATTACCCCGCGCATGGCGACCCGATCGAGACGCCGCAGCGGCTGGTGCGCGGCCTGGCCGGTCACCGCAAGCAGCGCGAGGGGCAGATCCTCAGGCTGCTGGGCGAGGGGCTGGAGCATATCCCCGACATGGTGCAGCGCATGTATGTCGGCCTTGATCCCCGGCTGCACGGCGCTGCCGGGCGGTCGGTGCTTGCCCATCTGCTCGATCTGCTGGCGCGCGGGCGCGTTGCCGGCGGGCCGGGCGGCGAGGATCGCTGGCGGCTCGCCTGACCGGCGCGGCGCAGGACTGGGCGCAAGGCTGGCGTTTCATGGCCTGCGATCCTATGTCAGCGCCGACAACCGGCTGCTTTGGCGCAGCCGCTCACGGAGAGAGACAGGAACGATGGACGCACGCGACGGGATTGGCGGCTCGCTGGCCGGGCTCGACCTCAGGGCCGAGATCGAGCGGCTGCGCAAATCGCGCAACGCGGTCATCCTTGCCCATTATTATCAGCGGCCGGAGCTGCAGGACCTTGCCGATTTCGTCGGCGACAGCCTGGAGCTGTCGCGCAAGGCGCAGGAAACCGATGCCGAGGTGATCGCCTTTTGCGGCGTGCGCTTCATGGCCGAGACCGCGAAGATCCTGAGCCCGGAAAAGATCGTCGTCCTGCCCGACATGGACGCCGGGTGCAGCCTGGAGGACAGCTGCCAGCCGGAACAGTTCGCCGCCTTCCGCGCCGCCCATCCGGACCATATCGCGCTCACCTACATCAACTGCTCGGCGGCGGTGAAGGCGCTGTCGGACGTGATCGTCACCTCGTCTTCGGCCGAAAAGATCCTGATGCAGATCCCCAAGGACCAGAAGATCATCTTCGGTCCCGACCGCAATCTGGGCGGCTATCTGGCGCGCAAGACCGGGCGTGAGCTGCTGCTGTGGCCGGGCGTGTGCATCGTGCACGAGGCGTTTTCGGAAACCGAGCTGCTGAAGCTCAAGGCGCGGCACCCCGATGCGCCCATCGCGGCCCATCCCGAATGTCCGCCGCATCTGCTCGACCATGCCGATTTCGTCGGCTCGACCAGCGCGATCCTCGACTATGCGAAGACCGTGCCGGCGCAGACGGTGATCGTGGCGACCGAGCCGCACATCATCCACCAGATGCAAAAGGCGATGCCCGACAAGCAGTTTATCGGCGCGCCGGGGGCGGACGGCAATTGCAACTGCAACATCTGCCCGTACATGGCGCTCAACACGATGGAAAAGCTCTACATCGCGCTGCGCGACCTGGAGCCGCGCATCGAGCTGGACGAGGACCTGCGCCTCAAGGCCAAGCGCAGCCTTGACCGCATGCTGGCGATGGCCAGCGGAACCGTCGGGCTGGGCGATCTGGGGCCGCTGCGCCCCGAGCTTGGCTGAGGCTGTCGCCATGGGATTGCCGGGTGGTTTTGATCTGTCCGCATTCGTTGCGGCAACCCTCGCCGAGGATCTCGGCGCTGGCGGGGACATCACGTCGGCGGCGGTGATTCCGGCGGATGCGCGGTTCGTCGGCACGATGGCGAGCCGCGATGCGATCACCGTTGCCGGGCTGGAGGTGGCGGCGGCGTTCTTCCGCGCGCTCGACGCCGATGTCGGCATCGAGATGCTCGCGCAGGACGGCGAATGCGTGGCGGCCGGTGCGCCGCTGATGCGGCTGACGGGTGCTGCGCGGGCGATGCTGACCGCCGAGCGGTCGGCGCTCAACACCGTTCAGCATCTGTCCGGCATCGCGACGCTGACCGCCGCCTATGTGGGGGCCATTGCCGGCACGGGCGCGACCTTGCTCGACACGCGCAAGACCATCCCCGGCCTGAGGCTGCTTGAGAAATATGCGACCCGCATGGGCGGGGCGACCAATCACCGCATGGGCCTGTGGGATGCCGCGATGATCAAGGACAATCATGTCGCGGTCGCCGGCGATGTCGGCGAGGCGGTGCGCCGCGCGGCAGCCGCCGGCATTGCCGAGATCATCGTCGAGGTCGACCATATCGACCAGATCGAACCGGCGCTGGCAGCCGGCGCGACCCGGCTGCTGCTCGACAACATGGCCCCGCCTGTGCTGCGGCAGGCGGTGGCGCTGGTCGCCGGGCGGGTGCCGACCGAGGCGTCGGGCGGCGTGCGGCTGGACACCATCCGCGCCATTGCCGAAACCGGGGTCGATTATATCTCGGTCGGCCGCATCACCCAGTCGGCCCCGGCCGCCGATATCGGGCTGGATTTCAGCCCCGCCTGACCGTGCGTTCCTGCCCGGGCGGCGCAGCGTCGATGGTGGCGCCGGCGGGATGATGGCGGTCGAGATGGCGCTTGATGATCCTGAGGTTGCGGCTGTTCGACCGGAAGAAGAAATCGGGAATGGCACCGACGAACGGGATCGCGCCGAGCAGCAGGTCGATGCCGACATTGCCCCCCATGCGCGTCAGCTGCCAGCGCGACAGGCCCAGATTGCGCGCCTCCCACACCATCCATGCGCCCAGCGCCGACGCCGCAAGCGGCCCGATGCCGGGCACGAAATCGAGGATCACGTCCAGCCCGAACTGACGCCCGGTGCCCGGAATGGTGACGAGCCTTTCCATCACCGCCTCGACCGCCTCGACCCGCTGGCGCACCGCCTGCGCGTCGCGGCTGAGGTTCAGCCGGTCGGCCAGTTCGTCGATCCTGTTGACTGACACCATGCTGTTTCATCCTCCGTTCCGCCGATATGGGAGGCCCGGCGCCGCTTGACGAGAGGGGGTCAGCGCCGCGGCTGGATCAGCCGGTCGAGCGGGTGGACCGCGCGCGGATTGTCGCGGAACAGATTGAACCGCTGCGCGACCACTGACCAGCGCAGCGGCCGGGCGATGGGGATATAGAGCGCCGCTGCCCCGATTCCCCGGTCCGCCACGGTCAGCAGGCGGCCGCGCTCGGCAGGGTCGGTCGCGGCCCGCGCGGCGGCCAGCGCCTCGCCGGCCTCGGCCGGGCAGATGGCGGGCGCGGGGCAGGCGAGCCGCGCCAGATACCAGATCGCGCTGGGTGCGGGCGCGACCTCGTCGATCAGCAGCAGATCGGCCTCGGCGCGGCTGGCGGGCAGGGCGGTGACGCCGATCCGCCGCCAATCGGCGGCAAGCGCTGCGAACATCAGCCGGCTGCCGGGGCCGGGCGGCAGAAACAGCCGCACCTCCGCCGTGCGCCCGCGTCCGCGCGCCAGCCACATGGCGATCCGCCCGGCAGCGGTCGCGCGCCGATCCGCAAGACCCAGAGTCGCCCATTCGGGGACGTGAGGGGCCGCCGCCGTGCCATAGGGCTGGGGCAGGACCGCCAGATCGGGCCGCCAGCGCGGCGCATCGAGCAGGCGGCCAAGCGCATCGCGGTCGATCGCCATGGCCAGCGCCGCCCGGTTGCCGGGGTCGCCCGCCAGCCCGCCGCCGCGTGCGGGCACGAGGCCGAGCAGCCCTTCGGCAGGATCGGTCCGCACCAGCCGCGCCGGAATGGCGGCGGCGCGGACCAGCGGCCAGTCGACCACGCTGCCGCCCAGCACCAGATCGGCATGGCCGAGCGAGAATCGCGCCAGCGCCCGCGCCGCAGGTTCGCCGCGCAGCCATAAAGCAGGCGGCGGCGGGGTGTCGGCTGCGGCAAGCGGGGTCAGCGTCAGCCAGCCGCCGCGCCGCGCCCCGCCACGAAAACCGCCGCCGCTGTCCGGTCCCGGCACCGCCCCGGCAACCGCCAGTTCGGGCCGGGCGAGCAGATCGAGCAAAGGTGGCCGGGGCAGTTTGAGGCGCATTTCGATCACATCGGGCGTCATCACCGCCACTTCGTCGATGGCGGCGAGCGCCGCGCCCAGCGCCGTTGTCCGTTGCCGCGCCAGCGCCGCGCGCAGCCGCCGGGCAACCGCGTCCGCGCTCACCGGCCGCCCGGCCAGCCGCGCGTCGCGGTCGAGCCGGAAAATCGCGCTCAGCCCGTCATCGGTCACGATCCAGCGCTGGGCGAGCGCCGGGCGGATCTGGCCATTTTCATCGAACGTCACCAGCCCCGCGCCGGTCATCGTCGCCAGCATCCGGTCGGCCTGACCGGTGGCGGGGCCGACCCGGTCGGGCCGCGTGACCGGATCGCCGACGATGCTGGCCCGGATCGGCCCGTCGCCCGCGCGGCTGCCGCAGCCGCCCAGCAGCGCCAGAGCGCCCAGCAGCGCCGCAAAGCGGCGGCCGGTCAGGCCATGGCCGATGCCGCGCCCGGGGGATGATCGATGCACCATCGCGATCTGCTCTATGCCCGCCGGTGCCGCCCGCCAAGCGCCAAGCGTGACGCTTAACGCGGTCTTCATCCTCGCCGGGCTAAGCCGCTGCCATGGCCCTGACTGCGCGCGAAGACGAAGGCGGTCCGCTGGCGGGTGCGCCCCGCCTGCTCGCCGCGGCGGCATATGCCGCGCGCGAGGCCGATGCGCGCGTGTCCGCCGCGCTCAACGATCTGTTCGTCCCCGAACGCCACCGGCCCAATGATCGCCAGCGCTCGGCGATTTCGGCGATGATCGATGCGCTGGTCGAGGATCTGGAAAGTGACTTGCGGCTGGGGCTGATCGAGCGGCTGGGCGAGACTGCGCCGCCCGCCATCGGCGTCGCGCGTATCGCCATTGCGCGGCCGATCTTCGACCGGGCAGGCGTGCTGCGCGAACGCGATCTGGTCGCGCTGCTGCTCGCGCGTGCCGAGGAGCACCGGATATCCGAGGGCATTCGCCGCATCGCCGCCGCCGATCCCGAACCGGCCGGCGCGACGCCGCTCGCCATCGCGCCCGAACTGGAAATGCCCTATCTGATCGCGGAGAGCCGGCGCAGCGACGGCGCGGGCGAACCCACGCTGTCGGCGCGCGACCTGCCGGCCGATCTGCTCGTCCGGCTGGCCTGGTGGACGGCGGCGGCGCTGCGCGACTATCTCGACCGCGCGTCGCCGCTCGATCCGGCTGCGCGCGACGAATCCCTCCAGGGCGCGGTGTTTGAACGGC
Source organism: Sphingomonas changnyeongensis (assembly GCF_009913435.1). Lineage (NCBI taxonomy): Bacteria > Pseudomonadati > Pseudomonadota > Alphaproteobacteria > Sphingomonadales > Sphingomonadaceae > Sphingomonas > Sphingomonas changnyeongensis. Next base: position 2,309,126 of record NZ_CP047895.1, on the reverse strand, counting down.
TGGCCGCACATGATGAAAGCCAGACGCTTGAAGGGGCGGCGATGCGCGTCGCACTGGCCGGCCCCGCCGATGACGAGGCGATGTTCGAGGCGTTCCGGCGCGGCTATTTCAGCCTGTTCGTCGCCAATCTCGCGGTCAGGGCGCGGGTCGATTACATGTCGGCATTCGTGATCGCGACCGATCCGGGCATCGGCGCGCTGGCGGTCGCGCTGCGGGCGATCGAGGCGCGCACCGAGGTGGCGGCATCGATCCTGCTGCAGATGGCGGCGATCAACGGGCTGAGCGAGGCCAAGCTCGAGGAACGGATCAACGACTATCTCGATCTCGATCTGGCCGAGGCGCGCGAAGCGATCCGGCCCTGGCGGCTGGACCGCGCGTTCCGCGCCGCCATCGCCGATATCGGCCGCGAAAGGCGGGCGCGATGACCCGCGTTGCCGAGGGGTTCATCGACGGTGAGGGGCGGCTGGTGCGCGCCGATCCCGCGCTTGCCCGGTTGCAGGAGGCGGCGGGCGGCGCGATCGGCCAGGTCATCGCCGTGCCACAGATCGCCACCCTGGTCCGGCTGGCCCAGCGGCTGGGCGTGCTGGTGTCGCGCTGCGTGATTGCGGCTGACGGGGCTGATGATCTTGATCTGTGGGTGCAGGCCAAGCCTGAGGGCGGCGGGGTGGCGCTCTCGGTCGGCGGCTGGGCGCGGCGTCCGGGCCGGTCGGGCGATGACGGTTTTGGCCGCCGCGTCTATGATTTCGTGCGGTCGCGCGGCGACTGGCTGTGGGAAACCGATCCGGCGCTGAAGCTCACTTCGGTCACCGATCCGGCGGGCGAGGCGATGATCGGCGCGCCGCTGACGCGGCTGTTCCATTTCATTCCCGGTGCCGATGGCGACCTGCCGATCCTGGAGGCGATTGCCGCGCGGGCCCGGTTCGAGGGGCAGGAGGCGGAGGTGCGCGGCTCCGGCCAGCGGGTGCGGCTGACCGGCCTGCCGTTGATTGACGGCGGCGGCCGCTTTGCCGGCTATCGCGGCAGCGCGTTTCTGGTCGATGCGCCCGCCGCCGCCGAACCCGCTCGGCCTGCCCCGGTGGCCGATGAGGTGCCGGAGCCCGAGACCCGCGATCCTGGCGAGCCGGTGACGGCCGATGGCAATCCGTTCGGGACGCGGCTCGACACCGCGCTGCGCCAGCCGCTCGCCCGGATTGTCGAGCGGGCCGAGAGCATCGGCGCGCAATCCGGCGGGCCGATCCGGCGCGATTATGCCGATTATGCGACCGACATTGCCGGGGCCGGGCGGCATCTGCTCGCGCTTGTCGACGATCTGGTCGATCTGCAGGCGGTCGAGCGGCATGATTTCCAGCCACTGGCCGATCTGATCGATCTGGCCGATCTGTCCCGGCGCGCGGCGAGCCTGCTCGGCATCCAGGCGGGTGACCGCGGCGTCCGCATCGATCCGCCGGCGATGGACGAAAGCCTGCCCGCGCGCGGCGATTACCGCCGCACCTTGCAGATCCTCGTCAATCTGATCGGCAATGCCGTGCGCCATTCGCCCGAAGGCGGCATGGTGTGGGTGCGCGCCGAACGCGAGGGCGCGCGCGCGATCATCGTCGTCGCCGATCAGGGGCATGGCATTGACCCTGCCGAGCATGAGCGGATTTTCGAGAAATTCACCCGTATCGCACCCAGCGATCCGGGGGGCAGCGGGCTTGGCCTCTATATCGCCCGCCGGCTCGCCCGCGCGATGGGCGGAGACCTGACCGTGGACAGCGCGCTGGGGCAGGGCGCGCGGTTCGTGCTCGCCCTGCCGTCCGGCGGCTGAACGGCCCGGCTGGTCCCGGCGCGCCGGGCTCAGCGCGTCGGGCCGACCCGCCGGATCACCTCGTCGAGCGTTGCGACCCTCAGCCCGCGCAGCGTCACGGTCATGCGGTTGACCGCGCTCTGCCCGTCGGCAGCGAGGTCGATCTGCTGCACGGCGGTAAAGCCGCCGCGCATCGGATAAGCGATGGTCAGCCGGTTGCCGGTCACCCGCGCGGTCACCAGATCGGTCGCATCCGACATATGGCCGCGATATTCGCCCGGCACGCCGGTCGGCCGCAGCCGCCACAGCCGCCGCCGGTCCGGATGGCCGGTGCGGCTGACCCGCTGACGCAGCACCAAAGTGCCGTCGACGAGCAGTTCGCCGGTGCCCGACACGCTGACCGCTTCCGGATCATGCCAGCGCCGCGCAAGGGTGCCGCTGCCTTCGGTCCGGCCGACGAAGAACGTCGCCGGATCGAACACCGGGCCGGGCGACGGCAACGCCGCCGTCGCGCCGGGCCGGGCACAGGCTGCGAGCGGGGCGATGCCGACCAGCGCGAGCAGGATCGGCACCGCCCGGCGGCGCATCGTGTCAGCGCTGGTCGAGCGGGACATAATCGCGCTGCGACGGCCCGGTGTAGAGCTGGCGCGGGCGGCCGATCTTCTGTTCGGGGTCCGAGATCATCTCGTTCCACTGCGCCACCCAGCCGACGGTGCGGGCAAGGGCGAACAGCGCGGTGAACATCGAGGTCGGGAAACCGATCGCCGACAGGATGACACCCGAATAGAAATCGACGTTCGGATAGAGCTTCTTCTCGACGAAATAATCGTCCTTGAGCGCGATCTGTTCGAGTTCGCGCGCAACGTCGAAGATCGGATCGGTGACGCCCAGCTTTTCCAGAACCTCGTTCGCGGTCTTCTGCATCACCTTGGCGCGCGGGTCATAGTTCTTGTAGACCCGGTGGCCAAAGCCCATCAGGCGGAACGGATCATTCTTGTCCTTGGCGCGGGCGATATATTCCGGAATCTTTTCCGGACGGCCGATTTCGCGCAGCATGTTGAGCGCCGCTTCGTTTGCGCCGCCATGCGCCGGGCCCCACAGGCAGGCGATGCCCGCCGCGATGCAGGCGAAGGGATTGGCGCCCGACGAACCGGCCAGCCGCACGGTCGAGGTCGACGCATTCTGTTCGTGATCGGCGTGCAGGATGAAGATCTTGTCCATCGCCGCTTCGACCACCGGATCGACCTGATAGGGCTCAGCCGGCACGCCGAAGGTCATGCGCAGGAAATTGCCCGAATAGGACAGCGAGTTGTCCGGGTAGAGGAAGGGCTGGCCGACCGAATATTTATACGCCATCGCCGCGATGGTCGGCATCTTGGCGATCAGCCGGTGGCTGGCGACCATCCGCTGGTGCGGATCGGTGATGTCGGTCGAATCATGGTAGAAGGCCGACAGCGCGCCGACGACGCCGCACATGACCGCCATCGGATGCGCGTCGCGGCGGAACCCGCGATAGAAGGTCGCCAGCTGCTCGTGCAGCATCGTGTGGCGGGTGATGGTGTAGGTGAACTTGTCCAGCTCGTCCTTCTTCGGCAGCTCGCCGTTCAGGAGCAGGTAGCACACCTCCATGAAGCTCGACTTTTCGGCGAGCTGGTCGATCGGATAGCCGCGATGGAGCAGGATGCCCTGATCGCCGTCGATATAGGTCAGGCCCGATTCGCAGCTGGCGGTGGAGGTGAAGCCCGGATCATAGGTGAAGGCGCCGGTCTGGCCGTAGAGCTTGCGGATGTCGATCACATCCGGGCCGACACTGCCCTTGCGGACCGGCAGGTCGATTTCGGCTCCGCCCAGCGTCAGTTTCGCCATGTCAGTCATTCATTCTGCTCCTCAACCAATCGTCACGCGGGCGCGGCGGGTCATGCCGCCAGCCGGTCGGCCAGCCGTGCCAGCGATTCGTCGCGTCCCAATAGAACAAGCACGTCAAAAATTCCTGGCGAAGTCGTGCGCCCGGTCAAGGCCGCACGCAGCGGCTGCGCCACCTTGCCAAGGCCGATGCCCTCGGCTTCCGCGACCGCGCGGACGCCGGCATCGAGCGCCTCGGCCGACCAGTCGGTCACCGCTGTCAGGCGTTCATGCACAAGACCCAGCAGGCGCGTGCCGTCGCCTTCCAGCAGGGCGGCGGCCTTTTCTTCCATCACGAGCGGCCGGCTGGCGAACAGGAACATCGCCCCGTCAGCGATTTCGTGGAGATTCTTCGCACGCGGTTTGAGCTCGGGCATCGCCCGCCCGACCAGCGCCAGATCGGCGTCGGTGAGCGCACGCCCCAGCACGGCTGCAATGCGCGGCGCGGCCAGCGCGGCGAGCCGGGCGTCATCCGCCTCGCGCAGATAATGGCCGTTCAGATTTTCGAGCTTTTTCAGGTCGAAGCGTGACGGCGAACGGCCGACCCCGCCGATATCGAACCATTCGGTCGCCTGCGCCCGCGAAATGATTTCCGCATCGCCATGCCCCCAGCCGAGGCGCAGCAGATAGTTTGACAGCGCCTCGGGCAGGATGCCCAGTTCGTCGCGATAGGCATCGACGCCCAGCGCCCCGTGCCGCTTGGACAGCTTGGCCCCGTCCGATCCGTGGATCAGCGGGATGTGCGCATAAGCCGGCTCCGGCCAGCCCATCGCGCGGATGATGCCCAGCTGGCGGAAGGCGTTGTTCAGATGATCGTCGCCGCGGATGACATGGGTGACGCCCATGTCGTGATCGTCGACGACGACGGCGAGCATATAGGTCGGCGTTCCGTCCGACCGCAGCAGGATCATGTCGTCCAGCTCGCTGTTCTGGACGACCACGCGGCCCTGCACCAGATCGTCGATCACCGTTTCGCCGTCGCGCGGGGCCTTCAGCCGCACGGCAAAGGGCTTGCCGTCCTGCTCCGGCCCCGGCGCGCGGTCGCGCCAGCGGCCGTCATAGCGCATCGGCTGTTTCGCCGCGCGCTGCGCCTCGCGCAGTTCGGCCAGTTCCTCGGGCGTCGCATAGCAGCGATAGGCATGGCCGCTCGCCAGCAGCGCCTCGGCCACCTCGGCATGGCGGGCGGCGCGCTGCGACTGATAGACCACGTCGCCGTCCCAGTTCAGGTCCAGCCAGGTCATCCCGTCGAGGATCGCGTCGATCGCCGCCTGGGTCGAGCGCGCCTTGTCGGTATCCTCGATGCGCAGCAGGAACTTGCCGCCATGATGGCGGGCGAACAGCAGGTTGAACAATGCGGTGCGCGCACCGCCGATGTGCAGGAACCCCGTCGGCGACGGGGCGAAACGGGTGACGACGCTGCTTGCGCTCACGCGCGGTTGCTCCCAGGCTGTGAAGAACGTGATGGTGACCGGCGACGCCCCTAGCATGGCCGTCTGGCCGCGACAAACCACGGGGTTGCCCGGGGCGGGCCGGGGCGTCGCTGCCCCCCTGCAACGGGCCTTGAGCCGGATCGAGAGCTGGCTCGATGGTGAGCGTGATCAGCTGCCGCTGTGGCTGCCGGTCGCGTTGGCGGCCGGTATCGGCGGCTGGTTCGCCTTGCCCGGGCCGGTTGAATGGTGCGTGCTGATCCTGTCGGGCGCGGCGGTGGCGGCGCTCGGGCTCGCTCTCGGCGCGCATCGGCGGCTGGGGCACGGCCTGATCTGGGCCGGGATGGTGCTGGCGCTGGGCTGTGCGCTCGTCTGGGGGCGGGCGCTGATCGTGGCGGCACCGGTGCTCGACCGGCCGGTCGTCACCGGCTTTGCCGCCGAGATCGACTCGGTCGGGCAGCTGACGTCGAGGCGCTCGCTCCGCCTTGTCCTGCGCCCGCTCGACCGGCCGGACCTGCCGCCGCGCGTCAGGCTGACCGCGAAGCAGGAGATGGCCCCCGCCGACCTGATGCCCGGCGACCGCATCCGCCTGACCGCCCGGCTGGCCCCGCCGCTGCCGCCGGCCATGCCCGGCGCGCATGATCCGGCGCGCGCGGCCTGGTTTGCCGCGATCGGCGCGAGCGGCCGTGCGCTCGGCCCCGTGGCCCGGCTGGCGCGCGCGCCGCCGGACCGCGCATCCGGGCTGCGCGTCCGCCTGTCCGCGCATATCGCGGGTGCCCTGGCGGCGCGCCCCGCCGGCATTGCGGTGGCGCTGGCGACCGGCGATCAGGGACGGGTCAGCGCCGGGGATCAGGACGCGCTGCGTCGCGCGGGACTGGCCCATTTGCTGTCCGTCAGCGGCCTGCATGTGACCGCGCTGGTGGGGCGGTGATGTTTGTCGTGCTGCGGCTGCTGGCGCTCAGCCCCGGGCTGGCGCTGCGCTGGTCGCTGCCGCTGGTCGCGGCGGCGGCCGGCGCGATGGCCGGCGCGGGCTATGCCTGGCTGACCGGGGCCGAGGTGCCGACGGTGCGCGCGCTGGTGGCCGCCCTGCTGGTGCTGGCCGGGCTTGCGCTGGGGCGCGAGGCGATCACGCTCAGGCTGGTCGCGGCCGGGGCGCTGGTCGTGCTGGCGCTCTGGCCCGAAGCGCTGATTGGCGCGAGCTTCCAGTTCAGCTTTGCCGCGGTGACGGCGATTGTCGCGCTGCACGATCATCCCGCGTCCCGTCGCCTGTTCGCGCGGCGGGAGGAGGCGGCGCTGGCAGCCGCGCTGCGCGCACTGGCGGCGATCCTTGCCAGCGGGCTGGCGGTCGAGATCGCGCTTGCGCCGATCGCGCTGTATCATTTTCACCAGCAGGGCGTGTATGGCGCGCTCGCCAATCTGGCCGCCATCCCGCTGACGACCTTCGTCATCATGCCGGCAGAAGCGCTGGCGCTGGCGCTCGACGCCGCCGGGCTGGGCGCGCCGCTCTGGTGGATCACGGGCCGGGCCATCGACCTGCTGCTGGCGCTGGCGCAGCTGACGGCGGCGGCCCCCGGGGCGGTCCTCCGTCTGCCGCTGATGCCGGGCGGGGCGGCGCTGGCGATGCTGGCCGGCGGACTGTGGATGCTGCTCTGGACAAGGACGCACCGCTGGCTGGGGCTGGCCCCGGCGCTGGGCGGCGCGGTCTGGGCGGTGGCGCCGCCGCCGCCGGACCTGATCGTCACCGGCGATGGCCGGCATGTCGCCGTGCGCGGCCCGGCGGGCGACTATGCGGGCATCCGCGCGGGCAATGGCGGCTTCGTCGACATGATGCTGGCCGATGCGGTGGCAAGCGACAGCCCGCTGGCCAGCCTTGCGCTGTCACCTGATGCGCGGTGCAGCCCCGATGCCTGTGTGGTGACGATCATCCGTCAGGGCCGGACATGGCGGATGATGGTGACCCGCACCGATCTGATGATGCCTTTCCAGCCATTGGTTGCCGCATGCGCCGCCGCCGACATCGTCGTCAGCGATCGCCGCCTGCCGGCCGGCTGCCGCCCGCGCTGGTTGAAGCTTGACCGGCCGGCGCTGGCGCGCAGCGGCGGCGTTGCCATCCGCTTCGGCCGCCAGCCATCGCTGGCCCATGCCATTCGCCCGGATGACCGGCACCCGTGGCGCATCTCCCGCCCGCAGCCGCGTGGGTGGAGCATCGCCGCTCAGTAGCGGCGCAGCAGCCCCGCCAGACAGCCCTGCACGCGGACGCGGTTGGGCGTGTAGCGCTGCGGATCATAAGCGCGGTTGGCCGGATCGAGCCGCACCATCGCGCCCTCGCGGCGGAAAAATTTGAGGGTTGCTTCCTCATCGTCGATCAGCGCGACCACGATCTGCCCGTCGCGCGCCGTCTCGGCGCGGCGGATCAGCGCATAATCGCCGTCGAGGATCCCGGCTTCGACCATCGAATCGCCAGCCACTTCAAGCGCATAATGTTCGCCCGGCCCCAGCAGAGCGGCGGGAACCGACAGGCTCGACTGCCCCTCCAGCGCCTCGATCGGGCTGCCCGCGGCGATCCGGCCATGAAGCGGGATGTCGAGCACATTTTCGTTGGCGGCCACCGGCGGGGCGGCGGGGCTGGGCGCGCGCGTCTTTTCCGCCGGGGCACCGCCGCCATCGGGCAGGCGCAGCACCTCAAGCGCGCGGGCGCGGTTGGGCAGGCGGCGGATGAACTGCCGCTCCTCCAGCGCGCCGATCAGGCGGTGGACACCCGATTTGGACTTGAGGTCGAGCGCCTCCTTCATCTCCTCGAACGAGGGCGACACGCCACTTTTGGCGAGGCGGTCTTGGATGAAAAGGAGCAGTTCATGTTGCTTGCGCGTCAGCATCGCCTCGCCCTTGGCTGGGAACGAACAAGGAACGTGTAGGAAACATGCGCAGACGCGTCAAGCAATGATGTGAACATCGGCGAACGCGCCGGCAGGCAATGCCGGGGCATGAGCGGGGCGGATGATCAGCGCATCGGCGCGGGCAAGCCCGGTCAGCACCCCGCTGTCCTGAACCCCCACCGGAAAAACACGCCCATCGGCCACGCGACCGCGCAGATAATCGGCGCGTGGCCCGACTGCGGGCAGCGCCTCGCCAAGCGGCAGCGACAGGGTGGGCGGCAGCGGCGCAGTCGCCCCGCCCATCGCCGCGATCAGCGGCATCAGGAACAGCGCCGAGGTGACAAAGGCCGAGACCGGGTTGCCCGGCAGGCCGAGCACCATCGTCGCGCTCAGCTGCCCGGCCATCAGCGGCTTGCCCGGCCGCATCGCGATCCGCCAGAAATCGAGCGTCGCCCCGCAATCGGCAAGCGCCGGCTGCACCAGATCATGGTCGCCCACCGATGCGCCGCCGATCGTCACCAGAATGTCCGCCTGCGCCGCCGCATCGGCGATCGCGCGGGCGAGCGCGGCGCGGTCGTCAGCGATGATCCCGCAGTCGCTGACCATGACCGGCAGGGCGGCGAGCTGCGCCGCGATCATCGCGGCATTGGCGGCGTGGATCTGGCCGGGGCGAAGCGGCGCGCCCGGTGCCGCCAGCTCGTCCCCGGTCGACAACAGCGCGATGCGTGCCCGGCCGCGCACCGGCAGCACGGCATGGCCGCCAAGCGCCGCCAGCCCGATCCGGGCCGGGGCGATCCGTGCCCCGGCAGGGATCAGCGTATCGCCGGCGGCAAAGTTCATCGCCCGGCGGCGGACATGCGCGCCCCGCCGGTCGGGCCCGTCCCCGGCCAGGGTCAGCCGGTCGCCGTCGCGCCGGGCGTCTTCCTGGACAAGGATGGTGTCTGCCCCGGCTGGCAGCGGGGCGCCGGTAAAGATGCGCGCCGCCATGCCCGGGCCGATCGGTGCGGCGGGCATCCGGCCGGCGGCGATGGTGGCGGTCACCTGCCATGGTCCGGGCAGATCGGCATGGCGGATCGCATAACCATCCATCGCCGACAGGTCGGCAAAGGGGTGATCGACCCGCGCGACAACATCCTCCGCCGCCCAGCGGCCGGCGGCCTCGGCCAGCGGCAGCAGCGCGGGGGGAAGCAGCGGCGCTACGGCAATCAGCCGCGCCTGGGCTTCGGATACGGGAAGGAGGGACGGGGCGGGCGTCATCGCCGGTTCCTGCCACAGCAGGGCGCGCGCGTCATCGTGCGCCCTGTGGTGCCGGAGGCTTTCGTCGCCTCAGGCCTGCCAGTCGCCCGACCGGCCGCCGCTTTTGGCAACCAGCCCGATGCCGTCGATCCGCATTCCCCGGTCGAGCGCTTTCGCCATGTCATAGACCGTCAGCAGCGCGACCGACACGGCGGTCAGCGCCTCCATCTCCACGCCCGTCGGCCCGGTGGTGCGCGCGGTGGCGGTGGCGGTCACCCCGTCGGGTGCGGCATCGAGATCGATCGTGACGCCCGACAGGGCGACCGGATGACAGAGCGGGATCAGATCGGCGGTGCGCTTGGCGGCCATGATGCCGGCGATGCGCGCGGCGGCCAGCACGTCGCCCTTCACCACCGTGCCCGCCGCGATCGCCGCCGCCGCCTCTGCCGACATCAGGATGCGTCCCGCGGCAATGGCGGTGCGCAGGGTGGCGGGCTTGGCCGACACATCGACCATCCGGGCATGGCCGGCGGCGTCGAGATGGGTCAGGCCTTCCCTGTCGCCGCCACCCTCTGCGTCCCGCTCCCCGGCCATGGTCAGCCGACCAGTGCCCGGGTCGCGGCCTCGACATCGTCGGCGCGCATCAGCGTTTCGCCGATCAGGAAGCAGCGCACGCCGCGTTCGGCCATCGCGTTCAGATCGGCGCGGTGCGTCAGCCCGCTTTCGGCGACAAAGGTGCACCCGGCGGGGGCGCGGCCGACAAGTTCATATGTCCGCTCAAAACTGACCGAAAAGTCCCTGAGATCGCGGTTATTGACCCCGATCAGCCGCGACTTGAGCGCAAGCGCCCGGTCCAGCTCGGCGGCGCTGTGCACCTCGACCAGCGCGTCCATGCCCAGTTCGATCGCCGCCGCTTCGATTTCGGCCATCTGGCCATCGTCGAGCGCGGCGACGATGATCAGGATCGCGTCCGCGCCCAGCGCGCGCGCCTCGCGCACCTGCCACGGATCGACGATGAAATCCTTGCGCAGCACCGGCAGCGCACAGGCCGCGCGCGCGGCGACCAGATCGGCATCGCGGCCCTGGAAATAAGGCTCGTCGGTCAGCACCGACAGGCAGGATGCGCCGCCCGCCTGATAGGCGCGGGCATGGGCGGGCGGGTCGAAATCGGCGCGGATCAGCCCTTTGGACGGGCTGGCCTTCTTGATTTCGGCGATCAGGCCATAGCCGGGCGCGGAATCGAGCGCGCGGCGAAACCCGCGCGGCGGCGACTGGGCGGCGATCAGCGCATCGAGATCGGGGTTGAGCGCGCGGCGACGGGCGGTGTCCGTCACCTTGAAGGCGCAGATTTCCTGAAGCTTGTTCATCGATAGGCGATCCAGCGTTCGAGCAGGTGCAGCGCGCTCTGGTCGTCGATCGCATGGGCGGCGCGACGGGCGCCGTCCTTCAGATCGGCGGCCTCGCCCGCCACCATCAGCGCGGCGGCGGCATTGAGCAGCACCGCGTCGCGATAGGCGCCGGGGCTGCCCATCAGCAGGCGGCGCAGCGCAGCCGCGTTATAGGCGGCATCATCCCCTTTCAGCGCATCAAGGGCGTGCGGCTGAAGGCCCGCATCGCGCGGCATGACGCGGTGGACGCTGTCGCCCAGCATGCCGACCGACACCATCGTGCTCGGTCCCGCGATCGACAGTTCATCGAGCGGCTCGTCGCCCGCGACCAGCAGCGCCGCTTGCAGCCCGACACGCCGCGCGGCATCGGCATAGACGGGCATGAAATCGGGCCGCGCAATGCCGATCAGCTGCCGCGACACCCGCGCCGGGTTGCACAGCGGGCCGACCAGGTTGAACACCGTCCGCCGCCCGAGCGCGCGGCGGATCGGGGCCAGCGGGGCCAGCGCCGGATGGTGGATCTGCGCAAACAGGAACGCGATGCCCAGGTCATTCAGGCTGCGCTCGGCGGTTGCCGAGGCGACATCGAGGTTCAGCCCGAGCGCCTCGAGCGTGTCCGCCGCCCCGGCCTTGGACGAGGCCGCGCGGTTGCCGTGCTTGGCGACGGGCACGCCGCAGGCCGCGACGACGATCGCGACGGCGGTCGAGATGTTGAGGCTGTGCTGTGCATCCGCCCCGGTGCCACAGACGTCGATGGCGTTTGGCGGCGCATCGACCGGCAGCATCCGGGCGCGCATCGCCTGCGCGCAGGCGGCGATTTCCGCCGCCGTCTCGTCGCGCAGCGACATGTCGGCAAGGAAACGGGCGATATCGTCATGGGCGGGCTTGCCGTCCAGAATGTCGCCAAAGGCGCGCGCCGCGGTGTCGGCGTCGAGCGGGACGCTGGCATCGGGCAGGATGGTGATCGTCGTCATGCCGGCTCCCTGACCGGCAGGCCGGCCGCGCGCATGAAATTGGCCAGCATCCGGTGGCCATGCTCGGTCGCGATGCTCTCGGGATGGAACTGGACGCCGTGGATCGGCAGGCTCTGATGGCGAAAGCCCATCACATGGCCGTCATCGCTGCGCGCATTGACGACCAGTTCGGGCGGCAGCGTGTCTTCGGGCACGACCAGCGAATGATAGCGGGTGGCGGTGAAGGGCGAGGGCAGGCCTGCGAACAGCCCGGTGCCGTCATGGGTGACCGGCGACGTCTTGCCGTGCATCAGCCCGCCGCGCACCACCTTGCCGCCGAAATGCTGGCCGATCGCCTGATGGCCAAGGCACACGCCGAGCAGCGGCCGCCCGGCAGCAGCACAGGCGGCGACCAGATCGAGCGAGATGCCCGCTTCGTTGGGCGTGCAGGGGCCGGGCGAAATCAGAAAGGCCTGCGCGCCCGATGACAGCGCCTGACCGGCCGACAGCGCGTCGTTGCGCACCACATCGACCTCGGCCCCCAGCTCCATCAGATAATGGACGAGGTTCCAGGTGAAGCTGTCATAGTTATCGATGACAAGGATCATGGCCGGGGGCTTTAGCCGCCATGCCCCCGGTTCGTCACGCACGGAATCCGGGCGCTGCGCCTGCCTGTCGGGGCCATGTTCAGCGCCCTTCGCTGCGCGCGAGCAGCGCCACCAGCTCATGCTGCCAGAACCGCGCCCATGTATGGGTGCCGTGGCCGCGCGTCTCGGCGCTTTGCGGGATCAGGATGAACTTGCCCTGCGGCAGGCGGCGGGCCGCCGCCTCGGCAATGCCCAGGCCCGGCGGATTGATGAAATCATCGGCCGAGTTCACCCAGGTGACGGGCATCGTCATCCGCTCGAGCCCTGCCGCCGGATTGTAGGTCCTGGAACTGTCGAGCTGCCAGATCAGGTCATTGGCATCGCGCCCGGCGATGGTGCGCGCAAATGCGGTGTCGAGCGCGGCTTCGGCGGCAATGCGCGTCGGGGCCTGCGCCTGGGCCTGAACCGGGTTCAGCCCGGCGACGAGCAGCAGGCTGGCGGCGGTGCGCAGCCCAGCGAGCGGCTGGGCCGTGTAATCGCCGCCGCGATAGGCGGGATCGGCGCGCACGGCATCGATCGCCAGCTTGCGCCACATGCGGTTCTGGCCGGCGATCTCGACCGGCAGGCACGCCATCGGCATCATCGCCTGTACGCGTTCGGGCCGGGTGGTGCCCCAGACAAAGCCGTGCATGCAGCCCATCGATGTGCCCATCAGCAGCCGGAGCCGCCTGACGCCCAGATGGTCGAGCAGCCGGGCCTGCGCATCGACCATGTCGGCATAGTCATAGGCGGGAAAGCGCGCCTTCAGCCCGTCGCTGGGCTTGGACGACGCGCCATGGCCGATATTGTCGGGCAGGATGATGAAATAGCGCGCTGTGTCGAGCGGCTGGCCCGGCCCGAACAGCGCATCGGCGAACTGGGGCTGGAAGAACTGATGCCCCGATCCGCCGGTGCCGTGGAGGATCATCACCGCATTCGTGACCGCGCCCGATGCGTCGCGCTGCGGCGTGCCGAGCGTCGTGTAATGCAGCTTCAGCTCCGGCAGCACTTCCCCGGTGTGGAAGCGGAAGTTCCTGAGCGTCAGATCCTGCTCGCGCGCGCCCGCCGGGGCGGCGGATGCCGGCTGGCTGAGCGCGAGTGCCGCGAGCATCGCCGCGCCGGGCCATAAGCTGAGCAGGCGGCGGAGCCGGGAAGCAGTCGGGCGGCGGGGCGGGCGGGCTGTGCTCATTCTTCCATGTTAGGGGCGACCACGGCGCGAATCCACACCCCTCAGGCTATTGCCCGAAACCGGGATCGAGCGCGCGAACAAGCGCCTCGCGCGCGGCGGCGAACAGCGCGCCCGATTTGGCCTCGCACTCGCGCTGTTCGGCGGCGGGATCGCTGTCGGCGACGATGCCGGCCCCGGCCTGGACGTGCATCTGCCCGTCCTTGACCACGGCGGTGCGCAGCACGATGCAGCTGTCCATCGACCCGTCGGCCGAGAAATAGCCGACGCCGCCCGCATAGGCACCGCGCGTTTCCGGCTCCAGCTCGGCAATGATCTCGCACGCGCGGACCTTGGGCGCGCCCGACACCGTGCCGGCCGGAAAGCCGGCGAACAGCGCATCGAGCGCGTCGCGCCCGTCGGCCAGCCGCCCGACCACGTTCGACACGATGTGCATGACGTGGCTGTAAAACTCGATCGTGTAGCTGTCGGTCACGCGCACGCTGCCCGGCGCGGCCACCCGGCCGACATCGTTGCGGCCAAGGTCGAGCAGCATCAGATGCTCGGCCCGTTCCTTGGGATCGGCGAGCAGGCTGTCGCGATTCTCGGCATCTTCGGTCGCGGTCCGCCCGCGCGGCCGGGTGCCGGCGATCGGGCGGATCGTCACCTCGCCGCCGCGCGCGCGCACCAGAATCTCCGGGCTGCTGCCGGTGAGCGCAAAGCCCGGCAGGTCGAGGAAATAAAGGAAGGGCGACGGATTGATCCGCCTGAGCGCGCGGTAAAGATCGAACGGCGGCAGCGGGAAGGGCGCGGTGAAGCGCTGGGCGAGCACGACCTGAAAGATATCGCCGGCGCGGATATAGTCCTGCGCGCGCACGACCATGTCGCGGTACTGGCCGGGCGCAAGGTGCGGCGTCACGCTCAGGTCGGTGACGGCCGGCGGTGCGGTGCGCGCTGCGGTATCGCCGCGCGCCGCCAGCCGGGCGGCGGCGGCGTCGATCCGCTCCCGCGCGTCGGCGATGCGGGCTGCCGGATCGGCAGCGCCGTCACCCGGCCAGAGCGGGGCGATCAGGAACAGCTCGTCGGTCAGCCGGTCGAACACCAGGATCAGGGTCGGGCGCACGAACAGCATGTCGGGCAGCGCCAGCGGATTGGCCGGCGGCCGGGGCAGGTTTTCGATCAGGCCGAACGTCTCATAGCCGAAATAGCCGACCAGACAGGCGAGCGCCGGGGGCAGTTCCGCCGGCACATCGGCACGGCATTCGCCGACCAGCGTGCGCAGTGCCGCGATTGCCGGGCCGGCGGGGATGAAATCGTCCCGGTCGTGCAGCCAGTTGCGGTTGATCTCGGCCGTGTCGCCGACGGCGCGGAAGACGAGGTCCGGTGCCAGCCCGATCAGGCTGTGGCGGCCGCGCGTCTGCCCGCCCTCGACCGATTCCAGCAGGAAATCGCCGCGCCCCGGCTCGATCAGCGCAAGCGCCGCGCCGACCGGGGTGTGGACATCGGCGATCTGCCGCCGCCAGACAAAGGCGGGCCGCCCTTCGGCCAGCGCCTGCGCCACCGCCTGATCGTCGCTTGCCATGGCCGTGCCCGTTCCCATGCCCGCGCCCGCGCCCGCCGGGGCAGCGCCCACGCCGTGCTGTGTCATCAGGGCGCTGCCGGGCCGATCAGGTCGCGCTTCAGCGCGCCGACCGCTGCCTGGTTGATTTCGCTGCCCAGTTCGCGGCGGGCGGCGGCGATCAGCTGCTGCGCATATTCCTGGCCCAGCACCGGGCCGAACTGCGCCTGCGACGCCTGGATCAGCGCCGGCTGGCCGCGCGCATCGCCGGGGACGATCTGGTCGACGCGCACCACATACCAGCCCGCCATGTCGGCGGCGGGCGCGAGCCGCGCCCCGCCGGCGCGCGGGCCGAACAGCGCATCGAGCCGGGGATCGACCGGCCGGCCCGCCTGCAGCAGCTCGCGCCGCTGCCCTGCAATGGCCGCAGGCGCGGGCAGGGCGGCCCCCGCCGCGCGGGCGGCGGCGGCAAGATTGTCGCCGGCCTTCAGCCGGGCGAGCACCCGGTCGGCGGCGGCGCGGGCGGCGGCAAAGCCCTGATCGCGGCCAAGATCGGCGACCAGCCGGTCGCGGATCGACGCCATCGGGCGCGGCGTCGGCGCGACGATCTGGCCGACCTTCAGGATCACCGCCCGTTCATTGGCTGCGACCTGTTCGACCACCGGATCATCATCCGCCTCGCTGTCGAACGCGACCTTGAGCACGGCGGCCAGTTCCGGCGCGACCGGCGCGTCGGGCGCAGCATCGGCGGTGCGCCCGGTCGCGAGCAGCGGCTGGGTGGTGATGCCGGTCAGCTTGTTGGCGGCGACCACTTCGTCGAACGTCCCGCCATTGGCGATCGCATCGTCGATCCGCGCGATCAGATCGGCAAAGGCCTGTTCGCTCTTGGTTTTGAGGATGCCGGCGGCGAGTTCGCCGCGCACATCGGCAATCGTCTTGCCCGGCACGGTGCGGACCTGATCGACGCGGACGACATGCCAGCCGAGCGGCGAGCGCGTCGGCGCGGCGATCCGGCCCTGCGCGGTCTGGAACGCCGCCGCGGCGACTGCATCGGCGCTTGCCGTCGCATAGGCCTGGCGGGTCTGGCCGGTCAGCCGCGCGGCTTCCAGCCCGATGGCCCGCGCGGCGGCATCGATCGTCGCCCCGCCTTCGATCCGCCGGGCGAAATCGCGCGCCGCGCTTTCGGACGGCAGGATCACCTGGCTCAGATCGCGGGTTTCACGCGGGGCATATTCGGCCTTGGCCGCATCATAGGCCTTGGCGATTTCCGCATCGGTCGGCGCGGGCACGGCAAGCGCCGCGCGCTCGATCACCGCATAGCGGAGCACCCGGCGTTCCGGGATCGTGTAACGGCCGATATTCTGCCGGTAATAGGCGGTCAGCTCGGCCTCGCCGGGTGCCTTGGGCGCGAACGCCGCCGTCGGCACGAACAGCGCCTGGCCGCGCCGCTGTTCGAGCAGCATCGACGCATAGGGCAGCGCGAGGCCAAGCGGCGCGCGCGTGCCGCCAGCCGCCGGCACGATCAGCTGGTTGGAATATAGATCGCGAGCGAGTTCCGCGCGGACCTGCTTTTCGCTCAGCCCCTCGCGCGCCAGAAACGCTTCATATTGCGACTGGTCGAACCGCCCGTCGAGGCCGCGAAACGCCTGCGCGCCGGCGATCAGCCCGTCTTCGAGCTTACGGCTGACGCCCATGCCCGCGCCGCGCGCAAACTGTTCGATGACGAGATCGTCGATCATGCGGTTGAGCACCGCCTCCACCCCGCCCTGGGCGACAAAGCTCTGGATGGTCAGCGCCGGATCCTGCCGCCGCGCGGACTCATAGGCACGCTGCACCCGCTGGCGCAGATCGGCCTGGGAAATCGTCGTCCGCCCGACCCGTGCCGCATTGTCGCCGGTCGCGCTGCCCGGGACCCCGACATTCTGGATGTCCGCCAGCACAAAGCCGGCGGCGATCGCGGCAAGGAACAGCCCAAGCAGCACCACGCCGAACTTGGATTTGGACAGACTGCGAAGCGCGTTGAGCATCGATGTTCCGCAACAAAAATGGGCAGGGCAGACGGACGCGCCGGAACATGCGCCCCGGTGCAGGGCAAGGGCTTTAGGCATTGTCGCGCAGCGGGACAAGCATCGGGCGCATGGCGGGCGGGCTCGCGGAACGGTTGCGCGTGCCGCATGCGATCCTCTACCGGGCGGGCGGAGACCGATCCGGGGGCCACCCGGTCGGAGACCGATCTTGAGGGATGCGAGGGCAGATGAGCACCGGAACACAGGCGCGGCGCAAGCTGGTCGCGGGCAATTGGAAGATGAACGGCGACATGGCAGCGCTCGCCGAGCTGGATGCGATTGCAGCCGCCGCCGCCCTCCACCCGCATGTCGATGTCGCCATCTGCCCGCCCTTTACGCTGATCGCGCCGGCGGCAGCGCGGACGGCGCTGCCCATCGGCGCGCAGGATTGCCATGCGCGGGCGAGCGGCGCGCACACCGGCTGCGTGTCGGCGGCGATGCTGGTCGAGGCGGGGGCGCGGCTTGCCATTGTCGGCCATAGCGAGCGCCGCGCCGATCAGCATGAAAGCGATGCCGAGGTGCGCGCCAAGGCCGAAGCGGTGATGGCGGCCGGGATGATCGCCATCCTGTGCGTCGGCGAGACCGAGGCCGAGCGCGATGCCGGGCGGGCCGAGGATGTGGTCGCGGCCCAGCTGGCCGGATCGGTGCCGCCGGGGGCGAAGGCGGATGCGCTTGTCATTGCGTATGAACCGGTCTGGGCGATCGGCACCGGGCGCACGCCGACGCCGGGCGATGTCGCGGCGATGCATGCCGGCATCCGCACCCGGCTGCGTGCGCTGCTCGGGCCGGAGGCGGACGGGGTGCGCATCCTTTATGGCGGGTCGGTCAAGCCCGCCAACGCGGCCGAGCTGCTCGGCCTGCCCGATGTCGATGGCGCGCTGGTCGGCGGGGCGAGCCTCAAGGCAGCCGATTTCGTGCCGATCATCGCCGCCGCCTAGAGCGGCTTTCGATCCGATTGCATCGGGCCGGCCCTCCAGGTCTCTGTTTTGCGGCGTTTTCCGAACCGTCAGGTGATTCCACCCGGCTTGAAAACACCCTAGCCCGAGAGGGTGCCGAACGGCAGCAGTGCGGCGAGGCGCATCGCGTCTCCGCCGTCCTCGCCCGAAGGCCATGATCCTGCGGCCAGAAAGGCGTGGCGGACAATCTCCGCCTGCTGCTCGATGCCATATCGGGCGAAGGGCCGGCCCGGCTCCAGCCGATAGGTGTAGCGGCAGAAGGGATGCCGCCGCCAGGGCAGGAACAGGCCGGTCTGGTGCTGCCAGACATGCACCATTTCATGGATGAACAGCCCCTGCGCGGCACGCGGCGCGGCGCTGAAATCGGCGTGATAGGCGGGGCTTTCGGGGTGGAACCAGATCGCGCCATCGGGTGCCATCACCACCCGGCGCGGCTGGAGGGGCCACCAGCAGCGCCGATGGATGCGGATGGCCGCGTAATCGACCGCATCGCCGAACACTGACCGGCCAAGATCGATCTCGCCGCCGGTCAGCGGCCTGCCGCCGGCCTGTGCCCGGCGGATCAGGGCGGCGCGGATCATCGCCGTCCGGCCCTTATCGGCCCGTTGCCACCAGCCACGCCGGTCGCGTCATTTGGGTGCGGGCGCACCCACCGCAACGGTGCGCGCCGCGACCTCGATCTGGGTGCCATCGGAGAAGGTGAAGACGAGCGGCATGGTGCGCGGCGGCACGATGCCGGGATTGATGTTCCAGAACATCGCATGGCGCCCGCCGGGCGCGAACGCGACGGTGCCGCGCGCCGGCACATCGACGCTGGTCACCGGCTTCATCATCGTCATGCCATGGCCCTTGCCATCGCTATTGCCATCACCAGCACCGTGATCGGCCATCGTTTCGTGCATTTCGGTGCGGATCGCGACCGGCGAGCTGACGCCGATCAGCTGGACGGCCTTTTCCCCGCCCTTGACCGTGAAATAGCCGGCAGACGGATTGGACGCCACCGGCGAGATGCGCACCCAGGCATCGGTCACCTGCAGCTGCGCTTCTTCCTGCGTGCAGCCGGCGGTTGCCAGCGCAATGCCGGCGGCACAAAGCCCAACAAACGGACGCAACATCGGGTGATCTCCTCTGGCATGGCCGGCGCACCGCGACAGCAGTGGCGCGCGCGCCGGACGGTCGGCCAAAGTCTAGGGTCCGGCGCGACTTGCGGCAAGCAATAGCCTGCCTATATCCGCTTCATCAGTCCGGTCGGGGCTGGCCCAGGGGGGTCGCCGCGACCAGCTTCATCGCAGGGGTGCAAAGAGGTAAAATGGCTAAAGTTATCGGCATCGATCTGGGCACGACGAACAGCTGCGTCGCCGTGATGGAAGGCGGCAAACCCAAGGTCATCGAAAATGCGGAAGGCGCGCGCACGACGCCGTCGGTCGTCGCGTTCACCAAGGATGGCGAGCGCCTGATCGGCCAGCCCGCCAAGCGGCAGGCGGTGACCAATCCGGACAACACGATTTTTGCGGTCAAGCGCCTGATCGGCCGCCGCTATGACGATCCCGTCACCAAGCGCGACACCGAGCTGGTGCCCTATGCCATCTCGCGCGGCCCCAATGGCGATGCCTGGGTGCAGGCGGGCGGCAAGGATTATTCGCCGTCGCAGATCTCGGCCTTCACCCTGCAGAAGATGAAGGAAACGGCCGAGGCCTATCTGGGCGAAACCGTCACCCAGGCGGTGATCACCGTTCCGGCCTATTTCAACGACGCCCAGCGCCAGGCGACCAAGGATGCCGGCCAGATCGCCGGGCTTGAGGTGCTGCGCATCATCAACGAGCCGACGGCGGCCGCGCTCGCCTACGGCCTTGAAAAGCAGGACGGCAAGACGATCGCCGTCTATGACCTTGGCGGCGGCACGTTCGACATCTCGGTCCTCGAGATCGGCGACGGCGTGTTCGAGGTGAAGGCGACCAATGGCGACACCTTCCTCGGCGGCGAGGATTTCGACTCGAAGGTCGTCGAATATCTGGCCGACGAGTTCAAAAAGGCCGAGGGCATCGATCTGCGCGCCGACCGGCTGGCGCTGCAGCGCCTGAAGGAAGCGGCAGAGCGCGCCAAGATCGAACTGTCGTCGGCGCAGACGACCGAGATCAACCTGCCCTTCATCACCGCCGACGCCACCGGGCCGAAGCATCTGGTGAAGACCGTCACCCGCGCCGATCTGGAGCGGCTGGTCGACGATCTGATCCAGCGCACGCTGGAGCCGTGCCGCAAGGCGCTCGCCGATGCGGGCGTGAAGGCGGCGGACATTTCCGAAGTGGTGCTGGTCGGCGGCATGACCCGCATGCCCAAGGTCCGTCAGGTCGTGAAGGACTTTTTCGGCAAGGAACCGCACACCGGCGTCAATCCGGACGAGGTCGTGGCGATGGGCGCGGCCATCCAGGCGGGCGTGCTGCAGGGTGACGTCAAGGACGTGCTGCTGCTCGACGTGACGCCGCTGTCGCTGGGCATCGAGACGCTGGGCGGCGTGTTCACCCGGATGATCGACCGCAACACGACGATCCCGACCAAGAAGAGCCAGGTCTATTCGACCGCCGACGACAATCAGCAGGCGGTGACCATCCGCGTGTTCCAGGGCGAACGCGAAATGGCGGCGGACAACAAGCTGCTCGGCCAGTTCGATCTGGTCGGCATCCCGCCGGCCCCGCGCGGCGTGCCGCAGATCGAGGTGACGTTCGACATCGATGCGAACGGCATCGTCAACGTGTCGGCCAAGGACAAGGGCACCGGCAAGGAACAGCAGATCCGCATCCAGGCGTCGGGCGGCCTGTCCGATTCCGACATCGAGCAGATGGTCAAGGACGCCGAGCGCTTCGCCGAAGAGGACAAGAAGCGCCGCGCCGCCGCCGAGGCCAAGAACAATGCCGAAAGCCTGATCCACACCACCGAGCGCCAGCTTGCCGAGCATGGCGACAAGGTCGATGCGGCGCTGAAGGGCGAGATCGAGGCTGCGATCGCCGAAGCGAAGGCGGCGGTCGAAAGCGGCGATGGCGACCAGATGACCGAAAAGGCCCAGGCGCTCGCCCAGGTGGCGATGAAGCTTGGCCAGGCGATCTACGAAAAGGAACAGGCCGCGCCCGCCGGCGATGCGGCCGAGGCCAAGGCCGATGACGATGTCGTCGATGCCGAGTTCTCCGAAGTGGACGAGAACAAGGGCTGAGTCCCGTGAAACGCAAGCCCATGCCGGTCGGCGCGGGAAGGGGCGGGGCGCATGACGCGTTCCGCCCGGCCCGCCCGGCCGGCATCGGGCTTCGCCAGGCTCTGGGGTCAGCATGAGCACCGAAATCGACTATTACGAGCTGCTGGGCGTCGAGCGCACCGCCGACGATGCGACGATCAAGTCCGCCTATCGCAAGCTCGCGATGAAATATCACCCGGACAAGAATGGCGGCTGCCGCGATGCCGAGGCGCAGTTCAAGGCGGTCAGCGAGGCCTATGACTGTCTGAAGGATCCGCAGAAGCGCGCCGCCTATGACCGGTTTGGCAAGGCCGCGTTCCAGAATGGCGGCGGGGGCGGCGGTTTCCACGCCGGCCAGGGCTTTGACGGCTTTGCCGACATTTTCGAGAGCATTTTCGGCGGCGGCCAGCAGCGCGGCGGGCGCCAGCCCCGGCGCGGTGCCGATCTGCGCTATGATCTCGAGATCACGCTGGAAGAAGCCTATCACGGCACGACGACCGAGGTGACGCTCGACGTTTCGGCGGCCTGCGGCACCTGTGCCGGCACCGGGGCCAAGGCGGGGCGGGCGTGCGCGCCTGCAACACCTGCGGCGGGATGGGCAAGATCCGTTCGCAGCAGGGTTTTTTCGTCGTCGAACGCACCTGCCCGACCTGTCACGGCATGGGCGAGGTGATCGCCGATCCGTGCCAGACCTGCCATGGCGAAGGCCGGGTGGACCAGCAGAAGACGCTGTCGGTCAACATCCCGCCCGGGGTCGATGACGGCACGCGCATCCGCCTGAGCGGCGAGGGCGAATGCGGCGCGCGCGGGGCACCGTGCGGCGACCTCTACATCTTCCTCCATGTCCGCCGCCATGCGATCTTCGAACGCGATGGCACGACGTTGTTCGCGCGCGCGCCGATCAGCTTCACGACGGCGGCGCTCGGTGGCACGATCGTCGTTCCCGGCCTCGACAAGCAGCGCCACGAGATCCGCATCCCGGCCGGCATCCAGTCCGGCAAGCAGATCCGTCAGCGCGGGGCGGGCATGCCGGTGCTGAACGGGCGCGGCCAGGGCGATCTGGTGATCCAGGTCGAGGTCGAGACGCCGACCAAGCTCAACGCCAAGCAGCGCGAGCTGCTGGAACAATTCCGCGCCACCGAAACCGGTGAGGAATGCCCGCAGAGCCACGGCTTTTTCGACAAGCTGAAGGCGATGTGGTCGGGGGAATGACGGGGGCGCACTGACCCGGCACCGGCCCGCTTCCCCACCCGGCGTCCCAACGGCCATATCCTGTGGGAGGCCGGGTGGGGGAGCGGGCCGGTGCAGCCCTTGCGCCGTCGGGCGCAGCACAGACTCCGCCGCACGAAACGCACGATCAGCCAGATAAAAACAGCCGCCGGGGCCCCGGCGGTTGTTTTCGGGTCAGTCCGCCCCGAACACGCGCGCGAAGATCGTGTCGACGTGCTTCAGATGATAATCGAGGTCGAACCGCTCGGCGATCTCGGCGGGCGACAGCCGGGCGGTGACGTCCGGATCGGCCTTGAGCAGCTCCTCCAGCGACAGCGCGCCGTCGGATTCCCACACCTTCATCGCGTTGCGCTGGACCAGGCGATAGGCGTCCTCGCGCGATGCCCCCGCCTGGGTCAGCGCCAGCAGCACGCGCTGCGAATGGATGAGGCCGCCCATGCGGTTCATGTTGCGCGCCATCCGCTCCGGATAGACGAGCAGCTTGTCGATCACCCCGGTCAGCCGGGCGAGCGCGAAGTCGAGCGTCACCGTCGCGTCGGGGCCGATCATCCGTTCGACCGACGAATGGCTGATGTCGCGTTCATGCCACAGCGCGACATTTTCAAGCGCCGGGGTCACATAGCCGCGCACCATGCGGGCGAGCCCGGTCAGATTTTCAGTCAGCACCGGATTGCGCTTGTGCGGCATCGCCGACGAGCCCTTCTGGCCGGGGGAGAAATATTCCTCCGCCTCCAGCACTTCGGTGCGCTGCAGATGCCGCACCTCGGTCGCCAGCCGTTCGACCGACGAGGCGATGACGCCCAGCGTGGCAAAGAACATCGCATGGCGGTCACGCGGGATCACCTGGGTCGACACCGGCTCGATGGTCAGGCCCATTTTCTCCGCGACATGCGCTTCGACGCGCGGATCGATATTGGCAAAGGTGCCGACCGCGCCGGAAATCGCGCAGGTCGCGACATCGTCGCGCGCCGCGATCAGCCGGGCGCGGTTGCGCGCGAACTCGGCATAGGCCTGGGCAAGCTTCAGCCCGAAGGTCACCGGTTCGGCATGGATGCCGTGGCTGCGGCCGATGGTCGGGGTGAGCTTGTGCTCAAAGGCGCGGCGCTTGAGCACCGCCAGCAGCGCGTCGAGATCGGCAATCAGCAGATCGGCCGCGCGCTTCAGCTGCACGGCAAGGCAGGTGTCGAGCACGTCCGAGCTGGTCATGCCCTGATGCAGGAAGCGCGCCTCCTCACCGGTGCGTTCGGCGACATGGGTGAGGAACGCGATCACGTCATGCTTGGTCTCGGCCTCGATCGCATCGATGCGCGCAATGTCGAACGGCGGCGCGGCTGCATGGGCTGCCCAGACCTTTTCCGCCGCCGCGCGCGGCACGATGCCCAGCTCGGCCATCGCATCAAGGGCATGGGCCTCGATCTCGAACCAGATCTGGAAACGGGTCTCGGGCGCCCAGATGGCGACCATTTCGGGCCGGGAATAGCGGGGGATCATGCGCTGTCTCTGGTTGCGGGCCGGTGGTCGCGGGCCTCTGGTTGCGGGCAGGGTCGAACGGTTCGTCGCGCGCGTCGCACGGACTCGCGGCGAGCCGCGCGATAGCAGGGACGGGCAGGGGCGGCAAATGGTCGCCGGGGCGGAACGGACGAAAGCGGGGCGGCGTTCACGCCCGTGGTTGATCAGCCAAAGCCAATGCTATTCAGGAGTTTATCATGTTGAAGAGCCTCATGCTTGCGAGCGCGGCGCTGATCGCGGCTCCGGCCGTGGCGCAGGATGCGACCACCCCCGCAGCGCCCCAGTCGACCAGCTCGCCGACGTCGCCGACGTCCATGCCGACCGACACCGCACAGACCGGTGCAGCACAGGCCGTCGCCCCGATCGAGCCGCAGCCCGGCGCGGCCGCCGATCCGGTCGCGGCCACGGTCGCCGCCGAATGGGCGACCTATGACGCCGATGGCAGCGGCAGCCTGTCCAGGTCCGAGTTCACCAAATGGATGGTCGCGCTGCGCGCCAAGGCCCCGAACAGCAGCCGGTGGCCGATATCAGCGCCTGGGCCAATGCCGCTTTCGCCCAGGCCGATGCCGACCGCAGCAAAAGCGTGAGCCAGGACGAGCTGCAGCGCTTTCTGCGCGGCTGATCGCGGTCCATCGCCGGGCCGCCGCGCACGCCCCCGCGCGCGGCGGCCCGTTCAGGCCGGGATCAGTCGAGATTGGGCCGCAGCCAGCGCTGCGCCTGATCGAGGCTGACCCCGCGCCGCACCGCATAGTCGGCCAGCTGGTCCTGCCCGATCCGCGCGACGCCGAAATAGGCGGACTGCGGATGGCCGAAATAAAAGCCCGAAACCGCCGCCGTCGGCAGCATCGCAAAGCTTTCGGTCAGCGTCGCGCCGGCCGGCGTGCCGCCCAGCATGTCGAACAGGATCGGCTTCAGGCTGTGGTCCGGGCAGGCCGGATAGCCGGGGGCAGGGCGGATGCCGCGATACTGTTCGCGGATCAGCGCCTCGTTGGTCAGCTGCTCATCTGGCGCATAGCCCCACAGGGTCGTGCGGACATGGCTGTGCAGCGCCTCGGCAAAGGCTTCGGCCAGCCGGTCGGCCAGCGCCTTCAACAGAATGTCCTGATAATCGTCATGCGCGGCCTTGAACCGGGCGATGTGCGGATCGATGCCGTGAATGGCGACGGTAAAGCCGCCCAGCCAGTCATCGGCGGTGTCGATAAAGTCAGCCAGGCACATATTGGGCTTGGCGGTGTTCTTGGCCATTTGCTGGCGCAGGAACGGCAGCACCACCGCGCGTTCGGGCGGGGCGGCACCTGCCCCAGGGCGGTGGCCATCGGGATAGACGAGCACATCGTCGCCATGGCGCGCGCACGGCCAGAGCGCCGCGACGCCCCGCGCGGTCAGCCATTTTTCGGCGATGATCGTGTCGAGCATCTTCTGCGCATCGGCATAAAGGCTGCGCGCGCTTTCCCCGACAATCTCGTCATCGAGGATCGCCGGGAAGTTGCCCGCCAGTTCCCAGGCGCGGAAGAACGGCGTCCAGTCGATGAAGTCGCGCAGATGCTCGAGCGGCCAGTCGTCGAACACATGCAGGCCGGGCTGGCGCGGCGCGGGCGGCTTCAGCGCCGGATCGATGGTCATGCCGCGCGCCCGCGCTTCGGCGATCGGCAGCAGCTCGTTCTGGCCCTTGCCCTCGCGCGCGGCGCGCACGGCGGCATAATCCTCCGCCGTGCGGTCGATGAACGGCTCCGCCTGGGTGTCGCTGACCAGCGCCGATGCGACGCCGACGGCGCGGCTGGCATCGAGCACATGGATGACCGGCCCCTTATAGGCCGGGTCGATGCGCAGCGCGGTATGGACCTTGGACGTGGTCGCCCCGCCGATCAGCAGCGGCATCGTCATGCCCGCGCGCTGCATTTCCTCCGCCACCGTCACCATTTCATCAAGCGACGGGGTGATCAGCCCAGACAGGCCGATCATGTCGGCCTCATTCTCGTTGGCCGCTTCGAGAATGCGGGTCCAGGGCACCATCACGCCCAGATCGATGACCTCGAACCCGTTGCACTGGAGGACGACGCCGACGATGTTCTTGCCGATA
This sequence comes from Sphingomonas changnyeongensis, assembly GCF_009913435.1. Classification (NCBI taxonomy): domain Bacteria; kingdom Pseudomonadati; phylum Pseudomonadota; class Alphaproteobacteria; order Sphingomonadales; family Sphingomonadaceae; genus Sphingomonas; species Sphingomonas changnyeongensis. Next base: position 2,283,145 of record NZ_CP047895.1, on the reverse strand, counting down.
TCGTGCACATCGCCCTTGACGGTGGCGAGCACGATCCGCCCCTTGCCCTTGGCGTTCTCGTCCTTTTCGGCCTCGATATAGGGCAGCAGATGGGCGACCGCCTTTTTCATCACGCGGGCCGATTTCACGACCTGGGGCAGGAACATCTTGCCCGCGCCGAACAGGTCGCCGACGACGTTCATCCCGTCCATCAGCGGGCCTTCGATCACCTCGATGGGGCGGGCAAAGGCCTGGCGCGCTTCCTCGGTATCGTCCACCACATGGGCGTCGATGCCCTTGACCAGCGCATGTTCCAGCCGCCGCGCGACCGGCCAGCTGCGCCATTCCTCGGCCTGTTTTTCCGCCACGGCGTCGCCGCCGCGATATTTTTCGGCCAGCGCGATCAGCCGTTCGGTCGCATCGTCGCGCCGGTCCCAGATCACATCCTCACAGGCTTCGCGCAGTTCCGGGTCGATCGCGTCATAGACGTCGAGCTGGCCGGCATTGACGATGCCCATGTCCATCCCCGCCTGGATGGCGTGATAGAGGAACACGCTGTGCATCGCGCGCCGGACCGGCTCGTTGCCGCGGAAGCTGAACGACAGGTTGGAAACGCCGCCTGAAATATGGACATGCGGGCAGCGGGCCTTGATCTCGCGCGTCGCCTCGATGAAGTCGATCGCGTAGCGGCGATGCTCGTCAATCCCGGTCGCGACCGCGAAGATATTGGGATCAAAGATGATGTCTTCGGGCAGAAAGCCGATGCCGGTCAGCAGCTTATAGGCACGCTCGCAGATCTCGACCTTGCGGTCGCGCGTGTCCGCCTGGCCGACCTCGTCAAACGCCATGACGACGACGGCGGCACCATAGGCCATGATGCGCCGGGCCTGCTCCAGGAACGGCTCCTCGCCTTCCTTCATCGAGATCGAATTGACGATCGGCTTGCCCGACACGCATTTCAGGCCGGCTTCGATCACCGACCATTTGGAACTGTCGATCATCACCGGCACGCGGGCAATGTCCGGTTCGGCGGCGATCAGCTTCAAAAAGGTGGTCATCGCCTGTTCGGCGTCGAGCAGCCCTTCGTCCATGTTGACGTCGATGATCTGCGCGCCGTTTTCGACCTGCTGGCGCGCGACCTCGACCGCGCGCGTATAGTCGCCGGCCATGATCAGTTTCTTGAACGCCGCCGATCCGGTGACGTTGGTGCGCTCGCCGATATTGACGAAGACGGCGGAGGGTCCGGTTCCAGACATGGGGCTTTGGGGTGTCCAGCGTTTAGCGGTTGGCGTTGAGCGGGCGGGCGAGCACGACATCGTCGCAGATCGTGCCGCCGACATCGAAGCGGCGGGTGGCGATCTGGGTGAAGCCGTGCCGGGTATAGAAGGCGCGGGCGCGGGCATTGCCGGTATGCACGCCGAGCAGCAGCCGCGCATCGGCGGCGGCACGCGCCTGCGCATCGGCGATCGCGGTCGCCATCAGCGCCGGGCCGAGGCCGGAACCGTGATAGCGGCTGAGCGTGTAGATGCGCCGCAGCTCGATATCGCCGGGCGCGGCACCCGGCAGGTCGGGCGGCATCAGCAGCGCATAGCCGACCGGGGCCTCGCCCGGCTCGGCCAGACCCAGCCAGGCACGGCCGCCACCGCCCAGCATCGCGGCAAAGGCGTCGCTGCTGCTCGCGCGCGTGCAATGGGCGATGATCGCCGCCCCGGGCAGGATGCCGGCAAAGCCATCCAGAAATGTCGCGCTGCCGACCAGGGCGAGGGCAGCGGCGTCCGCCGCCCCGGCACTGCGGATGCGCCAGCCCGGCGCGCCGTCGGTCATGCCGGAACCAGGAACGGGTCCAGCCCGGCCAGCATCGTCTGCCGCCGCGGCGCGGGGACCGCGCGGGGCGCATGGCCGGCCACGGCGCGCGCCATCTGCGCGATATGGTCGGGGGTCGTCCCGCAACAGCCGCCGACGATGTTGATCAGCCCTTCCTTCGCCCAGTCGCCGATGAAGCCCGCCGTGGTTTCGGGCGCTTCGTCATATTGCCCCAGATCATTGGGCAGGCCGGCATTGGGATAGACCATCATCAGCGTGTCGGCGACCGGATTGAGCGCGGCGACATGCGGACGCAGCTGCGGCGCGCCGAACGAACAATTGAGCCCGATGGTCAGCGGCCGGGCATGGCGCACCGAGGCCCAGAAGCTTTCGACCGAATGGCCCGACAGGTTGCGCCCCGACATGTCGGTGACGGTAAAGCTGATCATCAGCGGCACTTCGACGCCGCGGGCCATGCCGGCTTCCAGCACCGCCATGATCCCCGCCTTGGCATTGAGCGTGTCGAAGATCGTTTCGATCAGGATGAAATCGACCCCGCCGTCGAGCAGCGCATCGGTCTGCTCGCGATAGACCTGCTTCAGCTCGTCGAACCCGATCGCCCGATAGCCGGGATCGTTGACGTCGGGCGACAGCGACAGCGTCTTGTTGGTCGGCCCCAGCGCCCCGGCGACGAAGCGCGGGCGCCCGTCCGCCGCCTCGGCAGTGCGGGCGGCGTCGCGCGCGATCTGGGCTGAGGCCAGGTTGATGTCGCGCACCAGATGCTCGGCACCATAATCGGCCTGGCTGATGGTGTTGGCGTTGAACGTGTTGGTCGACACGATGTCGGACCCGGCGGCCAGATAGGCCTCGGTGATTTCCGCCACCACATGCGGGCAGGTGAGCGCCAGCAGGTCGTTATTGCCCTTCTGGTCATGGCTGAGCGTCAGGCCGCCGCGATAATCCGCCTCGGTCAGCCGATAGGACTGGATCATCGTGCCGAACGCGCCGTCGGTCAGCAGGATGCGGGACCGCGCTTCCTCGCGCAGCCGCCGCGCGGCTTCGGATGCCGTGATCATGCCGCCTTCTCCGTCACCTGCGCGTTGCCGCGCACGCCCAGCATATGACAGATCGCATAGGCCAGTTCGGCGCGGTTGAGCGTGTAGAAGTGAAAATCGCGCACGCCGCCCGCATAGAGCCGCCGGCACAGCTCGGCGGCGATGGTGGCGGCGACCAGCTGGCGCGCGGCCGGCAGATCGTCCAGCCCCTCGAACAGCCGGTCCATCCAGCCCGGAATGGTCGCGCCGCACTGGGCGGCGAAGCGCCGCGTCTGGGCGACGTTCGACACCGGCAGGATGCCCGGCACGATCTCCGCGGTCACGCCGCGCGCCGCCGCCTTGTCGCGGAACCGGAAGAAACAGTCGGGCGAGAAGAAGAACTGGCTGATCGCGCGCGTGCCGCCGGCGTCGATCTTGCGCTTCAGATTGTCGATGTCATCGTCAAGGCTGCGCGCCTCGGGGTGCGCCTCGGGATAGGCGGCGACCGAAATCTCGAACGGGTGCAGCCGCTTCAGCCCCGCGACCAGATCGGCCGCGCTCGCATAGCCGCCGGGATGCGGCGCAAAGCCCTGGCCCGCGACCGGCGGATCGCCGCGCAGCGCGACGATGTGGCGCACGCCCGCCGCCCAATATTCATCGGCGATCGCGTCGATTTCCTCACGCGTCGCCTCGACGCAGGTCAGGTGCGCGGCGGCGGCGAGCGAGGTTTCGCGGACGATGCGGGCGACCGTGGCATGGGTGCGCTCGCGCGTCGATCCGCCGGCGCCATAGGTCACCGACACGAAACGCGGGCCGAGCGGGGCAAGCGTCTGCACCGCGTCCCACAGCTGGGTGTCCATTTTCTCGGTCTTGGGCGGAAAAAACTCGAACGACACGCCGATATCGCCCGACAGATCGGCAAACAGCGGCGCATCGAGGGCGCGGCGCGCCTCTTCGAGCTGGGCGAGGGATGGTGTCATGCGGCGATCTCCTGGATCAGCCCGGGGCGGTGCCCCAGCCAGAGTTTGACGGTCAGTTCTCCGCCGTCGAGCGTGTCGGTCCGGCCGAGCGCAAGCCCCGCCGCCGCCAGCCAGCCGGCAATCTGTTCATCGGAAAAGCCCAGCCGGGCATGCGCGTCGCGCGCGCGCAGCTCTTCCCGGTCGTGCGGCGCAAAATCGACGATCAGCATCCGCCCTCCCGGGCCAAGCAGCCGCGCGGCTTCTGCCAGGGCGCTTGCCGGCTGGCTCATGAAATGCAGCACCTGGTGCAGGATCACCGTGTCGGCCACCGCTTCGCCCAGCGGCAGCGCGGTCAGGTCGCCCTGGCGAAGCTCGGCCCCCGGCACGGTTTCGGCCAGCTTGGCGCGGGCAAGGCGGAGCATTTCCGGGCTGCGGTCGATGCCGATCGCCTTCACCGCGCGCGCGCCGAACAGTTCGAGCATCCGGCCCGTGCCGGTGCCGAGATCGACGAGCCGGCCAATGGGCGCGTCGCCCAGCATCGCGGCCATTGCCGCCTCGACCGTTTCCTCGGGCGCGTAGAGCGAGCGGATCGCGTCCCATTCCTCGGCGCGGGCGGCGAAATAAAGCGATGCCGCCTCTGCCCGGTCGGCGCGGACGGCGGCAAGGCGCTGCGCATCCTCATCCGCCCAGTCGCCCGTTGCCCGGTCGATCGCCGCCAGCAGCGGCGCGACATGCGCGTCCTCGGCCAGGGCGAGAAAAACCCAGCTGCCCTCGCGCCGCCGGACGGTCAGCCCGGCATCGGCGAGGATGCGGACATGGCGTGACACGCGCGGCTGGCTTTGCCCCAGCACCTGCGCGAGTTCGCCGACGGACAGCTCCATCGCCCGCAGCAGCGCGAAGATGCGCAGCCGCGTCGGGTCGCCGAGCGCGCGGAAGATTTCGATCAGCCGGTCCACGTTTCAGGACATAAAGATATCTTTATGTCCGCACAAGGCTGTTGTCGCCCGATCTTGCCGCCAAGGTGCTTAACAGCTGGTTGCTCCGGCACATCGCGGCCGCCGCAATGCGAAGCGGCCCGGACGCGCTGGGCGTCCGGGCCGCTCGTCAACAGAATGATATCGGCTCAGCCGAGCGGCGCGTGATCGATCCGCGGCAGCACGTGCCGGGCGAACAGATCGGCCTCGGCGGCGTGCGGATAGCCCGACAGGATGAAGGCCTCGATGCCGAGCGCGCGATAGCGTTCGAGCTTGGCAAGCACCTGATCGGGATCGCCGACGATCGCCGCGCCGCAGCCCGAACGGGCACGGCCGATGCCGGTCCACAGCTGCGGTTCGGCAAAGCCCTCATCATCGGCGTTCTCACGCAGCATCGCCTGGGCGGTGACGCCAACCGACGCCGAATCGAGCGACTTCTGGCGGATCGCCGCGCCCGTTTCAGCATCGAGGCGCGACAGCAGCCGCCGGGCATAGGCCCGTGCCTCGTCCTCGCTTTCCCGCACGATGACATGGGCGCGGTAGCCAAAGCGCAGCGTGCGGCCATAGGCGGCGGCCCGCGCCGTCATGTCGGCGATGATCGCCTGCACATTGGCCTCGGTATCCGGCCACATCAGATAGACGTCGGCGGCGCGCGCCGCCGCGTCGCGCGCATCGGGCGACAGGCCGCCGAAATAGAGCGGCGGGCATTTGCCCGACACGGTGCCGATGCGCGGCGGATCGATGGCGATCTTGTAAAACTCGCCCTGATGGTCGAGCGGCTCGCCGTTGAGCAGCGTCTTCAGGATCTGCATCACCTCGACGCAGCGCTGGTAGCGCGGGGCCGAGGGAAGGGTTTCGCCCGGCATGTCGGACGAGATGATGTTGACGGTCAGCCGCCCGCCCAGAATCCGGTCGATGGTCGCGATCTGCCGGGCAAGCTGGGGCGGCCAGCTTTCGCCGACCCGGACCGCCATCAGCAGCCTGATCCGCTTGACCAGCGTCGCGATTGCCGCGGCAAAGGCGGTGGTGTCGATGCCAAGCGTATAGCCCGAGGGCAGCAGAATATTGTCGAAGCCGCCGCTTTCGGCCTGCAGAACGATGTCGCGGCAATGCTCCCAGCTTGATGCAAGCTTTGGATCCGGAACGCCCAGAAACTCGTAATCATCGTCGCAAAGCGCTGAGAACCAGCTGATTTCGCAAGGTTTCACGGCAGTCTCTCTCCCATCGATGCTTCGAGCACGGCGTACCATTCAGCTCTCGTCCAGCGCGGCTTGAGCGCGTCTCCGATTTCGGCGATCCGTTCGACCCGCTGGGTGCCGACGATCGGGATCGGCCGGGCGGGGTGCGCCATGATCCAGCTGAGCGCCGCCGCCCCGCGGCCGACGCCGTGTGCCGCCGCCTTGGTATCGAGCAGATCGGCGACCGCCTGTTCGCGCGCAGTGCCCGGCGTCGCGATCCGCCCGCCGCCGAGCGGCGACCAGGCAAGCGGGGTCAGGCCCATCGTCATCGCCTGATCGAACAGGCCGCTGTGCAGCGGCGCCAGCGCCAGCGCCGAGAATTCGGGCTGGGTCGCGGCGATCGGCACGGGCAGGAAATGCTGGAGCGCTGCGGTCTGCGCGGGGGTGAAGTTGGACACGCCGACTGCCATGATCTTGCCGGCGGCATGGGCGGCCTCGAGCGCGCGGGCCACTTCCTGCGGGTGGGTGAGGATATCGGGACGGTGGATCTGCCACAGCTCCACCCGCTCGACGCCCAGCCGCTTCAGCGACGCGTCGATCGCCGCGCCGATATAGGCCGCGCTCGAATCATAGGGGGTGCCGATCACGATGCCGCCCTTGGTCGCGAGCGCCATCCGTTCGCGCAGGCCCGGCGCGGCGGCAAACACCCGGCCGAGCAGGGCTTCCGCCGCGCCGAACGGCTCGCCATTGTCGGGGCCGTAGATATCGGCGGTGTCGAACAGCGTGACACCGGCGGCGAGTGCGGCTTCGACCTTGGCCTGGGCGGCGGCGACATCGTCGCCGGCAAAGCGCCACATCCCCCAGGCGATTGGGGAAACCATGATCCCGCTCTTGCCGAGCGGGCGCGGATCGGGTGAGAAGGGAAGGTATGTCATCGTTGTCATATGACACGAAGGGAGAGGAAATGGGAAGCAGGGTTCGCTATGGATTGATCGGCACCGGAATGATGGGCGTCGAACACATCCAGAATCTGCGCGTGACGCCGGGTGCCGAGCTGACGGCGATCAGCGATCCGGTCGAAACCTCGCTCGGCTGGGCGCGCGATGCCGCTGCCGGCTGGTCGGACCCCAGGGTGTTCGCATCGGGTGAGGAGATGGTGCGTTCGGGCGCGGTCGACGCGGTGATCATCGCCGCGCCCAACCACACGCACCGGGCGGTGCTGGAGCCGCTGATGGACCTGCCCGTCCATATCCTGTGCGAAAAGCCGCTGGCGACCACGGTGGCCGATGCGCGCTGGGTGGCCGAACAGGCGGCGGCGCGCGACCATCTGTTCTGGACGGCGATGGAATATCGCTTCATGCCGCCCGCCGCGCGCTTCATCGAGCAGGTGCATGGCGGGCGCATCGGCCGCCTGCAGATGCTGTCGATCCGCGAGCACCGGTTCCCGTTCCTGCCCAAGGTTGGCGACTGGAACCGGTTCAGCCGCAACACCGGCGGCACGATGGTCGAGAAATGCTGCCATTTCTTCGATCTGATGCGGCTGATCGTCCGCGCCGAAGCGGTCAGGGTCTATTGTTCGGGGGCGATGGACGTCAATCATCAGGACGAGCGTTATGGCGGCGAAAAGCCCGACATCATCGACAACAGCTATACGGTCGTCGATTTCGACAATGGCGTGCGCGCGATGCTCGATCTGTGCATGTTCGCCGACGGCGCGGAAAATCAGGAAGAGATCACTGCGGTGGGCGACAAGGCACGGCTTGACGTGCTGATCCCCGAAAGCGTGATCGTCCATTCGCCGCGCACCGGCTTTATGAACCCCAAACAGGCGACGCGCGAGACGGTGCCGGTTGACGAGACCGCGCTCAAGGCCGGGCAGCATCACGGCTCGACCTATTATCAGCATCAGGCGTTCAACGCTGCGGTGCGCGGGCAGGGGCCGGTGATCGTGTCGGCCGAAGATGGCCTGCGCGCGGTCGAGATCGGTGCCGCCGCCGAACTGAGCGCGCGGGAAAAGCGCGTCGTCGAGCTGGCCGAGCTGCGCGGCTGACGCAGCGATCTTGAGCGAGGGGGGCGGGGGCCAGGGTGTTTGCCCCCGCCTCCGCACTCCCTCCGCCGGATTGCGCGCACGGCGTGCAGCGGGAGGTGATGCAGCCGCGCAACGCTTGTTCAAACAAATGCTTTGCGGACTCGCGATGGTCTTTCGCGCCATAAGGATTTCTGCTTAGCATTTATGACAACGCTGCCAAAGAAAGCGGCGACGTCTGTCCGAGGGGAAACCGCAATGAAATCTGTCTGGCTGACCTCCAGCATTATCGCGCTTGCCGCCGCAACGCCGGCATTTGCCCAGAACGCCTCCGGCCAGGACGGTGCCGCGCCTGAACAGGCCGCTGCCGAGCCGGCCGATATCGTCGTCACCGCGCAGCTGCGCTCCGAACGGCTGCAGGACGTGCCGGTCGCGATCACCGTGCTCAGCGGCAACGCGCTCGAGGCGCAGGGGCGCGTCAATCTTGAAGGCGCGGTCAATCTGATCCCGTCGTTCAACTTCCTCAAGTCGGGCACCACGCTCAACCAGTCGCTGTTCCTGCGCGGCGTCGGCACCTCGACCTTCTCGATCGCCGGCGAGCCGTCGGTGTCGACCGTGCTCGACGGCGTCGTGCTCGCCCGGTCGGGCGAAGCGTTTCAGGAACTGGTCGATGTCGACCGGCTCGAAGTGCTGCGCGGCCCGCAGGGCACGCTGTTCGGCAAGAACGCATCGGCGGGCGTGATCAACATCATCACCCGCGCGCCGGGCAAGGATTATGAAGGCTATGTCGAGGCCGGCTGGTTCTCCGACGACGAATATCGCGGCCGCATGCTCGTCAACGTGCCGGTCACCGACACTGTCGCGATCCGCGCCACCGGCTATTACGCCAACTGGGACGGCAACATCACCAATGTCGCGCTGACCCGCAACCGCACCGTCAACGGCTATGAACGCTATGGCGGCCGCATCAAGGCGCGCGGCGACTGGACGAACGTCAAGGCGACCTTCATCTTCGACTATTACAAGAACAGCGACGATTGCTGCGCCGAGGTGATCGGCACCGGGGCGCTAACCGGCGCGGGCCTGCCGGCCACCAACCCGGTGTTCAGCGTGCTGCCGACGCCGCGCGGCGACGAGACCCGCCAGATCAACCAGAACCTCGTCACCCGCACCGAAGAGCGCGGCTGGGGCGCCTCGCTGCAGCTCGACGCGCAGGTCGGCACGCAGACGGTGACCTCGATCACCGCCTATCGCGACTGGCGCAACACCGAGATCCGCGACGGCGACTGGCTGCCGGCCGCCTTCCAGGGTGCCGGGCTGCAGCAGCTGCATGATCGCGGCCCGCAGGAAAGCAGCACCTTCTCGCAGGAACTGCGCCTTGCCTCGCCGGGCGGTGAGTTCATCGACTATGTCGTCGGTGCCTATTATTCGCGCGCCGAGAACCGCCGGATTTTCCAGCGTGACGTGATCGCCTGCAACACCGCCGGCAATCCGACGCCCAGCCCGCTCGTCACCTGCGGCGCCGCGGGGGCACCGGCCAGCACCTTCCCGACCGGGGTTGCCGATTTCGGGTCGGTGTTCAAGACGACCGCGCTGTTCGGCCAGGCGACGTTCAACTTCACCGAACGCCTCCGCGCGATTGCCGGGCTGCGCTTCACGCTCGACCAGCTCGACGTGTTCCACAGCCGCAACACGACGCTCGCCGGTCCGGGCATCCAGCCCAGCTTCCCGGTCATGCCGGGCGGCGTCGGCCAGCCTGCGGCCCCGTTCCGCAGCAAGACGGATGCGGAAAATCTGTCGGGCCGGGTGGGCCTGCAGCTCGACGTGCTCGACGACTCGATGGTCTACGGCATGTATACGCGCGGCTATAAGGGGCCGGCGTTCAACGTGTTCTTCAACCTGACCCAGGTCGGCACCGATCCGCTCGACCCGGAAGAGTCGGATGCCTTTGAACTGGGCATGAAGAACACGCTGTTCGGCGGCAAGCTGGTGCTGAACCTCGCGGCCTTCTACGCCAAATATCGCAACTTCCAGGCGAACAACCCGGATCTGGTGGCGGGCGTGATCGTCACGCGCTTCACCAATGCCGGCTCGGTATCGACGCGCGGTGCAGAGCTTGACCTGATCTGGCGTCCGGCCAGCGACCTCAGCATCACCGGCGGCCTTGCCTATACCGATGCCAGGGTCGACCGGTTCCAGCTGCCGCCGGGCGCGCTCCCGACCCAGGTCATTCCCTCGGGCACCGAACTGGCGTTCGCGCCGAAGTGGAAGGGGTCGATCGGTGCCGATTATCGCTGGCGCACCGGCGGTTCGGTCGATCTGTTCTTCGGCGGTCAGGCGAACATCCAGTCGAGCCAGCTCGGCCAGTTCTCGCCCGATCCGGTGGTGCGGGAACGCACGACGATCGACGGCTATGCGCTCGTCAACCTGCAGGCCGGGCTGGTCGATCCGGAAGACCGCTACCGGGTGACCTTCCAGGTCCGCAACCTGTTCGACGAAAGCTTCGCCGCCTCGATCGTGAGCGGCGGGCCGGCGGGCAGCTATCGCTACATCATCCCGCGCGACGCCGACCGTTATTACGGCGTCACCGCCCGGGTGAACTTCTGATCCGGGGATCCGGCACGGGCATCGCCCGTGCCGGATCGTCCGCCGGTCAGCCGCTGCCAGTCAAACGCGGCCGGTCATCTCGGCCACCCATGTCGGCACCAACTCGGTGGCCGGGCCGAACCGGCTGTCGTCGAACAGCCCGCTTCCCGCCGAGGGTTCGAGATTGAGTTCAAGCGTGCGCGCGCCATGCGCCGCCGCCACGCGGACAAAGCCCGCCGCCGGATAGACGGCCCCCGATGTGCCGATCGACACGAACAGATCGGCCCTTGCGAGCGCGGCTTCGATCCGCTCCATCTGATAGGGCATTTCGCCGAAGAACACGATGTCGGGCCTGAGCGCGCGGGCGCCGCAGGCCGGGCAGGGCGGCCAGTCACCCGCCTGTGCCGCGCCCATCGGCCCATGCCATTCGCTGCGCCCGTCACAGGCCAGGCACCAGGCCGAACGCAGCGCGCCATGCATGTGAACGAGGCGCGCCCCACCCGCGCGCTCGTGCAGATCATCGACATTCTGGGTGACGATTAGCAGATCGCCCGGCCAGTCGGCATCAAGCCGCGCCAGCGCATGATGCGCAGCATTCGGGCTGACCGCATCAAGCTGCGCCCGCCGCGCATCATAGAAACGGTGGACCAGCGCCCGATCGCGCGCCAGCGCCTCTGGCGTGCACACATCCTCGATCCGGTGCGACGCCCACAGCCCGTCGGCCGCGCGAAACGTCTCCAGCCCGCTCTCGGCCGAGATGCCCGCCCCGGTCAGGATGACGATGTTTTGGATGTCGTGCATGGTGCCGTTCTAGCGGATCGGGCGAGCGTCCGCGAAGCGAAGATCGTCTGAACGATCTTGAACGGCCCTCAGCAACGTGGCGGTCTGTTCGGCAAGCGCCGCCCATGCGCGGAATGCAGAGTTGGCCCATGCTGTCACCGCCGGCACATGATCGCTTTTTCCGCGCGCGAGGACGTCAGCCAGGGTCACGTCAAACTGCACGGGCCGGGGCGGCAGCGGCGGAAGACTGGCTTTGACGAGTTTTTGCATTATCGGGGCGATGCGCGCATGATCTGTCCGCGCGTCCAGGGCAAGATGAAGCGCCGCATAATGAACCCATATGGATTGCCGGGCGCGTCGATCGGTCGGGTCGCCGGGGTGCTGAAGCGCATAGGCATCGACGGTCAGCCGGTGAACGGCACCGAACAGCGCCCGATCCTGATATTCACGGGCCAGCAATGTGCCATAGCCGTGCCAGCACCCGGGAGATGACTGCATATATTCATGCGTCGGACCCGACATGGCTTCGAACATGCCTCCGCACGCAAAGCATCTCTCGTCCATCGCTCCGGCCTCGCTCCTGTCGGTTGCCAAGTGATCCAACCCGGCCTCAAAATGTGCTAATCAGCTGTGATCCTGGCCTGGGCATCATCAACCAGCCGCTGAAGAGCGGCGATGTGTGCGGTGAACGCTTGACGGCCGTTTCGGGTCAGTGCTGCCCAGGTTCTCTGTCGGCCACCCAGCGACGCCTTGCGAAGCCGAACATGGCCATCCTCTACCAGCACGGACAGGTGCTTTGAAAGGACAGAGTCGCTCACTTCAACAATATCTCTGATGGTTGCGAACTCGGCCTCGTCCACGCGCGCGAGCAATGCCGCAATCTGAAGCCGGGCCGCCGGGTGCAGGGTCGCGTCAAAGCCGCCAATCATCATGCCCGGTCCCGACGAAGCAGCGCAGCGCGGTAAATCCGTTCCCAGGCAATGCTGGCCGCGGTGCAAATGACGAAGGTCACAACCCCAATAATCAGGGCAGAAAACTGGATCCCGTCGCCACGAGCAACGTAAAGCGTCGCCCATACCATCGTCGCCAGGAAAGCGGCCAGCATGAATGTCAGCGGCCTGGTGCCGCCCCTCAGCCGTCCGCATCCTCATCGGTCATCGACCAGGCGAGAAGGGCCGTTGGCAGCAGCGATGCGGTCAGGAACAGGCCCCAGAACAGCATGTTCCACGCGCCATAGCCGGCGGGCGTCCACCAGCCGGTGTCGCTGGCCGCGCCGGCATAGGCGATGCCGAGCAGCATCAGCGCCGACAGGATGAAATAGCTGCGCGACAGGATCCGTTCGCGCAGCTGGCGTTCGCGTTCGTCCAGCCGCACAGCCTCTTCGGCGACGATGCGCTGGGCGGAGCTTTGATAGATGGGCAGGGCGCACAGGATCGCGGTGGCGATCATCACCAGTCCGGCGATTTCCGCCGGCGCGCCGGGTGCGGCCGCCAGGATGATGCCGCCTGCCGGATAGAGGCCAAGCGCCAGCCCGGTCAGCAGCCGCAGCCGGCCGGTGGACATTGGCGACCCGCCCTCGCCGGTCGGGGACCTGTAGAAGATCATGGTTCAGCCTTTCTGTGAACGGCGGATCAGCTCCGCCACCGGCTCGAACGGGTCGAGCGAGAACAGCGCCTCCACCGGCACGTCGAACACCCGGGCGATGCGCAGCGCCAGCTCCAGGCTGGGCTTGTAATCACCGCGTTCGAGATAGCCGATCGTCTGCGGATTGACGTCGACCCGGGCGGCAAGATCCTTGCGCGACAGGCCGGCTTCGGCGCGGAAAAGGGAGAGTCTGTTGTGCATGGCGTCCTATGATGCTCTGTATAACGCGATTCGTTGTGTAAACACAACATATTTTTTGGTCCTTGCGCTTTTGCGGTCATTGGGGGAACGGAACGGGCATGACAGCGATCGGGATCATCGGAGCCGCGGGCCGCATGGGCCGCGCCATCGCCGCCGAGGCGGCGGAACAGGGCGTCACGCTGGCCGGGGGCGTCGACCGGGGCGGCGACATCGCCGCGCTGGCGCGCGCGGCGGACGTGCTCATCGATTTTTCCGTGCCCGATGCGCTGGGCGAGACGCTTGCCGCCGCGCGCACCGCCGGCACGCCGGTGCTGATCGGCACCACCGGGCTCGCGGCCCACGACCATGCGGCGATTGATGATGCCGCGCGCAGCGTCGCCGTGCTGCAGGCGGCCAATACCTCGCTTGGCGTCAATCTGCTGGCGGCGCTGGTCGCGCAGGCGGCGGCGCGGCTGGGGCCGGACTGGGATATCGAGATCCTGGAGATGCATCACCGCCACAAGGTCGATGCGCCCAGCGGCACCGCGCTGCTGCTCGGCCATGCCGCGGCCGAGGGCGGGGCCATGCATTGACGCCCGTCGTCGACCGCACCGGCGCGCGCCGGCCGGGGATATCGGCTTTGCCGTGCTGCGCGGCGGATCGGTGGCGGGCGATCATCAGGTGATCCTGGCCGCCGAGGGCGAGCGGATCGAGCTCGGTCACCGCGCCGAGAGCCGGGCGATCTTCGCGCGCGGCGCGCTGCGGGCGGCGCTGTGGCTCGCCGGGCGCGGGCCGGGCCGCTATGCGATGAAGGACGTGCTCGGCCTGTGAAGGCGCCCGCGATCTTCGAGTTTTTCCGGCGGCTGGCCGAGGCCAATCCGGCGCCCGAGACCGAACTTGCCTATGTCAATGATTACACGCTGCTGGTGGCGGTCGTGCTGTCGGCGCAGGCGACCGATATCGGGGTGAACAAGGCCACGAAGCGGCTGTTCGAAACTGTGACCACGCCCGAGGCGATGGTCGCGCTGGGTGAAGAGGGGCTGAGGGCGCATATCCGCACCATCGGCCTGTTCAACACCAAGGCGAAGAACGTCATTGCCTTGTCCGAAGCACTGATCCGCGAGCATGGCGGGCAGGTGCCGGCCGACCGCGACGCGCTGGAACGGCTGCCGGGGGTGGGGCGCAAGACCGCCAATGTGGTGATGAACACCGCCTTCGGCGCGGAGACCTTTGCCGTCGACACCCATATCTTCCGCGTCTGCAACCGCACCGGCCTTGCGCCCGGCAAGACCGTGCTGGCGGTCGAGCGGGGGCTGGAAAAGCGGGTGCCCAAGCCCTTCCGGCTGGGCGCGCATCACTGGCTGATCCTGCACGGCCGCTATGTCTGCAAGGCAAGGCGGCCCGAATGCTGGCGCTGCCCGCTCGCGGATCTGTGCCGGTTCAATCCGAAGACGCTTGCCTGATCCCGCCTGATCGGTGCAGCCTTGGCCAGGCAGGGGGCCGATGAGCTGACGACGCGTGCGCGGGGCGCGCGTGAGCAGGAGGACGGGCCGATGCGCGTTTTAACGATGATCATGGCGGCGGCAGTGCCGCTTGCTGCCTGTGCGAGCGACGATCAGCGCGCTGCCGCCCGTGCAGCGGCCGAGGCTGCGGCGCAGCTGAGCGCCGACGGCCAGGGCTATGCCGATGGTGCGCGCTTTGCCGGGCCGGCGCGCAACTGCGTGCCGATCAACGATCTGCGGCAGAGCCGTGTGCGCAGCGACCGGGTGATCGATTGGAGCGGCGGCAGCGGCCGCACCTATCGCACCGTGCTGCCCCAATCCTGCCCGACGCTCGGATTTGAACAGCGTTTTGCCTATCAGACGTCGCTGACCCAGCTGTGCGCGCAGGACATCATCACCGTGCTGCAGGGCCCAAGCGCACAGCCGGGGCCGGCCTGCGCGCTCGCCCCGTTCCAGCCGATCACCCCGCCGCCGCGCGCCGGACTTCGGTAAAGCTTGTGCGATAAGGGGCTGGCGCCATGCGAAATCGCCTGCTAAGCGGCCCCTCCACGCACCCATAGCTCAGCTGGATAGAGCGCTGC
The DNA here is from genome assembly GCF_009913435.1 of Sphingomonas changnyeongensis. Taxonomy (NCBI): domain Bacteria; kingdom Pseudomonadati; phylum Pseudomonadota; class Alphaproteobacteria; order Sphingomonadales; family Sphingomonadaceae; genus Sphingomonas; species Sphingomonas changnyeongensis. Next base: position 2,267,919 of record NZ_CP047895.1, on the reverse strand, counting down.
CCTCCGAAGGCAGAGGCCAGAGGTTCGAATCCTCTTGGGTGCGCCATTTTCCGATCCGCCAGTTCGCCGCTCAGGCGCGCGATATGTTGTTTGTCGCGGGCTGTGCGACGCTTGCGTCCCGCGGGCCGGGGTCTGCGATATCTGGCCGGTGCCGAGCGTGAGTCAAAAAACCCCGCCGGATCTCTCCAGCGGGGTTTCATTCATCGCGTTGCGGAATGCAGTTACGCGTGCGATGTCGCTGCGGTCGAGGCTTTCGGTTGACGCAGCGTGCCACCGATCAGGCCGAAGCCGACAATAAGCATGGCCCAGGTCGCAGGTTCCGGCACAGCGGGAGCGGTGTTGGTCACCGTCAGGGTCGAAGGGCTGCCGTTGATCGACTGATAAGACCCGGTGGTGTCAAGCGATGCCAGCGTAAATCCGCTGTTGATCGAGAAGGCAACGATGCCAACCGGGTTTGCCATGACACTGATGGAGTTCAAGTTCACACCGAACGAACGCCCCATGATGATGCGTGCGCACCCAACATTGGAACCATTCAGGCGGAACACGCAATTTGCCGTGCTGAGATTGAGGATCTGCTCGTCGCCAAGCGGGCTATCACTCTGAAATGAAAAAGAGGCTTCCATGCGGACGCCGCCGCCTGTCGATGAGCCCGACCAATCATAAATAACGGCGGCCGATGCGGGTGCCGACAAGGCTGCCGAACCCAGCGCAATCGCACTCATCAAGACATGTCTGATTTTCATAATGCCCCCAAGTCAGCAGACCAGTCACGGTGGATTTCCGGGGTCGTCGAAGATGAGATGATCGTCAAGATGAAATTCTGGCCTGTCTCAAAACGAAGCGGAGCAAACACCCCCGCTTTGTCATGCGTCATTTTCATATGTGCCAGGCGCATATAGTCAGCACATCAATGGCTTGTCTTAGATTTTGGTCGGCAGGACATGCTCGGTAGCGTCGAATATATGGTGATTGGCGGGCCGGGACAGTTGGCGGCCCGCGCATTGATGAGCCCGGCCGGGGCGTCATGCCCCGGCCGGGACGGCGTTCCTCAGAAGTTGAACCGGACCGCGGCCGAAACGGTTCGCGGGTTGATCGTTCACCCGGCGATGACGCCCCAGTGATTGCCGCGCGGGGAGCATTACGGGTATCTCCGACAATCGGGAACGCGTCCCCGTGCCCCGCCAGCCGATCTCGTGATTGCAAAGCGTTTGAAGCTTGGCGATGAGGGCCGGGGGGATCATGGGCATTTTCATCACTCTTCTGATTGTCGGCCTGATCGGAGCCGCGTGGCTGCGGATCGACAGGCTGCAACAGCGCGTTTCCCGCCTTTCGCTTGAGCTCGAGAATCTGCGCGATGCACTCCGCGCGCCGGAGCAGGACGACATCCACCAGATCAGGGCAGCCGCCGAAGCGCCGTCCGCGCCATGGGCCAAGCAAGCCCCAATGCCACCAGCGAGCGTGCCCGGTCCGGCCCCGAGCGAGAGCCGCCCGTCCGAGCCTGCAGCCCCGGAACCGGTAGCGAGCGCCCCCATTGCCGCTGCCGCGCTCGACGAAGCGCTTCCGGAAGCACCGGCCGGTGGCTTCACCTTCGATTTCGAGGACATATTCGGACGCCGACTCCCGATCTGGGGCGGCGGCTTCGCACTGGCAATCGCCGGCATATTCCTCGTCCGTTTCTCGATCGAGGCAGGATTGCTGACCCCGCCGGTGCGGGTGGCGATGAGCTTCGTCTTCGGCCTCGGTCTGCTTGCAGCGGCGGAGGCCGCCTTCCGTCTTGATGCACGGCTTGCCGATCCGCGAGTCAGGCAGGCGCTCGCGGGGGCGGGGCTGGCGACGCTTTACGGTGCCTTCTATCTTGCGGGCACGACCTATGGCCTGATCGGTGCGGGGCCGGCATTTCTCGGCCTTGGCGGCGTGACGATAGCGGCGATCGGGCTCTCGTTCCGATTTGGCCTGCCGAGCGCGGTGATCGGGCTGGTCGGGGGCTTTGCTGCCCCACTGCTGGTCGAAAGCGACAGCGGCAATGTGCCGCTGCTCTCCTTCTACCTCGCGCTGATCACGGGCGGACTGACATGGACCGGCGCGCGCCAGCGGCAACGCTGGATGAGTTATGCGGCGCTCGCGGCCGGCCTTGGCTGGGGCGTGCTGATGATGGTCGCGGGCGTTTCCAGCACGTCGGACCTCGCGGCGCTGGGGATCTATCTGGTGGTGCTGGGCGCAGTGCTGCCGGCCTTTCTCCAGTCGCGCGGCGGCCCCACGCTCCCCCAGCTCGCGGCGGGCGGGATCGCGACCCTGCAGATGGCAGTGATGGTCAGCGATGCGGGCTTTGCGCCGCTCACCTGGGGCTTTACCTGCTGATCGGCGCGGCGCTGACCGCACTGGGGTGGCGGTTCGAGGCGCTGCGACCGGGGACGCTGGTGACCGCCGGGCTGGGGCTGTGGCTGCTGTTCGTCTGGCCCGATCCCGACGACGGATTCTTCGCGCTGGTCGCCTTTGCGCAGGTGGCGATTTTCGCCGGCGTCCCGCTCGCGCACCATGTGCGTGGGCGCGCGCAGCCGCTCGATCTGGCGCAGCTGTCATTGGTCTCGCTGGTCATGGCGCTGGCCATCTATGGCCGGTTCGGCTTCGGGCAGGCTGATGATTTCGCGCCGCTGCTCGCGGCCACCGTTGCGGTGCTGGCGGTCATTCCGGCGACAGCCTTCATGCTGATGTGGCGCCGCGGGCAGGAAGGCGAGACGCGCACGGTGCTGACCGTGCTCGTCCCGGCGGTGATGCTCGCGTTCGGTGCGCTGCTGCTCGTCACCCCCGCGTGGCTGGCCCCGGCGATGGCACTCTTAGCAACTGGTCCGCTGCTGTGGTGCGAGGCGCGCCGCGATGCGCCGGCGCTGCATGCGGCGGCCTGGCTGGGGGCGGCGATGGCGCTGACCGCGCTGGCCGTGACGCCCGATTTCAGTGTGGAGCTGTCCCAGCTTGGCAACCTTGCCGAGCCCGTGGACATGCTGCGCGCCGGCCTGCGATGGGCGGCGGCGGGCACGATCTTTGCCGCGAAGGCGCGCCTCTCCCGCCCCGCACTGTCACGGTCGGTCGGAGAAACGCTGGCCGTGGCGCTCGGCTACGGCCTTGCCGCGCAGCTGCTGCCGAGCGCGGCACTGGCGTGGATCGCCGCAATCTTCGCCAGTGGACTGTTCGTCGTCGTCCCGCAGCGCGTGGCGGCATGGGGGACCGCGCTCGCCATCACGGCCATCTGGAGCCTGGAGCCGCTGATCGGATGGGCGACTGGCGGGATCATGGCGCTCACTGGTGCCCCGTTCATGGTGACCTCGGCCGTCAAGCCGCTCGATATCGTGCTGCGTGTCGCGCCGCTGGTTGTGGCGCTGGCGATGCTGCTGACAAAGGGGCGGGATCTGCCGGCCAACCTCCGCGCGCATGGATTGGCCGGACTGGCGGTTCCCGGCATGATCGCGCTCCACAGCCTCTACAAGCAGATCTTTGCCATCACCTCGCCGGTCCAGTTCGAGGACCATGGCATGGGCGAACGCAGCATCTGGCAGGCCCTGCTGGTCGCGGGGGCCTATGCCGCCGGACGGAGCCTGCCGGCAGGGCTGCGACGCCCCGTCAGCCTGGGGCTTGCGACAGCGGCGCTGGCGCATTTCGCGATGTTCACCCTGTTCCTCCACAATCCGCTATGGGCACTCCAGCATGTCGGCCCGATCCCAATCGTTAACTGGCTGCCCCCGGCCTATCTGGCCGCGATCGTCGCGCTCCGGATCGGGCACCGGCAATGGGATGACGCGCCTCCCGCCGCCCGGACCGCAGGCGATGCGGCGGCAATGGTGCTGATTACGCTGCTCGCTTTCTCGCTCCTCCGGCAGGCCTTCGCCGGATCTGTGCTGACCGCGCACGGCATCGGGCCGACCGAAAGTCTGCTGATTTCGCTGATCGGGATCCTGCTGGCGCTTGGCTTCCTTTGGTGGGGATCGTTGCGCGCGTCGCGCAGCTGGCGGATCGGCTCGCTGGTGCTGATGCTGGTGGCGGTGATCAAGGTGTTTCTGATCGACGCTGCAAGGCTCGAGGGCCTGCTGCGGATCGCCAGCTTCATGGCGCTCGGCTTCAGCCTGATCGGCATTGGCTGGGTCTATTCGCGCCAGCTCTCGCGCGGCGCGGACGATACCGGCGTGAAAGCGGCCTAGATCTGCTGCGGAAACGGCCGGGTTCCGCCGATCGCTTTCATGCCGGGCGCGCTATGGTCAGAATGTGCGGCTCAGGCCGGCCTCGACCGCCAGTCGGCGATAATCGAACAAGCCGACTGTCGAGATGTTGCGTTCTGCCACGACACGGACGACGGGGGCAAAGCCGCGCACGCTCAGCTGGCGGAACGTGCCGCCGACCACCCCGCGCAGGAACCATTCGCGCCGGGGCTGCGGGAAAATGAACAGCGGGCCGTCGCCCGCCAGCCGGCGGATGGCAGCCGATCCGAACAGGCTCGCCCGGCCGAGCTGGTGGAAATAGAGGGCCGACAGGCCGCCGGACCAGCTTGCGAATCCCGGATCCCGGGCTTCCTGCCGTGCGCCGCTCAGGGTCAGCGCAGCCCCGGCGCGTGCGCTGACCGCGAACTCATAGGTTGCCGAGATCTGATGGCCGGTGCCGTCCTGGCCGCTGTTGCGCGGAAAGCGTGCCCAGCTGGTCCCGGCGCTCGCGGTCAGTTGCCCGCGGCGGCCGATCGGGCGCAGCCAGTCGATCGTCACGCTGCGGGCACGTGAAAAGATGGAGCCGCCGAACCAGCGCCAGTCATGGCCGCCCGACAGGGTTACACGGCTGCCATCGGCGCCTTGGTGTTCGAGCCCGATTTTGGGTTCGATCTGAATGTCGTTGAAACTGTCCTCCTCATAGAGCCGCGCGCTGCCACTCAGGCGGGGAAGCACGCTCAGGCGCGACGACAGTGGCAGGCGCAGATAAAGCTGGCCCGACGGCGCAACACCGATGCCGGAGCGGGCGCGGGCATCCGGGCTCAGTTCGATCGGGAACAGTCCGGTGTCGAGCGTCTGACGACCGGTGGCCCGGTTGACGTTGCTGTCAGGCGCAATCGCAATCTCGAAAGTGGCACCGATCGGCGCGCGCGAGCGCAGCGCGGTGCGGAACTGATCGACGATGCGGGCAATGTCGGGTGGCAGGCCGGCGGCCTGCGCCTGGCGCAGTTCACGCGCGGCCGCACCGGTGTCACCCATCGCCGTCAACAGCCGCGCGAGCTCCACCCGCACGCGCGCAGCGTCAGGTTTTTCATCAAGGATCCGGCGGAGCAGCGTCGCCGCCTCGGCGCGTCGGCCCTGCGCTTCCAGCAGCCCGGCAAGCCGGAACCGCGCCTCCGCGCGGATTTCCGGGTCAGGATCGGTCGTGAGTGCTTCGAGCAGGGTTTGCGCGTCACGTGGCCGGCCATTCGCGCGGGCGCGTTCCGCCAGCGCGAACAGCTGGGCCGGGTTGAGGCCCGTCAGTTCAGCCGCCGGTGCGACCGGCATGCTTTGGGTGGCGGCGAAGGCCGCTGCCGCTAACCAGCCTGGCATGCGGGTTTACTGCCGCCGGCCCACAAAGGCGGCCTGGCCGGCCAGGCCCGGCAGCGTCCCCGCCGGGGTGGACGTGAACCGCATATGTGCCGCCGCCTCGTTGGCATCGGGCCCGAAGAATGCGCCCCGGAAATCGCCCGAATATATGCCGCCAAACATACCCGACAGGCTGCCGCCCGATATTGACCCGTTATTGACGATCAGCGGATCCATGGTGACGTTTGTGTTCGTGCGCAGGTTCGTCGCGCTCAGGTTCAGCGTGGCCCCGAAGCCGAATGATGCCCAGTCAACCTCCAGCCGCCCGGTTCCGGCCAGCAGGAAGCGGTCTTGCCCTGCGGCACCAAGCCCTGCGGCGGTGCCGTGGACGACCCCGTTATAGGTCGCGCTGCCCGTGCGCGGAATGCGATCGAGCGGTGTGCCGAGGCCGAACATGATCGACCGGTCCGCAGCCGCGCCGTTCGTTCCCGCAAACTCCATCTGGGCGAAGCTGGCATAGCTCAGCGCAAGCTGATCATTGCCCGCACCGCTGTTATAGACCCGCCAGGTGGTGACCCCGTTGCCGCCGGTGACGCGATAGGTGGTGAAGCGGGCATCGCTTTCCGCCGCCACGCGGCTGGACGGGCCGACTTCGGTTGCTGCTGCGGCCGGCAGATCGCGTTGGGAGAACTGGGTGATGCCGGTTCCGGGGAACAACCGGACCCGGCCGCTATCCAGCACGGTCGACGCCTGGCCGACCGTCGTCGGACTGCCCGTGCCGCGCACATAGTCGATCCCGGCGCTCTGGCTGTCCAGGCTGGCCGCATCGCGCAGTCGGGCGAGCGTCTCGGGCGGCGGTGCGCTGGTTCCGCGCGCGCCGATCAGATAGCCGCTGAACACCGTTCCCGGTGCACCTCCCGTACCAAAGGTCAGCGCGCTCCCCAGTTCGCTGCCGCCCGGGCCATAGAAATAGCCTTGGCCGAAGGCCGACGATACATTCCGGATGCTCAGCGACGTCTGAAAAAGATTGATCGACGTCGTGCGCCCCTCCAGCGTGAAGCCCGCCAACGTTGCGCGGGGTGCTCCATTGTCAAGTTCACCCCGGACGATTGAGGTCCCGACACCGACCATCTGTCCCGATGCCCAGTCGATGCGGAGCATGCCGGTGCCGTTCAGCAGGCGCAGTCCGTCCTGCATCGGCTGCAGTGCTTCGATCGCGATTGCAAAATCGGCCGCCGTGGCTCGGGGGATGTCGACATTCGGGGTGCGATAGCCAAAGGTGAACCCGTGCAGCGTGTTGCGTTCGATACCGCCCTGAGTGTCGATCTGGCGCCAGATGCCCCCACCAACATGGCGGGTTCCGATCAGGCCCTGGGCGCCCGCCACGCTCAGCCTAAGTTCGTTGCGCGTGCTACCGTTGGCGGTCCGGAAAATGGTCGTGCCAGAGTTGCTGGCGGCAATGTCGCGCGTCGCGGGTGCGAAGGTCTCGCTGGCTGCCGGCAGGGCAGGGGAGCCGGGCGACGATACCGTGTAGCTGCCCGTTGCCGCATCGAAGCTGACGGTAAGTTGCCCTTCCTCCGAAGTCAGAGCGCTGGTTCCGGAGAAGGGGTAGAAGAGACTCGCCCGTCTTGCATCGGCCAGGAAGGTCTCGCTCGCCGTCAGGTTGTCGAGGCCGGGATTGAGCGGTGTCGGCCATGGCTCGGTCAGCGGAACCCGGGGTGGCGGTGTTCCCACCGGCTGCCCCGATGACGGGCCGGTTGAAATCAGCCGGGTCGCGACCGCGCCCTGCGCTGCGAGCACGGTGCCCGCGCCCGGCGTGAACAGCGAGAACGCACCCGTGGCCTCTTCGGCATTGGGGCCGTAGAACGCGCCCTTCAGCCGACCCGCAGCACCTGGCTGTCCGCTGATGACCGCATCGAACGAAGCCGACAGGAACGGGGTTGAACCGCGCAGCGTAAAGTCGCCGAGCGGCGTTGCGGTTCTGGTGCGCAGGTTGGTGGCGACCGGCGAAAGCCGCCCACCGATCGTCTGCGCCTGCCAGTCGAACTCAAGCCGGGCGCTACCCTGCAGGCTGAACCTGTCGCCATCCGGACCGGCACCAACAGCGGTGCCATGAAGCACGCCCTGATAGACGCCGCTGCCACTACGCGGTGCATTAACGAACCCGGTTGCGAGCCCGAAAACCGTCGTATAGTCAATGAACTGGTTGCCCAGGTCCATTTCGGTCATGGCGAACGTCGAGTAGGTCAGCGCCAGTTCCGGGTTCGGCGTCATGTAACGATAAAGCCGCGTCGTTCGGACGGTGGGGAAGGTTGTGCCGGTGTTGCGATAGGCGACGAACAGCGGGTCCGACAGTGCATCGACCCGTGTTGCCGGCGTCAGCGGGTTTGCGAACATTTCGATCGCCTGCGCGTCTGGGCCAAGCGTGCGGATGCGGATTTCGCTTTGTGATATCGGCCGGACGCCAGTGGCCGTGAACCGCCCGGCAGTTGCCGACGCGTCGTAAAGAACCTCCGTCTCCAACTGCTGCAGACTGGTGTTCGATAGCAGCGTTGCAAGCGTTTCAAATGCCGGCGCGGCTGTGCCGCGCGTGCCGGTCAATGTGCCTGCCGCCATCTGCTGGCCGAAGCCGGCGCTGAACGACGCCCCCAGCTCGCTGCCCGACGGGCCGAACAGCCGGCCTTCGATCGTTCCCGGCAAAGGCGATCCCGGATTGAGCTCGAGCTGGATGTCTCCCTGCAGCCTGTTCGATGCCACCGAGAAGTTGCCGTTTGTCGACCACCGGAAATAGCTGGGGGATGAAAAGCCCGAGAAGGTTGCGAAACGGGTTGATGCGACACCATTGCCGGTGGTGCGGCCGGTGCTGAAATCGAGTGTCAGCAGCCCGCTGCCGGTGATGGGCTGAAAGTCATTCAACCCGGTCAGCGCGCCCAGGAGGCCGACACCGAAGCTCGCACTGCCCGTGCGCGGCACCTCAGCCTCCGCTGTTCGCAGGCCGAATACGAAACTCGTCAGCTGGTTGAGAGTCGATCCGGCAAATGGTTCGCTGTTCTGCAGGGTGCCGCCGGCCACGAAGCGGGTGCCGTAACGGCTGGTCTCGCCCGTTCGCGTGAGGCTCAATGTGCTGGTCACAAGGCCGCCGATCGCGCGAAACACGTCGAAGATCGGGTTGCCGTCGATGGCGCCCGAACCCTGTGTCTGCAGCGTCGCAAGCGTATCCTGGCCCGAAAGGATCGCATAGCTGCGGGCCGAGGCATCGTATTGGACCGACAAAGGCACGGGTGCCGTCGGCCGGTTGGCAGCGACAATGCCGCCCGCAGAATAGGTTGCCGTCACCCGCGACGCTTCAGCCGGAAAGGTGTCGGACAACAGGATCGGGGCAAGGGATGTGTTGTTGAGTGGCGGCGCTGCCGGCGCCGGGCTCGGTGCGGGCGCAGGGCTTGGCGCCGGTGCGGGCGCAGGGCTTGGTGCCGGGGCTGGCGCAGGACTTGGTGCCGGGGCTGGCGCAGGACTTGGTGCCGGGGCGGGGCTCGGACTGGGTGAGGGCGACGCAACCGGGGGCGCGGGCGTAGGGTTGACACCCGACCCGCCACCGCCACCCCCGCACGCCGCCAGGGTAAACAGACTAGCAATAACCGATGCGACCGAAACGCTGCGCATTTACGCCCCCTTGTGTTTGCGGCGGTCATGGCAATCTCCCGCGCTTCAATCAACGTCCGGATTGGCGGTCAACGCACAGAAAAAGCGACCATTTTGGAACCAGTCTCAAGCGAGTTGGGCGATCTCGCGGGGTTTTGGCGCTTCGGTCCGGTGGCTCGGTTTGGGGAAGATCGGTGTTATGGCCCCGGCGGCAGCGCGTCATGCGGTGCCACTCCGGGCCTTCCTCAAAAAAAACGCGGGCCGCGCCGTGGCGGCCCGCGCATTCTTCGTTCGGCCTGGGCGTTATGCCCCGACCGGGACGGCGTTCCTCAGAAGTTGAACCGGACCGCGGCCGAGACGGTGCGCGGGTTGATCGTTCGCCCGGTCACGACGCCGGTGGCCGGTAGCGCGCCCTGCGAGATTTCGACGATGCCCATGGTGTCGAACACATTGTTGACGTTGAGCATCACCGTCACCCGGTCGGCCGGCCGCACCTGCAGGAAGGGGCTCACGATGGTGAAGCCCGGCAGGCGCAGCTGGTTCTGGTCCTGGGTGTAGCTGTCGGTGTGACCGACCACATTGACGCCGACCGTGAACAGATCGGTGCTGTACTGCGGCGTCGCCTGGAAGATCAGGTGCGGCTGACGGCGCGGGGTGTTGCCGACGAACTGCGGCTGGGTGCGGTCGGCGCGGATTTCCGCCTTAGTGTAGGTGGCACCGGCCGTCAGGCTGAACCCGCCGAAGGTGACCGCACCTTCAAACTCCAGACCATAGGCCCGGTAATCGCGGGCAAGCAGCACCGCGATGGTGTCGCCTGCCGCGTTCGAGGTCACCTGCAGGTTGCTCTCGCTGGTGTCGGCAAGGAAGCCGGTGACGTTCAGCGTGACGTTCGACTTGCGGAACTTCAGGCCCAGCTCGGTCTGGGTGACGGCGTCATAGCCGTCCTCGCCCGCCGCCAGTCGGCCGGTCACCGGATTGATCGCCGGGGTCAGCAGGATGCGGTCAGCCGCCGCACGGCCACCGCGGCTGTAGCGGGCAAAGGCAGCCAGCGAGTCCGACGCGCGGTAGTTCACGCTCGCCGAATAGCTGACATAGTTGTAGTTATAGTCGACCAGCGACGGGGCATTGAAGTCAAACCGCGTGGTGCGGGTTTCGGCCGGCGAAATCGTCCCGTCGCGGTTGATGTCGACGGGGCGGGTCGGCAGGTTGGTCGCACCGATCGTGTAGCCAAAGGCCTGGCCCTCGACATTGCCGCGATCGAAGCGGACACTGCCGCCGAACGAGAACTTGCCGACCTTGTAGTTGACCGAGGCATAGGGCGCGAGGACCTGATAGTCCGCATCAAAGCTTGCCGCGACCGTGCCGTTGAAGTTGAAGAAACCGCCCTGGGTCAGCTGGGTTCCGCCGGCGGTGATCAGGTCGACCAGCGCCGTGTTGCCACCGCCACGCACATCATTGATGATGCTCGAACCCAGGAAGTCGTTGAACACCGACTGGCGCGACGTGTAGAGACCAACGGTCGTTGTCAGCTCTCCAGCACCGGCCTTCCACACGCGGCTGGCGCGCAGGTCGTTGGTGATGTTGTCCATGTTCTTCATCTGGGTGTTGAAGAGCATGTTGTTGACCAGCAGGCCGTTGCCGTTGATCGTCGCGGGGTTTGCGACCAGCTGGCCGGCGCGGTCGCCATTGGCATAGCGCAGGCGGCCCCCCGGCGCGCCGAGTGCGCCCATCAGCAGCGGGGCCGGCGCCGTCGCCAGCGGCAGAGCGATCTGCACGCTGCCGCCGATGTCGGAATAACGGAAGCGTTCGGTGATGGTCCAGTCGCCGACGTCGAACTGCGCCTCAAGGCCGATCGACTTGACGGTCGGGTTGATGCCCTGGCGCGCGTCGAACCGGGTGAGGTTGTTCTGGCCGTTCGGGATCACATAGTTGCTGATGTTGCGACCCTGGAGCACGTCGCGCGACGCGTCGAAGCCCGCGACGTTCGAATAGCGCGGATCCTCGTTGGTGCCGGTCACCGCGATCGGCACGCCCTGGTAAAGCGGGGTGCGGTCGCTCAGATACTTACCGTACAGGCGGATATAGCCGGTCGGCAGGTCCTTGGTGATGTTGAACTTGATCTGGCCGCCGCGATAGGCGGTGAAGCCATTGTCACGCGGGCCTTCGCCCTCGCGGTAATAGCCGCCGACATGGAAGCGGACGGTTTCGCTGAGGCGCGCGCCATAGGAGAAGTCGACGCGGTAATCCTGATAGTCGATGCCGGTCGAGGCCTGCAGCGCGCCGCCTTCGACATCGCCGGTCTTGGAGATGAGGTTGATCACCCCGCCCGGCGAGTTGGACGCGAAGGTCGAGGCCGAACCGCCACGGATGGTCTCGATCTGGCCGACATTGAGGTCGAAGCGCATCAGCGAGTCAGGCGTCAACAGATTAAGGTCGCCAAACTCGACGACCGGAAGGCCGTCTTCCTGGAAGTTGAGCCACTTCGAACCGCTCGAGGCGAGCGGCAGGCCGCGGATCGTGTAGTTGCCCAGGCCCTCGCCGATCGCTTCGGCGCGGATGCCGGGGATGTTGCGGAACACTTCGGCGAGCGAACGGGCGCCGAACTTCTCGATCTCGGTCGCGCGCAGCGAGCTGGTCGAGGTGGCGCTGTCCAGCCGGTCGCGGCCCTTGGCAACGCCGGTGGAGAAAATCTCGGCCGGCGGCGCATTCTTGGCATCCTGCGGCTCCGCAGCTTCGGAAGCCTCGCTGTGGGCTAATGCCGTGTCGGCCGCCGCCAGGGCACCCGTGACCGGCACCATGAGCGAGCCGATTGCCACCGATGCCAACCAAACCGTCGTCTTCATTCCAAAATCCTGCCTCAGGCTGTCAAAACTCCTGGCATCATAGAAAGGCGGGGAGCGGCGCCGGGGGCGCGGGGGCGATTCAGAATGCGGAAGCGGTAAGTTTAACCAATATTGTGACATCGCAGTCACACTGGACGTTCGGTTAACCATTTGTGGGTCGGGCGGCACCGGCACGGCAGAAAGATCGGATCCGGCACCGACCGGCGGAGGCGGGGCGCGAATGGCTCGACTCTGGACGCGACAGGCGGACAGAGGTGCGCAAAATGGCTATTCTGGGCGCGACTCCCCGGCATGTGCGCGCGGTCCCCCGATCAGGGCATGGATCGTCAAAACCCTGTTGGTATAGGGTAATGCCTATGATAGATGAGGATATGACCAGCATTGATCCGCGTGCCGAGCTGGACCGCCTGATCCGCTCCCGTGGCGAGGACTATGCCGGCATTTCCCGCCTGATCGGCCGCAACGCCGCCTATATCCAGCAGTTCATCAAGCGCGGCGTGCCGCGCAAGCTGGACGGCGATGATCGCCGCACGCTCGCCCGTTATTTCGGCGTCAGCGAGACGGTGCTGGGCGCGGCCGATGCCAGCGGCGCGATGCAAACCGGTGCCGAACGGCTGCTGCCCATCGCCCGGCTCGATATCGGGGCATCGGCAGGGGCGGGGGCGGTGATCGACCGCGAACAGCCGCTGTATCCGATGAGCTTCGACCGCGCCTGGCTGCGCCGGCTGACGCGCGCGCCGGCCGAGCGGCTGTCGATCATCCGCGTGCAGGGAGATTCGATGCAGCCGACGCTGGCGGACGGCGACGACATCATGATCGACCGCAGCGACGGGGCCGAGCGCCTGCGCGACGGCGTCTATGTGCTCAGGCTCGAAGATGCGCTGATGGTCAAGCGGCTGGCGCTCAACCCGGTCGGCGGCCGCGTTGCCGTGCGCAGCGACAATCCCGCCTATCCGTCCTGGCCGGACTGCCCGGCTGAAGACATCAACATCATCGGCCGCGTCGTCTGGGTGGGCCGCAAGCTGGGCTGACCGGCCGGCCCGGCCCGCGTCAGTCGCGCCAGCGCGGCCCGTCGACCGCATAGCCTGCAGCTGCCAGCCGGTCGAGCAGCCCCCCCGGTTCGGCGGCAAGCCGGGCAGGTGCCACGGCCAGGGTCGTGCCAGGGGCGGCCAGCGCGGTGTCGAGCGCGTCGGTCCAGTTGCGCTTGAGCCTTGGACCGATGGCCGGATCCGCCCAGGGCCAGCAGCGGCTGAGCGCGGTGTCGAGCGGATCGGCAAGCAGGGCAGGGATGTCGCGCGCGCGCCAGGCATCGGCGCGGTCAGCGGCGGCGTCACGCCCGGCCTCGGCCGCCGCGATGCTCGCGGCCATGCAGTCGCGATAGGCGGCCGGATCCTGCGCCATCAGATTGTCGATCACCTCTTTGCCGCGCACCGTGCCGATGCTGCGCCCCGGCACGCCCGCGCGGCGGGCGGAATCGGCCACGACGTCGCGGATCGACCGTCCGCCGCGCGCCAGCCCGGCATGGCGGCCAAGCAGGCGGAAGGCGAGGATGACGGGGCTTTTGCGGCGCCATTCATCCGATTTTTCCGCCGCCATCACCCGTTCCAGCCGGGCCATCAGCGGCGGGGGCAGATAGTCCGCGATCGTCCGGCCTTTGGGCAGATCGGTGATCTTGCCGCCGCGAAACAGCAGGCGGAACACATCGCCGACCGAAAAGGACGCGCTGACCGGATAGAGCACCCGGTCCGCGCGGGCCGCCGCCTGTTCGAGCGGCACGACATTCCAGTCCAGCCCCTTGGGCACCGGCTCCAGCGCGCCGACCAGCACCAGCCTGCGCCCGTCGCGGGTCGCGGTCCAGATTGGTGCGCCCGACAGCCGGGCGGACACGATGATGTCGTCGGCTGGGGCCGGGGCTGCCTGTGCTGGTGCCGCCGGTGCCGGCGTCTGCGCCCGCAGCGGCGCGGCGAGAAGCAGCAGCACTGCCGGCATCAGGGCGGCAAGCCCTGCCGGGGCGGTGCTGCGGCGCCGCATCACGCGTCGCCGCCCGTCCCGTCCTGCGCCCCGTCCGGTCCGGCGGCGCCTTCGGCAGCACCCGCGTCTGCGGTGTCTTCCGGCTCGTCGCTTTCCTCGATCCGCGCCGCGCCGACCACATGTTCGTCGGCGGCGACGTCGAACAGCCTGACGCCGGCGCTGCCGCGCCCGATCACCCTGAGGCTGTCGAGCGGGATGCGGATCATCTTCGCCTGATCGGTCACCAGGATGATCTGGTGCGCGGTCGTGGCCGGGAAGCTGGCGACCACCGGGCCGTTGCGTTCGATATTGTCGATGTTGACGATACCCTGGCCGCCGCGGCCGGTGCGCCGATATTCATAGGCGCTCGACAGCTTGCCATAGCCATTGGCGCAGACGGTGAGCACGAACTGTTCGCGCGCGACCAGTTCGGCATAGCGCGCATCGTCCATCCGCCGCGGCGCGCGGTCGGGGTCTTCGCCCTTCCACGGCGCGTGGCGCAGATAATCCTCGCGCTCGTCCTGATCGGCCACGCCGACGCGGTGCAGCGTCGACAGCGACATCACCTCGTCGCCGGGTTTGAGCGTGATGCCGCGCACCCCGGTCGACGACCGGCTCTGGAACTCGCGCACCTCGTCGGCGGCAAAGCGGATCGCCTTGCCGGACTGGGTCGCCAGCAGCACGTCATCGCCTTCCTCGAGCAGCGCGACACCGATCAGCCGGTCATCGGCGTCCTCGCCCTCGAACTTCATCGCGATCTTGCCGTTGGACGGGATGTTGGCGAACGCATCCATGCTGTTGCGGCGCACGCTGCCCCGCGCGGTCGCGAACATCACGTGCAGCCGGCCCCATTCGGCCTCGTCCTCCGGCAGCGGCAGCACGGTGGCGATCGTCTCGCCCTCTGCCAGCGGCAGCAGGTTGATCATCGGCCGCCCGCGCGTGCTCGGCCCGCCTTCGGGCAGGCGCCACACCTTCATCCGGTACACCCGGCCGAGATTGGAGAAGAACAGCACCGGCGTGTGCGTCGAGGTGACGAACAGGTTGGTGATCGCATCCTCGTCCTTGGTGGCCATGCCGGCCCGGCCCTTGCCGCCGCGCTTCTGGGCGCGGAACGCATCGAGCGGCGTGCGCTTGATATAGCCGCCCAGGGTCACGGTGACGACCATGTCCTCGCGCTCGATCAGGTCCTCGTCCTCGATGCCGTCGGCGGCGGGGGCGATCTGCGTGCGGCGCGGCGTCGCGAACTCGGCGGCGACCGCTTCCAGCTCGGTGCGCATCACCGCATAGAGCTTCACCCGGTCGGCGAGGATCGCCAGCAGCTCGCCGATATTGGCGGCGAGCTGCTTCAGCTCGTCGCCGATCTCGTCGCGGCCGAGCGCGGTCAGACGGTGCAGGCGCAGATCGAGGATCGCGCGCACCTGCGCTTCGGACATGCGGTAGGTGTCGCCCTCCACCTCATGGTCGATCGCCTCGACCAGCCGGATATAGGGGGCGATTTCAGCGACCGGCCAGTCGCGCGCGAGAAGCGCGGCGCGCGCCTCGGCGGGGCTGGCCGAACCACGGATGATCCGCACCACCTCGTCAAGATTGGTGACCGCGATGACAAGGCCGAGCAACAGGTGCGCACGTTCGCGCGCCTTTGCCAGTTCGAACTTCGAGCGGCGGGTGATCACCTCCTCGCGGAACTGGATGAAGCTCTGGATGATCTCGCGCAGCGTCAGCAGCTCGGGCCGGCCGCCGCGAATGGCGAGCATGTTGGCGGCAAAGCTCTGCTGCGCCGGGGTGTGCCGCCACAGCTGGTTGAGTACCACTTCGGGCGTCGCGTCGCGCTTCAGGTCGATGACGATGCGCACGCCCATGCGGTTGGATTCGTCGCGGATGTCGGCAATGCCCTCGATCCGCTTGTCCTTGGCTGCTTCGGCGATCCGCTCGACCAGCGCATTCTTGCCCTGCTGATAGGGAATTTCGGTGAGCACGATCGAGCGCCGGTCGCCCCGGCCTTCCTCGATCTCGTGGCGCGACCGGACGATGACCGACCCGCGACCCTGCTGATAGGCGGCGCGCGCCCCCGCCTGACCAAGGATGATCGCCCCGGTCGGGAAATCCGGCCCCGGCACGATCGCCATCAGCTCTTCCAGGCTGATCGCCGGATTGTCGATATAGGCAAGGCAGGCGCGGATGACCTCGCCCAGATTGTGCGGCGGAATGTTGGTCGCCATGCCGACCGCGATGCCGCCCGCGCCGTTGACGAGCAGGTTCGGGAACCGCGCCGGCAGCACCTGCGGCTCGCGTTCCGACGCGTCATAGTTGGGCTGGAAATCGACGGTGTCCTTGTCGAGATCCTCAAGCAGGCTGCCCGCGACTTTGGCGAGACGCGCTTCGGTATAGCGCATCGCCGCCGGTTCATCGGGGTCCATCGACCCGAAATTGCCCTGGCCGTCGATCAGCGTCACCCGCATCGACCAGTCCTGCGCCATGCGCGCGAGGGTCAGGTAGATCGCGGCGTCGCCATGCGGGTGATATTTACCCATGACGTCGCCGACGATGCGGCTGCACTTGCGATAAGGCTTGCCCGCGACATAGCCCGCTTCCTGGCAGGCATAGAGGATGCGGCGGTGAACGGGCTTCAGCCCGTCGCGCACATCGGGCAGCGCACGGGCCACGATCACCGACATCGCATAGTCGAGATAGCTCGACTTCATTTCATCGACGATGCTGATCGGTCGAATGTCGGACGGTTCGGCGATGACGGTGTCGTCGCTGCTCAAGGCGTTGCGCTTTCAAAAATGGTGGAACCTGCCCTTGGGCTTAGCGGCTGTGGCGGGGGAACGCCACCCCCGCGCCGTCCCTGAGGCCGCCGCCGGCACCCGGCCCACAGGCTTATCCACAGGCTTGTCCCGTCAGCCCCGGCCGGTCCGCCCCGGCCATAGGCCGGCGCGCGCGCTTAGGGCGTGATCGTCACCCCGTCCCAGGCGATCAGATTGCCGCTGTCCTTGACGCCCAGCCCCTCGATCACGTCGAGCAGCTGGACGGCGGCGCGCTCCGCGTCGAACAGCTGGCCGGGGGCGACATTCTTCTGGAACGGCTGCGACAGGCGGGTGTCGACCGTGCCCGGATGCAAGCCGATCACGATCGCGCGGTCGTTCAGCCGCTTCATCTCAACCGACAGCGTGCGGATCAGCTGGTTGAGCGCCGCCTTGCCGGCGCGGTAGCCATACCAGCCGCCCAGCCGGTTGTCGGAAATGCTGCCCACCCGCGCCGACAGCGCGGCGAACACCGTGCGCTCGCCTCGCGGCAGCAGCGGCAGGAAATGCTTGGCGACCAGCGCCGGGCCGATCGCATTGACGCCGATCACCTCGGTCAGCCAGGCGGCGTCGAGTTCCTTCAGGCTTTTTTCCGGCCCGCGTGTTGCCGAATGCAGCAGGCCGGTGGCGACGATCACCAGCGCGGGCGGCGGGCCGGCAGCCACGCGTGCCGCTGCTGCAGCGATGCTGGCTTCGTCGAGGATGTCGATGTCGGGGCGCGCCAGCGCATGGACGGTTGCAAACTGGCCTTCCTCGACCAGCGCCGCCGCCAGCGCGCCGCCAATGCCGCCGCGCGCGCCGATGACGACCGCGCTGCGGCTCATGTCCGCACGAACCGCCACAGCGTGTCGGTCGATCCGTCGCCGTCGAACCGGTAGCCGTCGGTGTCGAAGCCCTTGAGTGCCTCGGCCTCGGTCAGCCGGTGTTCGCACATGAAGCGCGCCATCATCCCGCGCGCACGCTTGGCGGCAAAGCTGTTGAACCTGAGGCCCGCCGGGCCCTGTTCGCGGAAATCGACGGTGATGATGCGCGCGCCCGCCGGCGGGGCGGCCTCGACCGCGTGCCAATATTCGCGGCTGGCCAGGTTGATCACCACGCGGTCATCCTGCGCGTCGAGATCGGTGGCCAGCAGCCCGCCGACCCGGTCGCCCCAATAGCCATAGAGATCGCCGCGCTCGGGCGCCCATTTGGTGCCCATTTCGAGCCGGTAGGGCCGGATCGCGTCGAGCGGGCGCAGCAGGCCGTAAAGCCCCGACAGGATGCGCAGATGATCCTGGGCGAACAGGATCGCCTCTTCCGCCAGGCTGTGCGCCTCGAACCCCGCATAGACGTCGCCGGCAAAGGCATAGATGGCCGGCCGCTCGGGCAGCGTGTCGAAGTTGCGGAACCGCTCGGCGTTGAGCGTCGCCAGATTGTCCGAAATGCCCATCAGCGCCGACAGCCGCTCCGGCGACAGCCGCGCCGCCGCGCCCGCAAGCAGCGCCGCATCGGCGGCATAGCGCGGCGCGGTCACCGGCAGGCCGGGGATCGGCTTTTTATAGTCGAGCGTTTTCGCCGGAGAAATGATCGCGATCATCGTGGGCGTGCGGTTAGCCAAGCTTGGCCCCGGGTTCAAGCAAGGTTCATTGCGCGGCGGTCAGGCGGGGGGCGAAAGTGGCTGCTTGTTCGCGGTGCGGCGGGACGGTATCGATCCGCCCGAGACGGGGGAAACCCGGCGAACAGGGTTCTGGAGGAGATCATGATGAAGTTGGTGTCGAAACTGGCGCTGGGCGCGGCAATCGCGATCGGCATGGGCGCCGTGGCCGGCCAGCCGGCGCTGGCCCAGAAGAAGGGCAAGGCCGAAGCGGCGGGCGAAGCGAAGTTCACGCCCAAGCTGAGCAAGGAATTCCGCGCCGCCGCCGGCCCGCTGCAAAAGGCGATCGAGGCGAAGGATTTCGCGGCTGCCAAGGCGGCGCTGCCCGCCGCCCAGACCGGGGCGACCGAGGCCGATGACAAATTCTTCCTCGGCCAGTTCAAGCTGCAGATCGGCCTCGGCACCAGCGACCGGCCGCTGCAGAAGGAAGCGCTCAACGACATCCTGAACTCCGGCTCCGCGGGCGCGACGCCGGATCTGGGCCGGTTTGCGTTTTTCGCCGGTCAGTTCGCCTATCAGGACAAGGATTTTGCGGGCGCGATCCAGCGGCTGACCCAGGCCCGCCAGGCCGGCTATGCCCCCGTCACCGCCCAGGGGCTGCCCAGCCACGACATCGAGCTGCTGCTGGCGGAAAGCCATTTCCGCACCAACCAGACGGTCGAGGGGCTGGCCGTGCTCGACGAAGCCGTGAAGGCTGAAAAGGCAGCCGGCCGCAAGGCTCCGGCCGACTGGTACAGCCGGGCCTCATCGGTCGCCTACAGCGCGAAGATGATGGACCAGGTCGCCCGCTGGACGCGGATGCAGATCGTCGATTACCCGACCGCTGAAAACTGGCGTTCGGCGCTGGTCATCTATGGCGACAGCCAGAAGATGGACGACCAGACCAACCTCGACCTGATGCGCCTGATGCGCGCGGCCGGGGCGCTCGCGGGTGAGCGCGACTATTTCGAATATGCGCTGCTGGCCGACAAGGTCGGTCTGCCCGGCGAGGCCGACGGCGTCGTCAAGGAAGGCCTGGCCAAGGGCAGCTTCGACAAGTCGAGCAAGGCGATCAACGAGATCGGCAACCTTGCCGCCAGCCGCGTGCCCGAGGACAAGAAGTCGCTGCCCGCCGCCGAGCGCAGCGCGGCGACCGCCGCCAATGGCAAGATCGCGCTCAGCACCGCCGATGCGTTTTTCGGTTATGGCGAGTTCGCCAAGGCCGCCGAGCTGTATCGCCTCGCGATCCAGAAGGGCGGCGTTGATGCCAATGTCGCCAATCTGCGCCTCGGCATGGCGCTCGCCCGGGCTGGCCAGAAGGATGCGGCCCGCCAGGCTTTCGCCCAGGTCGCGACCGGTCAGCGCGGTGAAATCGCGAAGTTCTGGACGATCTGGCTCGACCAGCAGGCCTGAGCCATGCAGCCCCGGCCGGGCCTGTGCCCGGCCGGGAAACGCAGCTGCCGGTCAGGCGGCGGAGCGGGTGCCGCCGGGCACCGGGACGCCCGGGCTGTCCTTCGACGTGCGGATGGTGAGCGACGTTTTGACGCTCGCGACATTGGGGGCGGTCGTCAGCTTCGTCGTCAGGAAATGCTGGAATTCCTGCAAATCGGGCGAGACGATCTTCAGGATGAAATCGATCTCGCCGTTCAGCATGTGGCATTCCCGCACCTCGGGCAGGTTGGTCACATGCTCCTCGAACGCCTGCAGGTCCGCCTCTGCCTGGCTGCGCAGGCTGACCATCGCGAACACGCTGATCCCATAGCCGAGCGAAGTCGGATCGAGCCGGGCGTGATAGCCCTTGATCACCCCGCGCTGCTCGAGGCTGCGGACGCGGCGCAGGCAGGGCGGCGCCGTCAGGCCGACCCGCGCGGCGAGATCGACATTGGTAATTCGGCCATCCTCTTGAAGAGCTGCCAGAATTTCATAATCCACTTCGTCGAGCACCGGGCCGGCCATGTAAGCTTGTTCTCCAAAATGATGCGCTATCTATAAGAATATTACGGGCAAGCGCAATTGTGCCACAATGTGACGGCGCACTTTCCCCCCTGTTGCGCCCGGTTTCCGTGGCTTATCGTTCGCGGCGCGGCCCTTGCTGGCCGCCAAGGGGTGTAAGGGTGCGATTCGACGACCGTCTGGCAACCGTCCTTGGCCTGCCGGCCTCGGGCAGAACAGAGCGGCTGGCGCTGTGGCGTCAGCTGGTCGATCTGCTTGCGCAGGCGGACCGCACCTCATCGCCCCGCCGCGACGAGGCGCTGGCCCGGCTGCGCGACTGGCGGGGCGAGGTGCCCGATGCGGCGCGGCGCGGCGCAGCACTCGCGCTGGCCGGGGAGGCGGTGCCCGCCGATCTCGTGCATTTCTTTGCCGAGGACGAGGCGTCGATCGCAGCGCCTGTCCTAGCGCGCGCCGCGATGGACGACGAAGCCTGGGCGGTGATGATCCCGCGCCTGTCGCCCATCGCCCGGGCGCTGCTGCGCCATCGCCGCGATCTTGGGCCCAAGGCGCGCCATGCCCTTGATGCCTTTGGCCCCAGCGATCTGATGATCGGGGCGGGGCCGGTGCCTGCCAATGATGCGGCGGGCAGCTCCGAGGACATGGGCATCGACGTGGAAGCGGGCGGTGCAGGCGAGACGGACGCGCTGCCGGACGATCACGCGCAGGCCGACCCCGAAACCGTCCCCGGCAGCCCCGCCGGGCAAACCGAGGCTATGGCCGGCCGGGCTTCTCCGCCGATCGCCGAGCTGGTCGCGCGCATCGCGGCGTTCCGCGAGGGGCGAGCGGACACCGCATTTGCCGCGCCGCCGCCGGCCAGGGTGCGCGAGTTTCTGTTCGAAACCGGGCCTGACGGGGTGATTCACTGGTGCGATCTCGACGCGCGCGGTGCGGTGATCGGCCTGTCAATCGCCTCGGCTGACGAAACCAGCGCGCACGGCGTCGATGGTCATGCGGCGGGGGCATTCCGCCGCCGCGCCTCGTTCCGCGACGCGCGGCTGACGCTCGCGGGCGAGGGAGCGATTGGCGGCGAATGGCGGATTTCCGCCGTGCCCGTGTTCGACCCGGCGATCGGCCGCTTTTCCGGTTATCGCGGCAGCGCGCGCCGGCCCCGGCTCGACGAACGGGCCGAGCTGCCCGGCCTGTTCGGCACCAGCCTGCCCGGCGAGGCGCTGCGCCAGCTGGCGCATGAGATTCGTACGCCGCTCAATGCGATCATCGGCTTTGCCGAGCTGATCGAGCAGCAGATCATGGGCCCGGTCAATGTGCGCTACCGCCAGCTGGCGGCCGAGATATTGGGCGAGGGGCGCGCGCTGCTGGCGACCATTGACGATCTGGAAACCGCCGCGCGGATCGAGGCACGCGCGCTGCGCCTGGCGCCAAGGCCGCTTGATCTGGGCGCGCTGCTCGCCAGCCTCGGCCCGGCGCTCAGCGATCTGGCCGATCTGCGCGGCGTCGCCTTTGCGCTCCGCCTCGCGCCCGATCTGCCGACGATCACCGCCGATCCGGTGTCGACGGAACGGATGCTCGTGCGGCTGCTGGGCGCGATGGTCGGGCTGGCCGGGGCGGGCGAGACCGTCGAGGCGCGGCTCGATCCCGGCATCATCGGCCAGATCCGGCTCAGCGTGTCGCGGCCTGCCGTGCTCGCCGGGCGCGACGAACGCTCGCTGCTCGATCCTGCCCACGGCCCCGATGGCGACTGGCCCGATGCGCCGGTGCTCGGCCTCGGCTTCACGCTCAGGCTCGTGCGCGGGCTGGCCGAGGCGGCGGGCGGACGGCTGGTGATCGAGGCGGAGCGCATCGCCCTGACCCTGCCGGCGGTCGCCGGGGCGGCCGCTGCCGCCGAACTGGAGCAGCGCTGAGCGGTGAACGGCCGCCGCGCGCCGATCCTCCCTTGCCAGTCGCGCCGCCGCTCCGCTATCGGCAGGGTTCCGGGCCGGGCCTGTAGCTCAATGGTTAGAGCTGGCCGCTCATAACGGCTAGGTTGGGGGTTCGAGTCCCTCCGGGCCTACCACCGGACGCTTGCGGCAGGCGGGCGAAACGCGCATGAGGCGTGCGATCCTGTCTGGACGGTCCCGTGTCGGGGAGTAGCGCAGCCTGGTAGCGCATCTGCTTTGGGAGCAGCCCCGCCACACCCCAAAAAGTCACGCTTTTCTGCGGTTTTCATCGGTGGCCTCGTTCACCTGTCGGGGACTATTCGGGGAGTGGGCCGCATCCATGATGCGCCGGAGGTCGTCTTCGATCACGTGGGCATAGCGCGCGGTTGTCGCGATATCGGTGTGCCCGAGCATCCGTTGCGCCGCCTTCAGGTTGCCGCTCGAGCGCACAACCCGGGTCGCCGCCGTGTGCCGGAGGTCATGGAACCGGAAGTCCTCGATTCCCGCGTTGGTCAGCGCACGCCGCCAGTCCCGCATCCAGCCCTGTTTGCTGAAGGGGTATCGCTGCCCCTTGATCCGCTTCGGTCGGCCGGCGCGTGGCGGTGCTGTCCGGCGGCAGTCGTAAGTGAAGACCTGCGGAGCGACCTTCGGGCGGTTCGCGATTATCGCCACCATCCGGGGGTGAGGGGGAAGCTGTGCCAGCCGCCGCCCTTTACGCGGACTTCGGCGCGGCGGCCTGCAAGATCGACCTTGCTCCACAGCAGGGTGATGACCGACGTCCGGCGCTGACCGGACAGCAGGGCGAACTCTGCGACCGCCGCAAGATCATCCGGCAGCTGGGCGAACAGCGCCGCCTCTTCGTCGGCGGAAAGCTCTCGGACACGCTCTTTGGGCTCTTTCAGCAGCAGCTGGCCCCATTCGATCTCCGGCGTCTCATAGGCCTTCAAGGCCGCCAGGTACCGCACGACGCGGCGGAGCAGCTCGACTTCACGGTTGACGCTGGAATCGGCCACGCTCGCCCTCCGGCGCGCGACGTAGTGATTGAGCTCGACCATGCCCAAGTCGGCCAGGGCGGTGGTCTTGCCCAGCCCGGCGAGCAGGTTCTTCAGCTGATAGTTCTCTGTCGCCTGGCTGGCGTGATGCCGCCCGCGCGCCTCCCACCAAAGCCCGAAGGCTTCATCCAGCGTGAGGCTGCGCTTGATGTCGTCTCCGAGGGCGACACGCCGTCTTTCCTCGCGCTCGAACCGTTCGGCGTCGCGCTTGGCCTTGCAGCCGGTGGAGCCCTTGTAACGGCGCCCGCGGAACTGAAACTCGTACACCCAGTAAGGCGAGCGCGGGTCTCGATAGACGCTCATCTCGCCATTGCCGTGAATGGCACGACGTTACCGGGCCGCCGGCGTGCGGGCTGGGGGCGCGCCGATCGGTTCGCCTCCGCCGGGGTGTCGATCTTCGTTCGGCCTTCGATGTACGATTCGCAGTCCTCGGGTCGATACATGATCTTGCGCTCCGTCACGGCGACGTAGCGGATCAGGCCACGCTTGCGCAGGTCGCGCAAGGTGCGCTCGCTGATCCCGAGCCGATCGGCAGCGGCTGCGCTGTCCAGAAGGCGGGGCGATCTCATTTCCGTCGTCCAAAGTTGAGTTCGATGTAGAGGCCGAGCCAGCGCAGCTCGACGCCGCGCCCGTCGACGGAGCTGTCGCACTCGTCGTCGTGGCCGCCCCAGCGGTAGAAGGTGAGGCGGGGGATCATGCGCGCCCTCCCGACGGCGGCCCGCTAATCAGCAGCGGCGAAGGCGCGCCGGACTGGTATTCGAGTGCGATCGGCTCGCGCACCCTGTCGTACAGCGTCTGGCCGTCGGACATGACGACATTGGCCAGGAACGCCTCTTCGACCGTCTCGACGTTGCTGACCACGCTCTCGAACTTCGCCTTAATGACGAGAAGCAGCGCGCGGCCGCGCTGGCGGCGCCATTGCTCGGCGAACCGCACAGGATCCTGGCGGGGGCCGATCATCTCAGCGATCTGGGCGTCTGTCGGGAACGCGACGCGGAATCGGATCATCCGGCCGGTCAGGGTGAACTGCAGCACGAAATGGTCGCCCAGGTCGGCCTGCACGATCTGGGTGCCGCCGCACTTGCGGACGATGCCCACGATCTCGGCGATGCTGTTGTCGAACGGCACCTTGGTGGTTTCGGCGTAGCTCATGCTGCCTCGCGCTCCTCGCTCTGGGCGATGTGATCGCCCCACTGGTCAGCCATGGCGGCGGCGATGCCGGGGAAAAACCGCGACCGTTCGCGCCAGCGGTCAGGCCCCGGAGACATGTGGTGAACGCGCGGCTGGCGGCCCGCCACGATCAGCGTGGGCCGAAGCGGCGGCAGGTTGCGCAGCCACAGGCATGTGCGCTTCGTCTCGCCATGCCCGAACTGCCACGGCTGCACCGACTGCGCCGGTGCGGCATAGTTGCGGATCCGCGCCTTGGCGTGCTTGTGCATCACCGGGTTCTCCACCGCGACATGCGGGATCGGCGCGTTCCACAGCGTCGAGAACAGCGCCGCGCCTTCGTCCAGCTCGGCCCACATTTCGGCACGGGTGCGACCCGGCGGCGGGGCCGACAGCCAGCGCACGCCGCTGTTGCACAGCCGCGTGCAAGGCGGGTGTGCCACGATCAGCAGATCCCAGCCGTCCCCGAGGATGTCGCGCACGTCACCGCGGATGTGCCGATTGCTGCCGCGCTCGTCCGCGAGCAGATCGCAGCTCCAAGCGTCGAAGCCGCGCGCCAGAAACGCATCGCGCACGGTGCCGGAGAATTCGCAGGCGACCAAGACGCGCTGGGGGCGGTCAGCCATGGGCGGCCTCCGGCGCGTTCGCCAGCTCTCTAAGCAGAGCGGCCTCCGTGCTCTCCGCCAGCCTTCTAGACAGAGCCGCTACGATAGCCCGATCACATTCAGGGCAGGTGATATCGCCCACTCGCCAGCCTGTGCCGCGCATTGGGAATACGTGTCGCCTGCCACATGCCGTAACATTACCAGAGCCGCTCGGATCGGCTTTGATCCAGTGGACAACTGCCGATTGTGCTGCGTCAGCCATTGTCCCGGCCCTCCGCGCTGGC